>JANMNT010000016.1:0-2356 GCA_031368465.1 Burkholderiales bacterium
ACTCGGCAAACGTCGGTGAGGAAGCGGTCGAATACAATGGCACCTACAATCAACCGAAGATTCGCGGCACCGCAAGTGTGAGCTGGGAATATCGGGATTGGATCGTCACACCGAGCGTCAGCTATACCGGAAAATTCCTGAATATTGGCACACCGTTTGGCACTTGCCTGTCTGCGGGCTTCATTGACTACGCATGTACCGTGCGATCGATAACATATCAAAATATTACCGTTCAGAACGAGTCGATCAAGAACCTGACCCTCAGCTTCAATATCCGCAACATTGCCAATAACAAACCCTCGTTGGACATCAACCAGGCAACGCGGATGTTTAACACCACGTTCGAGAACCCGTATGGCTTGTACATGACGGCTTCCGCAACGTACAAGTTCAAGTAGGAAGTTGTAAAACACCGCAAAAAGAAAGAGGGCTTCGGCCCTCTTTTTTTTGCAACGAGCACTTGCAGAACAATTACAAAGCCTTACAAAATCGTGCCAATTTGTTGCGTACATGCAACATTTGCGGACTTATTGGCATGCATTGTTGGAATTCGCGACCGACAGCCGTTATTCTTCAATTACTGGAAAGCCGTTGTTCCAAATTGTTTCGACTGGCGTCGTTTCGGCAACATATCGCGATGCGACGTCGGATGGCTTTTCGAACATTTATTAAGACAACAATCGACCCTGAATTGGATTCGCGCGGTTTCGCGTGAGTCAACTCGGGTTGAACGTTTTGCCTGAGTTTCACCACTTCAACTAGGAGGCACTAATGAGTAAATACAAGCAGCCGGCAAACGCATTTGCATTGAAGCCATGCGTCATTGCCACTGGCCTTGCGCTGTCACTGATGGCAGCACCTTCGGTCTACGCGCAAACCGCAGAAGCCCCGCAGAAAGCCGAGCGGATCGAAGTGACCGGTTCCAGCATCAAGCGGGTTGACGCTGAAACCGCGTTGCCGGTGACCGTCGTCACGCGCGCCGATATCGAAAAGAGTGGCGTTACGTCTACCGAAGAGTTGCTGTTCCAGATTACCGCGGTGTCCTCCGCTGGTGGTCAGGTCAACGCCGGTCAGTCGGGCTTGTCGACGTATGGACGGTCTTCGGTGTCATTGCGCGGCCTCGGCGCGGACAAAACCCTGGTGCTGGTCAATGGCCGTCGCCTCGCCGTGTTTGCCGGCGGCGGCGAGAGCGTGAACACCAATGCGATACCGTTGAGCGCCATCGAGCGCGTTGAAGTGCTGCAGGATGGTGCATCCGGCGTGTATGGCAGTGATGCCATCGGCGGCGTGGTGAACTTCATCCTGCGCAAGGATTACAAAGGCGTGGAGTTGAGCGCGACCTATGGTGAACCGACCCGTGGCGGCGGTGCCAAAGGCGAGAAATACAGCATTGTCGGAGGATTTGGCGATTACAACAAAGACCGCTGGTCCGTAACGGCGTCCGCCACCATGGAGAAGGAAGGCAACTTGCTCGGCGCAGAGCGCGCCTATGCCAAGTCGGATACCAACCTGCCCTACTACGCGGGTGGCGCAACCGAAACCGGTCGGATTGAAGGTGTGTGGCGGTTCCCCGGCGGTGCCACATTGTTTGATGCCGGCACCAACGGTCGATCGGCCGCCAACCCGTTTGGTATTTCGGGAACGGGCTATGGCAACCCCAGTGCCTTCGCGAAAAATTGCGCCTCCATCGGCATGGTGCCACGTTCGGGTCTGGGCTTCAGTGCGGGCGCGCCGGCAACCACCAGAACGGCGCCCAATTGCACCTTTGATACCGGGCCATTTGTCGGTCTGGTACCAAAACGGGAGTTCACTGGCGCGACCGTAAACGGCCGATTCAAACTGAACGAAAATGCCGAGTTATACGTGGAAGGCCTGTATGGCCGCAATGAATTTACCAATGCGATTCAACCGGCGCCATTGCGTCAGGCGTTCTATGCCGGTAACCCGAAATTTGCAGGTTCCGGCGTTGATCCCATTTTGCTGATTCACCCGTCCAATCCCAATTACAAGTTCGCAGCGGATTATTTGAATGCGATCGGCTTGGGCGCGATGGTCGGTCAGCCACTGGCGGTTTCGCAGCGTACCTTCCTGCTTGGCCCGCGCACCACCAACGACATTGCGACGCAGGATCGGGTGGTGGTCGGTTCCAAAGGTACCATCGGTAATCTGGATTACGACATCGGTTACATGATGAATACCGCCAAGACCAATGGCAATGTGATCGATGGTTTTGCATCCATCTTTGAACTGAGCAAGGTCTTGAACAATCCGGCCAACCAGTGGAACCCGTGGGCACCCGGTGGCGTACAGTCGCCCGCGATTACCACGTTGATCAACGCAACCAAGTACAAAGGGC
>JANMNT010000053.1:0-7149 GCA_031368465.1 Burkholderiales bacterium
CAAGCACCTTGATCGCGTCGGTGTAATCCATGCGCACAAATTCGGTATTAACGATGTTGGTGAGCTTGGCGACGATACCTTTTTCAATACGTTCGTCAAAAAATGCCATGTCATCGGCGCGCTCGTCGAGTCCCGCCTTAAAGACATACTTGAGCATCGCCTCGGCCAGTGTTGCGTCGTCGGCCAGGTCGGCGAACGCAATCTCCGGCTCGATCATCCAGAACTCGGCGAGATGGCGCGAGGTATTGGAATTTTCCGCACGAAACGTCGGCCCAAAGGTGTAAACGTTTGATAGCGCCATGCAATAGGTCTCGACGTTGAGTTGCCCGGAGACGGTGAGAAACGCCTCGCGTCCAAAAAAATCCTTCGAGAAATCAATCTTGCCGTCTGCTGTTTTCGGCGGGTTGACCATATCAAGGGTCGATACGCGGAACAACTCACCCGCACCTTCGGCATCGCTGGCGGTGATGATCGGCGTGTTGATCCACAAAAATCCACGCTCATGGAAAAACCGATGGATGGCCTGGGCAATGGTATGACGGACGCGTGTGGCGGCACTGATGGTGTTGGTGCGCGGGCGCAAATGCGCCACTTCCCGCAAAAATTCCATCGTATGCGGCTTGGGTTGAATCGGATAGGTATCGGGGTCTTCCACCCAGCCAATCACTCTAATGTCGCTTGCCTGCATCTCGAATGGCTGCCCCTTGGCAGAAGAGGGCACAATCAAACCGGTACACTCAACCGCACAACCGGCGGTGAGTTTTTGCACCTGATCGGCGTAGTTGGCGAGTGTATTCGGCGCCACCACCTGTACCGGGTGAAAGCACGAGCCGTCCGAGACATTCACAAAAGAGATACCGGCTTTGGAGTCACGGCGGGTTTTGACCCAACCCTTGATGGTAACGGGCGCATCGGCCGCGACTTTACCGGACAGGATGGCAAGACAGGAGAATTGTGGCGTGCTGGACATGTGGAATGACGGGAAGTATATGAATGACACATTTTACCGCCTCACACATCAACACACAGAACCGCATGATCGGTGACAAATCTATCGTCCGCATTTCAGTCGCCGGCTGGAGCCCCTACAATGTCGGCATGATTCCCAATTCGCCGCATCCCTATTCAGCGCTTACCCCTGACCTGTTGCTCGATGCGGTCGAATCGATCGGTTTTTTTTGCGACGGCCGGCTGCTGGCGCTCAATAGCTATGAAAACCGCGTTTATCAGGTGGGGCTGGAAGAGCCGCGTGATGCCCGGCCATCCGCCCTGCCAGCCCGCACCCAACTCATCGCCAAGTTCTATCGCCCTGAGCGCTGGACGGACGCGCAGATCTTGGAGGAACACAGCTTCGCGCAAACACTTGCAGACGCGGAGATTCCGGTGGTTGCGCCGATTGTCCACGACGGCAAAACGCTGCACAGCCATCATGGCTTTCGTTTTGCGTTGTTTGAGAAGCGTGGCGGACGGGCACCCGAGCTAGACCGGCCGGACGTTCGCGAATGGATCGGTCGATTTCTCGGCCGCATTCATTTGCTGGGTGCTATCCACCCATTTGCAACCCGCCCGGCCCTGAACGCGACAACTTTTGGCCACATGCCGCATGACTGGCTGGTGGCGTCTGGCATCATTCCGGCGGACATTCTGCCGGCATGGAAAAGCGTGGTCGATCAGGCGCTCGACGGTGTTGCCGCGTGTTATACGCGTGCCGGTGACGTGAAAATGATCCGGTTGCACGGCGACTGTCATATGGGCAATATCCTTTACACAGACGACGGGCCGCATTTTGTCGACTTTGACGATTGCCGTTCAGGCCCGGCAATTCAGGATTTATGGATGTTGCTTTCCGGCACGCGCGAGGAAATGGCCGTACAGTTACGGGATGCGCTGGACGGCTACGAGGAGTTTGCCGATTTTGACCGCCGTGAGCTGCATTTGATCGAGGCGCTGCGAACGCTGCGGATGATTCACTATAGCTATTGGCTCGCTTCGCGCGCCGACGACCCGGCGTTTAAACTGGCATTTCCGTGGTTTTTTGGTGATCAGGCGCAACGCTATTGGCAAAATCAGGTTTTGGCGTTGCGGGAGCAGGTCGCCGCGATGCAGGAACCACCCCTACAACTGCACCCCTAAACGAAAAGCAGGTATCAACATGACGATGAAAAAAACCGATCTCGCAAAGAACAAAATGGTCAAGTCAGATAACGCGGTAAAAATAGCCGGTGTGCCGGATCGATTTGGCACCGGTAGCGCCATCGTTGACCGAAAAGAGCAGCGCAAACTCGACCAAGCTGCAGGACTCGTCCCGTTCGCCTGCAAGTTGCCGATCACCCTGATCACACATCTGCACGAAAGCGCAAAAGAGCAAAGCGTGTCGATGAACGATCTGGTCGCGGGCCTGCTGACAGCGGCGATGGAAAAACCAAAAGCCAAGGCCAAGCCGGCAAAATAAGCCAGTTTTCCGACCGCGATGCCCCGCTTTTCACTCGTCATTCCCGCCTATAACGAAGCGGATCGACTGCCCATACTGCTCGACACCGTGGAGGCGGCGCGCGCCCGCTACCGGGGCGGTGCGGATGCGATTGAGGTCGTGATCGGCAATAACGCATCGACGGATAACACGGCGGAAATTGCTGCTGCGCGTGGCTGCCGTGTGGCATATGTTGAAAAACGCGCCATTGCCGCCGCGCGCAATGGTGGTGCGGCCATTGCCCAAGGCGAGATTATTTGCTTCATCGATGCCGATTCACGCATCCACGTTGAAACATTTAATGCCATCGAAGACGTCATGGCCGATGGAAAAACCGTGGTCGGTACCACCGGTGTGCGACCCGACCGTTGGTCGCTCGGCATATTTTTTACCTGGCTGGTTGCCACTATCATCACCTATTTCGCACGGGTTGACGCCGGCGTGGTGTTCTGCCGGCGCATTGACTTCGAGGCGGTTGGTGGTTATGACGAAGAAATGTTGTATGCCGAAGACATCAAGATTTTGCAGGACCTGAAACAACTCGGCCGCAGCCGCGGCCAAAAATTTTGTCGCGCGCGTAATGCACTCGCAATCACCTCAATGCGCAAATACGACAAACACGGCGACTGGCACTACTTCACTGTCATGCCAAGGGTCGGTTTTTGGATGCTGGTCGACAAGCAGCGGATGAAACGATTTACCGACGCGTATTGGTACACAGATCGATAAAAAGTTAATTGCTGGTTTGGCGATCAGCCCGCTTCAAAAAATTTCACACCCATCAGACCCGCCTCGGAACGTTCGCGCGGCAGTTTCTGCGCCATTAATTTTTGCACCATTTCGAGCGCGGTTTGGTCACAGGGTGGCAACTCGGCGTCGGATGTGGCAATCGGCGTGGTCCGATCACCCCAGCGGATCAAATGCGCGGACAACGTCAAACCGGCACCAAATGCCGGTATCAGTACCAATCCACCAGGTTTGACGCGACCCGCCTCAAGCGCCTCGACCAGCGCCACCGGCGCGGTGGCTGCACTCATGTTGCCGTATTTCTGCACGGTCAAAAATACCTTGTCCATCGGCGCGCCGGCGCGTTTCGCGACCGCCTCAATAATCCGCAGGTTGGCTTGGTGCGGCACCACCACATCAACGTCGTCGATGGTCGCCCCCGCCTGCCGCAAAACGTCGACCGACGCCTCACCCATGCCGGTCACAGCCTTCTTAAAGATCTCCTGGCCGTCAAAGTCCCAGCGCGTATCACCGTAGACCACACCGGTATTTGAGTACAGGGCACCCTTGCCCCGCACCCGCAAGGTTTGCCGCGCGTCGGCGTAACACTGCAGTTTTTGTGCAATGACGCCCTCGGCTTTATCAGTCGCTTGAAATACGGCCGCGGCGGCTCCGTCACCAAACAGCACCGCGACGTTACGATTCTCCCAATCCATGAATTTTGAAATATGCTCGACGCCGATCACCAGTACATTTTTTGCCATGCCCGATTGAATAAACGCTGTGGCCGTCGACATGCCGTAAAGAAAGCTGGTGCAGGCGGTGTTCACATCCATCGCCGCGGCCTTGGTCGCGCCGAGCCTGACCTGCAAACCGGATGCGGTGTTTGGCACGTGCTCGTCAAAGCTGCACGATCCGTAGATGATGAAATCGAGTTCGGTGGCATCCAGCCCAGCGCAGGCGAGCGCCCGTTTTGCCGCAACGAAGGATAGCTCGAGCCCGCAAACGTGTGAGATACGCCGCTCCTTCATGCCGGTGCGCTGGACAATCCAGTCGTCATCGGTTGGCAGAAACGTGGCGAGATCGGCGTTGGTCAGGATGGCGGGGGGTAAACATTTACCCCAGCCGGTGAGGGCGGCGTAGGTCATATGGTTGGCCTCATTCTTCTTGTGGAGTCGTATTGTCGCGCAAAAGCACGTCGATTGACTTGCCCATGAAATACAGAGAATGTCCTTATAGACAAAGCGTTTCCAGTCACTTTTGCCCGAAAATGCCCGTCAATATTAGAGTTTAGAATTGCGGGAACTTATCAGGACGAAACAGGCAATACTGCAAAACCAACCGCCAGCTGATGACCGCCATGCCCTTAACCGACGCCAATCTTGACCTCAATTTAATGAGGCGGCTGCGCGCGGGTGACCAGGACGCGTTGTCGATGTTGTACGACCGGCATCAGGGGTCGCTTTATCGCTTTGCCATGTTGCGATCCGGCTCAACCGACACCGCCGCAGATGTTGTGCAGGATGTGTTCGTCGCGTTGATCGAAAACAAACTTGCGTTTGACCCGACGCGTGGCGCCTTGTCGAGTTTCCTGTTCGGCGTGGCGCGGAATTTTATTCTCAAGCGTGACGAGGTGCAGCGCCGGTTTTTGCCGATCCACGCAAATGCGGCCGATGATGCTGACCAAGACGATATTGACTTCGACATCGTCGATCCGTCTCCGCCGGCGCTGGACAAACTGCTTGCGGACCAACGCGCAGAGGTGGTGCGAAAGGCCCTGGCAAGAATCGCACCGCACTATCGAGACGTATTGATTCTTTATGAGATGCAGGACCTCAGTTATATCGAAATCGCCGAAATTTGCCATATTGACATCGGCACAGTTCGCTCCCGACTGTCGCGGGCGCGGGCAAAACTGCTTACGCTACTCGAAGTCGACGAAATGGCAGCGCCGGACCGTATGCAAAGATCGACCAATACCCATGACACAAAGCAGGAGGCAGCACGATGAACCTTGACCAACATGACAACAATCAACTCGACCGCGAACTGGACCATTTGCGCGCGCAACTTTTGATGCACAACACGCCTGCAAACGTTCATGCGGTGGTGATGAAGCGATTTGCAAAAAAACACAGCGCCGGCCCCTTTTCATTCCGCTTCGGCAATGTCGGTCAATGGCTGGCGCCCGGCACCGCGCTTGCCGCGAGTGTTGCCATGAGCGCGTGGATGCTGCTCAGCCCGTTGGCGGCGATCACCCCGACCATCACAAACGATGCCCGTTTGAGCCATGGCAATAGTGCGCCATTTTTCGCATTGCAATCACTCGAGCAAATTGCGCTGGAACCAAATCCGCGGCTGATCGAAACACAAATACCGAAGATGATGTTGGCCAATATGGGTTTGGCGATATCACCGGAAATGATTGGCGAGTCCTTGCGCGCCGAGATGTTGGTCAGCGCGGCGGGTCAGCCTCTTGCGTTACGTTTTACTGCGCAGTAACACCGCACGCCGCCGAATTCGATTAATCACCAAAGGAAGAATCATGAAATCAACAATTTTGAGCCATGCGGTAAAGGCGGCAATCTCGTCTGCCGCACTGATCGCAACGGCAAGTGCCGCACCAATCGTCATCGAAACGACAACCGATGCACCGACGGTGGCCGAGCAACGGATCGTCGAGATCATTTCAAACGTTTCAGCAGAGTCAACCGATGGCCGGACAATTCTGCTCGCGCAGGCATCAGATGTTCCGCTGCCGCCGTTACCGCCTTTACCACCCGGCGTTCCTGGCACGCCTGGAAAGCGCGTTGAGCATCTCGAGAAGTTGCGTATGCTCGGGCCAAACGATATTGATGTGACCATTTCGTCGGCGTTGTCAGACGCCTTCGCCGGCATCCACGTGGGCATGCCGGGCCGCCCTGTCAAGAATGCCCCGTATAGCGCCGAGGTGATCAATGAGCGCATCCAGACACTCCCTGATGGCAACCAAATTGTCAAGCGCACTTCACAAATGTCGTATCGTGACAGCGCCGGCCGCACACGTATCGAATCGCGTGACGCCAATGGCGCGCTCAAATCCATCAGCATTCATGACGCGGTCGAAAAGACACGTTTTGTGCTGAATCCGGCCACCAAATCGGCGGTCAAGATTGGCACCGATCCAAACTTGCAAAAGCGGGTTGAGGAACTGCGTGAAAAAGCGAAGGCGGCAATGAAGGACGGCAAGGCCACCATTATCGAGCGCAGTCCCGGCGAGGAGGTCGTGATTACGCGCGTTGAATCTGCCAATGCAAGCGGCAACAAAGAGTTGAACGAACAGGTAAGAGTGAACGTGATACGCGCATCAGGTGACACCAGGGTTTCCAGACAGCCGTCGGGTGAAATCCGCATTGACAGCTCGTCCATGTCATCCAGTCCGTCGGTCAATGTTTCGTTCGACGGCCGGGATCTCGCACAACTGGCCCCGCTGTCAACATCGTTTGCCGACCGCACCTGGTCGTCAAAAGCAACCACCCGGGATCTCGGCACCAAGGAATTTGACGGCGTGCGTGCAGAAGGAAAACTCCGCTCGTATACGATCCCCGCGGGTGAGATCGGCAACAAGAATCCCATTACGGTGTCCAACGAAACCTGGACATCGCCGGATTTACAAATGACGGTGTATGCCAAGCATAGCGACCCGCGTTCCGGTGACACGATCTACCGGCTGGTCAATGTCAAGCGCACCGAGCAGCCGCTCAGTTTGTTTGCCGCGCCAGACGGTTATACGGTAAGCGACGGCAAATCGTTTTCATTTAAGTCGAAATAAACCATGTCATGTGGCTGGCCGGCAATCATCGCCGGCCGGTTTCTCCTGGCATCGCCATTGTTGGGCGGCTCGGCGATAATGCCGCATGTCCAAAATAACTGATCCCATTACGCTGGCGTTGGTGGTGTTTGCCATGACGCCG
>JANMNT010000070.1:0-16406 GCA_031368465.1 Burkholderiales bacterium
GCGGACAGTCTGTTCATAACGCGCGGGCAAAAAAAAGCGCCCGCAACTTTTCAGTTGCGAGCGCAGTTCGACAAATCTTTTCCGAGCCTGGCTCATTCCATAAAAAACAACTCTATGAATGAATCGCAGCGCTCCTCGGAAGCAACATTATATAAAAAATTCTATTCGGCCGCCAGTGCCACACCGGCAACTTTTGCCTCACCCTTGACGCCCGCGGCGGCACGCATTTTGGCGGCCATATCGGTACGTTCCCAGGTAAATTCCGGTTCTTCACGTCCAAAATGGCCGTATGCGGCGGTCTTTTGGTAGATTGGCTTTAACAAGTCGAGCATCTTGACGATGCCGCGGGGCCGGAGGTCGAAGTGAGCCTCCACCAACTTGGCGATTTCCGCGTCAGGAATCACGCCGGTACCTTCCGTGTAAATGGTGATATTCATTGGTTTCGCCACACCAATGGCATAGGCCACCTGTACCTGACACTGTTTTGCCAGTCCGGCGGCAACCACATTTTTGGCCACATAACGGGCGGCATAGGCGGCCGAACGATCAACTTTTGACGGATCCTTGCCGGAAAATGCGCCGCCGCCGTGGGGGCAGGCACCACCGTATGTGTCGACGATAATCTTGCGTCCGGTCAGGCCACAATCACCCTGTGGGCCACCAACGACAAATCGGCCGGTCGGATTCACGAGATAGCGGGTGTTTTGAATCCACGCCTTTGGCAATACCGGCTTGATGATGTTGTCGATGACCGAATCAATCGCCTCTTGCTTCATCTTCATGCCGTCCGACATGTCCGGATCGTGCTGTGTTGATAACACAATGGTATCGATCGAATGTGGTTTGCCGTCAACATAACGCATCGTCACCTGTGACTTGGCATCGGGCCGCAGCCAAGGCATGCGGCCGTCACGACGCAGCTCTGACTGTCGCTGTACAAGTCGGTGGGCGTAATAAATCGGCGCGGGCATCAATACCGGGGTTTCATCACACGCATAACCAAACATCAGGCCCTGATCGCCGGCACCCTGATCGAGATTGTCATCCTGCGCATTGTCAACGCCTTGGGCAATGTCAGGACTTTGTTTGTCGTAACAAACCATCACCGCGCAGCCCTTGTAATCAATACCGTATTCGGTATTGTCGTAGCCGATGCGTTTGATCGTGTCGCGGGCGACGTTGATGTAGTCAATATTGGCGCGTGTGGTAATTTCGCCGGCCAGAATAACCAAACCGGTATTGCACAGCGTTTCCGCCGCGACCCGTGAATGTGGATCCTGGGCGAGAATGGCGTCCAGAATGGCATCCGAAATCTGATCGGCCACTTTGTCCGGATGGCCTTCAGATACAGATTCGGACGTAAAAAGAAAATCGTTCATGCGTGGGTATCCCCTCAGTCTTGGTTGCTCGTTTGGTTGGCGCTTGTCGGCCAGCACAATGCTGCTTGATAATACAAACGTGCAATTTTAGCAAAATCGCGCGCTTACTCCAACTCGCCCATCTATTCACGCGTTCGCCCACCCACCTGTCCGTCCGCCAACAGCCCAGGTCAATACGCCCGCCAATGCCAACCACCGCATCACAGACCGCCGAATGAGCTGGTTGTTCAATCTTATCGGCAGATTGCCCCTGCGGCTTAACCACGCCCTGGGGTCGCTGCTCGGTCGAATGGCCTGGCTGCTGTCGAGGCGACATCGACTTGTGACGATTTCCAACGTCGACCAGTACGCGAAATCACAGATGCTGGCGTTGCCATCGAAATCGGCATTGCTGCAGCAATCGATCACCGAGCAGGGCAAAGGTGTCACCGAATTGGCGATCGCATGGACGGCATCGATTGCGCGCTTGAACCGGCTGTTTGTACCCAGCATCGGCTGGCACCATGTCGAGGATGCGCAGGCGGCCGGGCGGCCGATCATTTTTGTCTCACCACATCTTGGGTGTTTTGACATTGCCGGGCGCTACCTCGCAAGCCGCCTGCCGATTACCGCGCTGTACCGCCCGCCCAAGCAACCATGGCTTGAGCCGATCATGGAGGCCGGGCGCGCGCGCGGCGGCGCGACCACTGCGCCGGCCAACGCAGGGGGTGTGCGCACACTGCTAAAGACGCTGAAAACAAAGGGCAACATCATGATCCTGCCGGACCAGGTGCCGGCAGCTGAAAGCGGTGGCGAAGGGGTGTGGGCGGATTTTTTCGGGCGCCCTGCATACACGATGACGTTATTGCCGCGTCTGGCCGAGGCCAGCGGCGCAACGGTATTGTTTTTTTTCGCCGAGCGTTTGCCAAAGGGTGCGGGATATCGTGTGCATCTGCTGCCGCTGGCAGAAAAATACGCGACCGACAAATCAACGGCGGCACGTCAAACCAACGCAATGGTTGAACAATTGGTCAACATGGCGCCGGCCCAATATTTGTGGGGATACAATCGTTACAAACAACCCGCAGGCGCGCCGCCCGCACCTGCCTCAGCCCACCACGCGCCTGACAATAACGCCTGAAGATCATAGATGCGATTTGCCCTTATTGTTTTATGGATCTTGCGCTGGCTGCCCCAATCGTGGGTCGCTGCAATTGGCAATGGCTTGGGCATATTGCTGTTCCACTGGGGTCGACGACGCGTCACGCTGATTAATCTCGCCAGGTGTTTTCCAGACAAATCTGACGCGCAACGACTGGAAATCGGCCGTGGTGTGTTCAAGAATCTTGCCCGCGCCACACTCGAACTTGGGCACCTTTGGTACGCGCCGGTCGACGCAGCAATGGCGCGCTGCACACTGATCGACCGGCATTTTTTGGATGAATGGCAAGGCAAGGTGCCGGTCATTTTGCTGGCACCACACTTTGTCGGGCTCGACTTTGGCGGTGCCAAGGTTTCACACGAATATCCGGCGGTGTTTTCAATGTATTCCGCCCAGAAAAACAAGGTGTTTGACAAGGCGCTGCGGCGCGCACGGCAACGCTGGAATAACGCCGAACTGGTGACCCGACAGCAAGGGTTGCGGCCGGTTCTCAAGGCGCTGAAGGCAAATAAGCTGTTCTATTACCTTCCCGACATGGATTTCGGCGCAAAGGATGCCACATTTGTTGACTTTTTCGGCGTGAAAACCGCGACCGTCACGGCATTGTCACGACTTTGCGAAATTACCGGCGCAAAGGTCGTCCCGCTGATTACCCGGCAAACTGAATCTGGTTATGAATCAAGGTTTTACCCGGCATGGGAGGGATTTCCCAGCAGCGACCCGGCGGCCGATGCACGCCGCATGAATGCCTTTCTTGAAGCGCGCATTTTGGAAATGCCCGACCAGTATTTTTGGGTGCACAAGCGTTTCAAGACACGACCCCCTGGAGAAGCGGCGTTTTATTGACGGTTTTTGCGTCCTTTTGGCGGGTGTGCCATTTTTCAAGATTTACTTTACAATCAAGTTATGGCCTTTTTTCACATTCTTGTTCACGGCGAAAATTTCCTCATCGAGCGCGACGGCGGGCAGTCGTGGATGGGGTTTTTCAAGAACGTTTATGTTGACGCCGGCAGCGCTGACGAGGCTTCGTCCATCGCCATTTCGCGTATCGCGGCTGACCCGTCATTTCGTGCATCGGTGAAAAACCCGGCTGACATGCCGCCTGAACTCGCCATCGAAGAAGCCAACGAAATTGACCCGGATCCGGCGTTGGTTGATTCGGGCTTCACATTCTTTCCTTCCGAGCATCACTAGGCGGTCGCGGTGCGACTGCGGTTTACCAAAATGCACGGGCAGGGCAATGACTTTGTCATGCTCAATGCCATCGGCCAGCCACAAGCGTCATCGTTAAACGCCGTGCAGATTCGCGCAATCGCTGATCGACATTTTGGTATCGGTTGTGATCAGGTGCTGCTGGCTGAAGCGTCCGCCACGCAGGGCGTTGATTTTCGTTACCGCATTTTTAATTCCAATGGCGAAGAAGTCGAACACTGCGGCAACGGTGCGCGCTGTTTTCCGGTTTTTGTCCGTGATCAAGGCCTCACCACCAAGTCGCAGCTGGTTGTCGAAACCATGAATGGCGTCATCCGCCCGCAAATCGAGCCCGACAGCAGGGTCACGGTTGATATGGGCGCACCAAAATTCGAGCCAGCAGATGTGCCGTTTCTGGCAGGTGCCGGCGCATTGCGATATGCCATCACTGTTGGCGGTCATCAACGTGAAATTGGTGTCGTTTCGATGGGCAACCCGCATGCCGTACAACTGGTTAATGATGTTGATCTGGCACCGGTGACGACCGAGGGTCCGATGGTTGAGCATCACGCGCATTTTCCAAAGCGGGTGAACGCAGGGTACATGCAGGTCGTTTCTCGCGATCAAATTCGCCTCCGGGTATGGGAACGTGGTGCCGGCGAAACGCTTGCCTGTGGCACCGGCGCGTGTGCGGCAGTTGTGACCGGCGTGCGTTGGGGTCTGCTTGACCCGACCGTGACCGTCATCGCCCGCGGCGGCGAACTTTCGGTAACATGGCGGGGTGATGGATCGCCGGTATTGATGTCTGGTGTCACCACCACGGTTTTTCATGGCGAGATCGATGTATAGGCAGGATACGCGGCACGCAACTTAACCCAGATAAAGTCACCATGTCCATCGACGCATTAAGTATTGAACAGGTTGCCGAGTTTCTGCGCAGCCATCCGGAATTTTTTGAAGCGCATCCCGATGTGCTGCTCAACATTGAAGTGCCGCATCCGCACGGCGGCCGCACGGTTTCAATTCCGGAACGCCAACTGATTGCCACGCGCGAGAAGGTTCGATTGCTTGAATCAAAACTGGCCGAACTCATCCGTTTTGGCGAGGAGAACGACGCGTTGGCCGATAAGGTTCAGGCGCTGACGGCAAAACTTGTTGGTGCGCGTAACCGTGGACAGGCGATTGATACCCTGTATCTTGATATGCTCGACACCTTCCAAATTCCACATATTGTGGTGCGGCTGTGGAACGTCTCCGCTCCCGACGGCGAACCCGCGCCCGAGTTCCAACCCGTTGCCACCGAACTTGCCCAGTTTGTCGAGGCCATGACCGCCCCGTACGTTGGTGCGCACCCGGTTTACGAAACCAATCTCTGGTTTGGCGAGCACGCACCCCATTTAAAGTCGTACGCCATGATTCCGCTCAAGCGTGAAAATGTATTTGGCGTATTGTTATTGGCGAGCGAAAACGGCGAACGTTTTTACAGCGGCATGGGCACCATGTTTTTGTCACGAATCGGTGAATTGTTCGCGGCGGTGATTGCGCGCGATCTGGTGTTTTTGTCATCGCCTGATTCCGGCCCTGCCGGATAGCCCGACGAATTTCGGCCAGACCTGCCCGGATGGTCAGCGCAAAACCACAGCCGCCACCCCGGCCATCACTGCCGCCGCTGGCAGAGGCGTATCTGGCGCACCTGACATTTGAACGACGGCTGTCCAAATTGACCGTCGTGAACTATCGGCGCGACCTGGCTGATTTGGCGGCGTTTGCCGCCTCAAACAACGACCCGCGACGGGCCACTGCCGTTGAAGATCTGGGTGCCAACGATATCCGCCGCTTTCTGGCCGCGGTTCACAGCAAAGGCATGTCGCCGCGCGCCATTGCCCGCCTGCTGTCCGGCTGGCGCGGCTATTTCAAATATTGCCTGCAACACAACCGCGGACAATCAAACCCTTGTGAAGGTGTGCGCGCACCAAAAGCGCCAAAACGCCTGCCACAAACGCTGTCACCGGAAGAGGCGATCAAACTGGTCAGCTTCGACGACAATACGCCTGCCGGCATTCGCGACCGCGCCGCGTTTGAGCTGCTCTATTCGTGCGGGCTCCGCATTGCCGAGTTGGTCGGCCTCGACCTCGACAGCATTGACTATGCGGCGCGGGAAATTCGCGTCACCGGCAAAGGCAACAAGACCCGCATCATCCCGGTGGGTGCCGCGGCGATTGCCGCCGTCAAAAAGTGGCTGGCAGTGCGTGGATCCGGCAAAGCCGCCGACCCCGCCGAAAAAGCGCTATTTCTGGGTGCCGCCGGCAAACGCATCACCGCCACCGTCTTTCAGAAACGCATCAAACAATGGGCGATCAAACAGGGCATCAATGTAAACGTTCATCCACACATGTTGCGGCACTCGTTTGCATCACACGTTCTACAGTCGTCACAAAATTTGCGCGCCGTGCAGGAAATGATGGGGCACGCGAGTATTGCCTCAACACAGGTATACACACACCTCGATTTTCAGCACCTCGCCAAGGTTTACGATTCAGCACATCCGAGAGCCAAGAAAAAGGTCGACAAATGAGCTTTCAAAGCCGGGACACCAAGATGATTCGTTGGCTCAAAGTTGCGCTGGCCGCGGCTGGTGTTGTCACGCTTCTCGTCGCGGCCTCGGCAATCGCATTATTTTTTGTTGTGCGTGCGAGTGTGCCGATACTTGACGGTGACAAACCGCTGGCGAATTTGCAGAAGCCGGTCACCATCACCCGCGATGCCAACGGCATGGTTTCAATCACCGCCGACACCAGCCGGGACGCCATTCGTGCACTCGGCTACGTTCACGGGCAGGAGCGTTTTTTTGAAATGGATCTCGCCCGCCGTTCGGCAGCCGGCGAACTATCGGCACTGTTAGGTAGTGCAACCTTGCCGATGGATAAACAGAAACGTGCCCACCGCTTGCGTGCACGGGCGGCGGCGGAGTTTGCCTCCGCCGACCCGAAGGAGCGTGCGTGGTACACCGCATACACCGAGGGTGTGAACGCCGGTGTTGCGGCGCTGGGGGCGCGGCCGTGGCAGTACCTTGTGCTGCGTGCTGATCCCGCACCTTGGCGTGAAGAGGATTCGTTATTGGTGGTCGCCGAGATGTACGTGATGCTGCAAGCCGGTGGTTTTGAAAGCCGCTTCACTGATATTCGTCTGCGCAAAATGTTAGGCGATACGTTATTCAACTGGCTGCGTCCGCAGGGTGGGCCGTGGGACGCCACACTCGACGGCATCACACCAACGATTGCCCCACTGCCGACGGCGGACGACATCGACCTGCGCAAAGCTGCCGCAGCGAAACCGCAGGTGTCAGCAAGCTCTCAAACGTCATCCGAAACGCCCAGCGCAACAGCAGAATCCGCACAACCCATCGAGCACTATCTCGGCAGCAACAACTGGGCGGTGAGCGGGTTGCGAACGGCCGACGGTCGCGCGATTCTCGCTGACGATATGCACCTGGGTCTCAGCGCGCCGGGCATCTGGTTTCGCGCACAGATGACGTTTAACCAAAACGGCAAGCCGCTGCGCGTGGTGGGCATGACGCTGCCGGGTGTGCCGCAAATTACCGCAGGCAGTAACGGCCACATCGCTTGGGGTTTTACCAACAACTATGGTCAGTTCTTCGACTGGGTGGCGCTGCCGAAAAACGGCGCGAGCCCACTGGCAATTCGTACCACCAACGAGACGATTCTGGTGAAGGGCGCCGATTCGGTGACCCTGGAGGTCAAAGAGACTGACGTGGGTCCGGTCCTCAAAAGTGACGCGGATAACAACTACGCACTTTCGTGGGTGTTGTATCGACCGGGCGCGCTGGTGAACCGTGTGGCGGGCTTTATGTTTGCAACCGATCTGGACGAAGCGATCAATATCTCGCATCGCGTGCCGATGCCGCACCAAAACATCCTCATCGCGGACAATGTCGGCAATATTGCGTGGACCGTGGCTGGGCGTATCCCGGCACGACCAGAGTGGCGGGTCAGTCGCGGCACACCAACGCCGGTGGATCAGCTGCCAACCGGCTGGCTCGACCCCGGCAAGTATCCGTTGATCAAGAATCCCGCTGACGGATTGTTATGGACGGCAAACAGCAAACAACTCGGTGGTGCGGGTAGCGAAATTATCGGCGACGGTGGGTTTGACCTGGGCGCGCGCGCCATGCAGATTCGAGATCGACTGCGCGAAACGCCCAAACATACGGAACAAACGCTGTACGCGATCCAACTCGACCGTGAATCACGTTTCTTGAAACGTTGGGCGGCACTTGCATTGGCGCGTGGTGCGGCGCCTTCCACACCACCGCCCATTGCCGTACTCGTTGCCAAACTCAAAGACTGGAATGGCGCGGCCGATATTGATCAGGTCGGCCATCGTGTCGCCAGGGCGTTTCGAGAGCGGGTGCAAAGTGAATTGTGGCGCGCCTGGCTCGCCAGCAAGAACGCCAACACCGCGACCACCGATGCACCAAGCGACGCGGCGTTGAGCCACGATGCACGTTTTGAGTACGCTGCGTGGCAGGCTATCGAAGCCGAAGCGCCACACCTACTGCCCAAGGGCTATCTGTCTTGGCCGCATTTCCTCGACGCCCAAATGGTATGGGTGCACGATGATCTGGTCAAACAACACGGCGCATTGGATAACGCGACGTGGGGCAACCGCAACATGTCACGCATCAAACACCCGTTCTCGCGCGCGATGCCGTTTTTATCGCCCTACCTCGACATGCCGTCACGGCCGTTGGCCGGCGACAACCATATGCCGCGTGTGGCGGCACCGGGCTTTGGCGCATCACAGCGCCTGGTGGTCTCTCCGGGCAAAGAGGACCAAGGCATTCTGACTCTTGCCGGTGGCCAAAGTGGTCATCCGTTGTCGCCGTTTTACGGCGCCGGACACCAACAGTGGTTAGACGGTGCGCCGCTGCCATTGCTGGCAGGCGAGGCAAAACACACATTGACGCTCAACACAGGCAAGTAGCGCTGACGTGTCGGCCGACTGTTAAAGTCCTTATCAGGCGACTTGTTTCAGCTGTTTTTGTCCCGAAACGCCCGCCTGTAAACGACTTTTAAAAATGCATCAAGTTGCATCTAACAACTCAGTTGCATCTGGCGCGCGCGCAGGCGACAATCGCAGTTCGCCATCTTGACCACCGCAAGGCCGACCCCCATGAAGACCACCAACCGTCAGGCTGGACCCAATTTATCGGCAAAAACTGCCGCGCCGCCGATGTATTTGCCGCGCATTCCGGAAGCCGAAGCTGCCATCCGACGCACCGCAGACCGTCTGACGCAACCGCGCGTGGCGGTATTGGCGTGTCTGCTGTCGCTCGATCACGCCGCGTCGCATTTCGACGTCGCGCAGGCACTGGCAAAACATCATCCGATCGACCGGGTCACGGTTTACCGTGTGCTTGAGTGGCTGGTTGAAGTCGGTATCGCCCACCGGATCGCGGGTGATGACCGGGTGTGGCGTTTTATGATCAACGACCCATCGGCGGCAATCGCGCCGCATCACCAGCACGCACACTTCACCTGCACCACCTGCCAGCAAACATTTTGCCTCGACGACGTACCAACCAAACTCAATTTCAAGTTGCCCGCGGGTTTCAAACCTGCCGAGGTCGATTTGAAGTTTCGTGGTCGCTGCTTGCACTGCGCCTGACCGGCCGCATTTTCCGCCAACCATCAATACCTGCAAATGACGGCCATGTCCGACTCGCCCATCAACCCGATCACGCCGGTGACGCTGCTCACCGGTTTTCTGGGGAGCGGTAAGACCACGCTGCTAAACCGCCTGTTGCAGTCGCCGCAGCTGCAAGACACCGCGGTGCTGATCAATGAATACGGCGAGATTTCGATTGATCATTTGTTGGTACGTGAATCAAGCGACAACATTACGGTGCTGGCAAATGGCTGCGTGTGTTGTTCGGTTGCCGGCGACATGGTCAATGCCCTGCGTGATTTGTACTTCAAACGCAGCAAGGGTGAGGTGCCGGCGTTTAAACGCGTCATCATCGAAACCACCGGTCTGGCCGACCCGGCACCGATCATGCACACCTTGATCGAGATGCCATTGGTCGCGGCGCGTTACGCCCTGTCGGGCATCGTGACGACGGTTGATGCATGTCACGCTGCGGCCCAGTTGGATGCGCATCCGGCGTCGGTCAAGCAGGCGGCGGTCGCTGATCGCATCGTGATCACCAAGGTCGATACCGTTGTACCGGAAGCGGTGGCGGCGCTGCGTCGCCGGCTTGGCGACCTGAACCCGGGCGCAACAATTGTTGAAGCCGTCTTGGGCGCGGTTGACCCGGCCGGCATATTTGACACCGGCCTTTATCAGCCCGGTAACAAAACACCCGATGTTGCCAAATGGTTAAATGCCGCGGCTTATCGTGCGTTGCCTATTCCAACCAATGCAACCGATGCGGCCAATTCCGCAATCAACACCCCAACCACAAAACCGACCGCGGCAAAAGTATCCCGGCACGACGAGCGTATTGCCACCTGTTGCATCCGCTACGACACGCCGGTTGCGTGGGACGCGCTGATCACTGTCATCGAGATGATCCAATCGATGCGCGGTGATCAACTGTTGCGCGTCAAAGGCATCATCAACGTGGTGGGCGAATCACAGCCGCGGGTAATCCACGCGGTTCAACACACGCTCTATCCGCCGGCCAGATTACCGGCTTGGCCGGACGACGACCACAGTACACGCATCGTGTTTATTTTGCAGGACCTCGATCCGGCATTCATCCGCCAGTCGCTCGACGCGTACTTGCTGGCACCGGCCGATTTTCTCACCACACGGCCCGCCATTGACCCGCCAGCGGTGCTTGTTTCCAACTGAATCATCCCCACATTTATCTCTTTCATCGCCGTCAAGAAAACCCAAAATGACCAACAAAGAACTGATTCCCGCCACCATCCTCACCGGCTATCTCGGCGCGGGCAAAACCACCCTGCTGAACCGCATCCTGACCGAGCGTCACGGTGAAAAAATCGCCGTCATCGAAAACGAATTTGGTGCCGAGGGCATCGACAACGACATTCTGGTGCAGGACCGTGACGAACAGATTATCGAAATGAACAACGGCTGTATTTGCTGTACCGTACGCGGCGATCTGGTGCGCATCCTCGGCGAACTGTCGGCCAAACGAAAAAGCGGCGTGCTCAAGTTTGACCGCGTGATCATTGAGACCACCGGCATGGCCGAACCCGGCCCGGTGGCGCAGACATTTTTTATGGACGAAGACATCCACAACCAATACGTACTCGACGCGGTGATCACGGTGGTCGACGCGAAACACGGCGATGCGTCGCTGACCGCCAGTGGCGAGGCGCGCGCGCAGGTCGGTTTTGCCGACCGCATCCTGTTGTCAAAAACCGATTTGACCGCGGAAGACGAAACCACACAATTGATGGCGCGGCTGCGGCGCATGAATCCGCGTGCACAATTCCAGAAGGTCAACTTTGGCACCACAGATCTGAAAGAGATACTCGATATTCGCGGCTTTAACCTCAATTCGATTCTGGACATCGAGCCGGATTTTCTGACCGAAGACCACCACACCCATGACGACGACGTGCAATCGTTTGTGTGGAAGGATTCGCGACCGCTTGACATGGACAAGATCGAGGCGTTTTTATCGCTGCTCATCCAGACTTACGGCGTCGACATGCTGCGATATAAAGGCGTGCTGAACATCAAGGGACAGGATCAACGCATGATCTTTCAGGGCGTGCATATGCTGATGGGCGGCACGCCGGGCAAACCGTGGGCGGCGGGCGAGACACGCGAATCAAAAATGGTGTTTATCGGCCGCAGCCTGCCCAAGCGAATTTTTGTCGAAGGGCTCGCCTACTGCGCGAGCGACGATGCGCCGGTCGCAACCGACGCCATCAGCAAGCCATGATGGCGGCACGCCTGCTTGCACGTCTCGAAGGGGTTACCTGCCGCTACCAAACCGGCGCAGCGGTCAGCTTGCCGGATCTCGACATCGTGGCCGGACGGCACACGCTGCTGCTCGGTGCGTCCGGCAGCGGCAAAACCACCCTGATCAACGCGCTGGCCGGCCTGCAATCACTGGCTGGCGGTAGCGTCAGCATCGACGGCACCGCGTTCTCGTCGTTGAGCGCATCGGCGCGCGACCGGATACGCGGACAAAAAATCGGCATGGTCATGCAAAAATTGCATCTGATTTCCGCGCTATCGGTACGCGCCAATCTGGCGCTGGCACAAACGCTTGCGGGCGTCGCACCCAATCCGGCGCTGATCGATCGGGCAGCCGGCGCGCTTGGTATCGCCGACAAACTCGATCGTATGCCGCGCCAACTTTCGCAGGGTGAGGCGCAGCGCGCCGCCATTGCGCGCGCGGTGGTCAACCAACCGATGTTGCTGCTGGCGGATGAACCAACCTCGGCACTCGATGACGCCAATTGCGAAGCGGCCATCCAACTATTGCTGGCACAGGCGGCGCAACACGGTGCCACACTGGTCGTCGCCACCCATGACGCACGCATCAAGCAGCATTTTTTACATATCGTCACGCTGGGGTCGGCATGAGCAGGGTCTGGACCGGCATCATCATCGCCCTGGCCTATTTGCGCGAGAAAAAATTCTCCGCCGCGCTCAATGTATTGTTGTTGGCGCTCGGCGTGGGCACCATCATTGCGCTGCTGTTGATTCTTTCGCAGGCTGAGGATCACATGGAGCGGGACGCCGCCGGCATTGATTTGGTGATCGGCGCCAAGGGCAGTCCGATGCAACTGATTTTATCGTCGGTGTTTCAGGTCGATATTCCGACCGGCAACGTGCCGGTTGCCGAGGCGGCGCAGATCATCGCCGAGCCGGTGGTGAAGCTGGCGATTCCATTGGCACTCGGCGACAGCTACCGCGGTTTTCGCATTGTCGGCACCAATCCCGCCTACATTGATCTTTATAACGGCACGTTTGCCGGTGGACGATTGTGGGACAAACCGCTTGAAGCGGTCGTCGGTGCCGACGTGGCAAAGGCCACCGGGCTGACGATCGGAAAAACATTTGCCGGTGCACACGGTTTGACCGACTCCGGTGGCAGTGCGCACGATGCGCAGCCGTATACGGTTGTCGGCGTGTTGACGCCGACCGGCAGCGTGCTTGATCGCCTGATTGTGACCAGCGTTGCCAGCGTTTGGGCGTTGCATGATCACAGCGCCACTGAAACACCGGCATTGCCGGCACAGGCGCATGACGACCACGATCATGCAAATGACAAACAGGTGACGGCCTACCTGATTCGCTACGCCACCCCGCTCGCGGCGGTTTCCTTTCCACGTATGGTCAATGCATCGTCATCCATGCAAGCCGCGTCACCGGCGATGGAGTCGGCACGGCTGTTTCAGTTGCTTGGAGTCGGCATTTCGGCGCTTAAGGGTTTTGCCGCCGTCATGATGTTATGCGCGGCACTCGGTATTTTTATCGGCCTGATGAATGCGCTTGACGAGCGACGCGCCGATCTGGCGTTGTTACGCGTGTTGGGTGCCTCACCAATGCTGGTGGTGATGGTCACGCTTGCGCAAGGCCTGATACTGGGTTTGATGGGCGTTATACTAGGCGTGCTGGTCGGTCATGCCGGTGCGGAGTGGATTGGTCAAACCTATGCGGAATCACAACGTGTCGCGATCGGTGGTCGTATCTGGATTGTCGCCGAGCTGTGGGTTGCCGCCGGCGCATTTGGCATTGCTCTTATTGCGTCAATCGTACCCTGCTGGCGCGCCTACAGGGATGCCACCCCCGAGCTGCTGGCGAGTCGCTAGAATTTTTGGAACCAAACATACTGAGCCTGATGTCATGACGATATTCAAACGATCAAATGGACTACCAACCCGCCTGTTTCAGTGCGCCATTGTGCTCGGCGCGTTTGCGGCGGGTGCACTTGCCGCACAGACCATGCAAAACGCACCGGGCAAAATTCCCGACGAGCAGTTGTTCGGCTTTATCGGCAAAGATCCGCTGCCACCCGGCACCATTCCATGGCAATTGTTGCGGCAGGTGAAGTTGGTCGAAGGCAAAGCCAAGGACGCACCGAAATCCGCCGTCAAGAATGCACCGGCGGCGGGGCCGGCAATGGTGCCTGAATTCGGGCCGCGTGTGCTTGAACTCGACAAGCAGGACGTAAAGCTATACGGATTTGTCATGCCGCTATCCACTGCGGCAAAACAAAAACATTTTTTGCTGTCGCCCCTGCCGTCGCATTGCCCCTATTGTGTCTATCAGGGGCCGGATTCACTGGTCGAGGTACTTGCCAAAACGCCTGTTGAGTTTAATCAGTGGGAGCCGATTGTGGTCTCGGGAAAATTTGAGCTGGTGAAAGATCCACAATTGTTTTACCGTCTCACCAATGCCGAATCGGTAAAGTTCTAGATCGAACACCTTCATGGCAACCGCGCCGACCGCAAAAACAACAACAGCGACTGCCGCAGCCAAGGCGGTGCAATCGACCTCCGGCACGTTTTCGGCGGAAGTCCTGTCGCCCGACTCAACAAGTTTCCCGCCGATCTACGAAGCCGCCCTGCTCTACGCCGCGGATCATTTTGACGCGGCCGAGCAGACCCTTAAGGATTACCTGCGAACCAACGACGGCAAGAACAGCATTCGCGCCTGGTTGATGATGTTCGATTTTTATCAACTCACACACAACCGCACGGAATACGATGCGCTGTCGATGATGTTCGCCGTGAAGTTTGAACGCTCCGCGCCAAACTGGCTGGATTCCGGCGACAATCCGGACCCGCGCCGCAAAGAAAAGCGCGAGCGCAAGGATTTGTTTGTGCTGACGCCGGCGATTGACGGCGCAATACTGACGGAGTTCGACCGCTTCGAGGCGTTGTCGACCAGCATGGGCAGTGCACGCATAGATTTCGGCAAGGTAAAGAGCATGCTCGCTGAAGAGGCCGAGTTATTTGCCATTATTTTGCAGCGTACACGCAAGTCGAAAATTCCGGTGTGGTTCAACGGTCTCGACGTTTTTGCGGCGCAGCTGAAACAGGGCATCAACGACAAAACCGGCCGACCGCTCGACGAAAGCCAGGGTTACTGGTCGCTGCTATTTGAACTGTTTATCCTCGACGGCAGACTCCAGGAGTACGAAGATTTGGGACTGGAATATGCGGTTGCGTTTGAAATGTCACCGCCGGCATGGGACAGTGTTGTCCGGCCGACCGGACCGACAGACAATTCCGCCGCGCCGGCCGCAGCAGCATCGGCAACGGCTGATGCCGGATATCCGCTCAACGGCGTGATCGGGCCGGGCAGCCAGGACATGCTGCAACAATTAACCTTGTATGCATCATCAAAGCAGGAGGTTGCGATTGACATGAGCGGACTGATGCGAATCGATTTTGCCGCAACCGGGATGTTTTTTGAGACCATCCGCGCCATCCACCTCGGCCAAAAGCGGGTGGTGTTGTCAAACCTGAACGAATTGGTTGCGGCGCTGTTGGAGGTTTTTGGCATGACCAAATACGCCATCATCATGCGTAAAAAATCCGCCTAGCCGCCGGTACGCTCCTCAACATCGCTTATCACCATGTCAGAACAACAGTTGCCCCAGTATCACGGCACGACAATTATCTCAGTGCGTCGCGGCACGCTGGTTGCGATGGGTGGTGACGGCCAGGTGACGCTCGGCAACATTGTTGTCAAGGCCAGCGCGCGTAAAGTTCGAAAGCTATATAACGAGCAAATTCTTGCCGGGTTTGCCGGTGCCACGGCCGATGCATTCACGTTGTTCGAGCGGTTCGAGTCCAAGCTGGAGAAACACAACGGCAACCTGATGCGCTCGGCCATTGAGCTGACCAAGGATTGGCGCACCGACCGGGTGCTGCGTCGCCTTGAAGCGATGTTAACCGTCGCAGATCGTGAGACATCCCTGGTTATTACCGGCAACGGCGATGTGCTCGAACCCGAACATGGCCTGCTGTCGATCGGCTCGGGCGGCGCGTACGCACACGCCGCCGCACTTGCATTGTTGCAAAACACCGACCTCACGCCGGTTGATATCGTCAAGAAATCGCTCACCATCGCCGGCAATCTTTGTATTTACACCAATCAGCAACACACGATTGAGGTACTGCAATAGAACGTTGGACGTTTGGCGTTGAGCGTTGGGCGTTCACTTTTTCGCCTCTTCACCCGTTCACCTCTTCACTTCTTCACAAAAAATGCTGACCCCAAAAGAAATTGTCATCGAACTCGACAAACACATCGTCGGGCAGGCTGCCGCCAAACGCGCCGTGGCCATCGCGTTGCGCAACCGCTGGCGGCGGGGACAGGTTGCGGAACCGTTGCGAACAGAAATCACGCCCAAAAATATCCTCATGATCGGGCCGACCGGCGTGGGCAAAACCGAGATTGCACGGCGTCTGGCCAAACTCGCCAATGCACCCTTCATCAAAATCGAGGCGACCAAATTTACCGAGGTCGGTTATGTCGGCCGCGACGTCGATACCATCATCCGCGACCTGGTTGAGTCCGCCATCAAGGATGCGCGTGAGGCGGCATCACAAAAGATGCGTCATCTTGCCGCCAACAGCGCCGAGGAGCGGGTACTCGACGTGTTGCTGCCGCAGGCGCGCCAGTTTGATTTTTATGGCAAGGCGGCAACCGACAGCAACGCGGACAATGAC
>JANMNT010000085.1:0-5440 GCA_031368465.1 Burkholderiales bacterium
GCGTGCAGATCGGCGGGCCGGCGGGTGCGTTTGTGGCGTTGTTATATGCCATTGTCGAAAAATACGGCGTCGCCAATTTGTTGCTTGCCACAATGATGGCGGGTGTGTTGTTGTTTGCGATGGGCGCCTTCAAGCTGGGTAATCTGGTGCGCTTTATTCCGGTGTCGATCATCATCGGCTTCACCGCGGGTATCGCCGTTATCATTGCCGCATCGCAGGTCAAGGATTTTCTCGGGCTGACGATGGGCAAGGTGCCGTCGAATTTTTTCTCGCAGATGTCGGCCATCGCTGACAGCATTCACAGTATTAATTGGATGGCGCTGGCCATCGGTTTGGCGTCGTTGCTGCTGATTGTGCTGTGGCCGGTCGGCTACCAGCAGCAGGCGTCGGCTTGGAAACGTATCACCGCAAAGCTGCCGTCAACACTGATCGTGCTGGTGGCTGGTGCCATTGCGGCTTGGCTGTTCGACATGCAGGTCGAAACCATCGGCAGCAAGTTTGGTGAACTACCGGTTGGTCTGCCGATGCCGGCGATGCCCGCGTTTGACTGGCAGACCGCACAGAATCTTGTCGCGCCGACGCTGGCCATCGCCGTATTGTGTGCGATCGAATCATTGTTGTGTGCGAGGATGGCCGACGGGTTGATTCAGGACCGGCATGACCCCAACCAGGAATTGATGGCGCAGGGCGTGGCGAATTTTGTGGTGCCGTGGTTCGGCGGTATTGCCGCGACCGGCACCATTGCGCGCACCGTCACCAACATTCGCGCAGGCGCGGTGTCACCGGTGGCAGGCATCATCCACGCATTTGCATTGCTGCTGATTGTGCTGTTGGCCGCGCCGCTGGCGACACATATTCCGCTTGCTTCGCTGGCCGCGATCTTGTTGTGGGTCGCGTACTCGATGGGTGACTGGAAAGAGTTTGCAAAGCTGCGGCAGTACTCGGTTTTTTATCGCACCACCCTGCTTTCGACATTCTTGCTGACGGTGGTGTTCGATCTGGTGGTGGCAATCGAGGTCGGGTTGATTCTGTCGAGCCTGTTCTTTATCTATCGTATTTCCTCACTCACAAAGATCGAGCGGATTATTTTGCCGGCGCATGTTGCTGTGCAAAATGACGGTCGTGAGGTGGCGGCGTATTCGCTGTTTGGCTCGCTGTTTTTCGGCAGCGTGAGCAAGCTCGAGCATTTGCTCGATCCAAAGCGAAAATTACCGGATGTGTTGATACTCGAAATGCATCAGGTGATAAATTTGGATACCACCGGCCTGGACGCGTTTGAGAGTTTGTGCTTTCTTGTTCAAAAGCGCGGCGGCCGCATGATTCTCGCGGGTCTGAATGAGCAGCCATTGTCGCTGATCAGTCGCAGCCACTTTGCAGAGGTACTCGGGCCGGAGAATCTGGTTGATTCACTCGACGCCGCATTGCAACTGGCTGCCAACATTCAAGGCTGATAAAGCCGGCTGATCGGCGCGGTGCTTGATATAGAAATTTACTGCCGGACGCGTTGCGCGCGCGGACGTTTGCCGACTTCGACGTTGAGTGTTAGCGGTTTTTGACTGCGGACGACGCCGAACTTGGTAATCATGCCGGGCTTGAGTGCGGCAATCGACGCCATTGCGGCAACGCTGTCCTGGATCGGTTTACCGTCGATTGAAACGATGACATCGCCGGACTTCATGCCGGCTTTGTCGGCCGGGCTGCCACGGTTGACCGATGACACCAGCGAGCCGCGCGCCGAGTCAAGCTTGAGTGATTCGGCCAGCTCGGCGGTGACATCCTGCGGTGAAATGCCGACAAAGCCGCGGGTGACCGCGCCGTCCTTGATAATTTGTTCCATCACATCCTTGGCCATCGATACCGGAATGGCAAAGCCGATGCCGAGTGAGCCGCCGGTGCGTGAATAGATCACGCTGTTGATGCCCAGCAGGTTGCCGTTGATATCAACCAAGGCACCGCCGGAATTGCCAGGGTTGATCGCCGCGTCGGTCTGGATAAAATTTTCGTAGCGGTTCACACCCAGACGGTTGCGACCCAATGCGCTGATGATGCCCATCGTCACCGTCTGGCCGACGCCGAACGGGTCGCCGATTGCCAGCACCACGTCACCCACCTGCGCCTTTTCGGATTGACCGAAGGTAACTGCTTTCAGGCCGGTGCCCTCGACACGCAGTACTGCCAGATCGGTTTCGGGGTCGGTACCAACCACCTTGGCCGGCAACACCCGGCCATCACCAAGCGACAATTTGATATCGCGGGAATTGGCGACAACATGATCGTTGGTCAAGACATAACCGCCTTTTGCGTCGGCATTGACGATCACGCCCGAGCCCAGACTGGCCTGCGCGCCGGATTCGTTGTCGCCATTTTCGTTTTCACCATCGGGTTCGCCGAAAAAACGGCGAAACAATGGATCGCCAGACAACGGATGTCCTTTCGGTAACGCGGCGTTGCGCGACGACGAGACGTTGACCACCGATACTTTTGCCCGGCCGGCAGCCTCGGCGTAGGAGTTCCGGGCAGACTGGGGAGTGCCGACACCGATAAGCCCACCACCTGAAGGTGCCTCGCGAATTTCAACGATGTTCTTGCGCCACGGATTCCAATCCGGACGGATCAGCGTGACGACGAACACCACCGCGAGGGTGACGGTAACAAATTCGGCAAAGGTTAACCACAGACGGCGCATGGCGGGATTAGGCTAAAAAAAATTGGTAAGCCTGAAGTATGGGGGCCGAGGCGCAAAAAACAAAGAGCCGACCGACGGACTGCTTTATTGAGCAACCCGCCGACCACCCTTTCAGCCGATGCGTGCGTTTACTTCTTTAATGCATCTCGGATTTCGCGCAACAACAGCACGTCCTCAGGCGTTGCGGGCGGTGGCGCGTCATTTTTCAGCTTGTTCATCTGCTTGACCATGAGAAAAATGATGAACGCCAGAATCGCAAAGTTGATCGCGATGGTGATGAAATTGCCATACGCAATCACCGCACCGGCTTTTTTCGCTTCGGCCAGCACCAGGCCGGCCGCCTGGCCGTTGAGCGGGATGTACATATTGCTGAAATCCAGCCCGCCGGTCAGCTTGCCAACAATTGGCATGATCAGGTCGCCCACGACTGAATCAACAATCTTGCCGAATGCAGCGCCGATAATCACGCCGACCGCCAGATCCATTACATTGCCCTTGACCGCAAATGCCTTGAATTCACCCATCATCCCCATCAGTTACCCCTTTTGAATTGTCGGGCCCCGCTAGATTGGAGGCCACCCGCACTGTATGTTTGTCCAAAAGCGCTGTCAACGCCAATGTGAGCGTCAAACGTGAAATTTTGGATTGTTGAAAAAAGTCCCATTAAAACAAACACCTACCAGCCAAAAGCAAGCTCTTTTTGACACAGGGCTTTAAGTTCGAGTGCGCAATAGATTAAAATGAGAAACATCCTGAAATGATGTCCCCAAACCCGCCGACACCTGATTTGTTGCGCGGGCATGCCGGTACCGACTTCTTCCTCACTTGCTAGGCCTATTTGAGCTATGAGCGCCATTGTCCAGACTGATCTTGATCCAAAAAAACGCCGCACGCTCGTCATCGGTGGATGTGTTGTCGGTGGTGTTGCCGCCGCAGCCACCGCAGTGCCATTTGTTGCGAGCATGTTCCCATCCGAGCGCGCCAAGGCCGCCGGCTCTGCTGTCGAGTTTGCAATCGACAAAATGGAGCCCGGCCAACTGGTCACAATCGAGTATCGCGGTGCACCGCACTGGGTGATTCGCCGTACACCTGAGATGGTGGCGCAGCTGGCCAAAAATGACGCGTTGCTCGCCGACCCACAGTCGGAATCGTCCAAACAGCCGATCACGGCAAAAAATGCCCACCGCTCGATTAAGCCCGAAATTTTTGTCGTCAAAGGTGTCTGTACCCATCTGGGATGTTCGCCTACGCTGCGCAAAGAAATCGCCCCTGAGGATTTGGGCGCCGATTGGCCGGGCGGTTTTTTCTGCCCATGCCATCAATCAAAATTTGACATGGCCGGGCGCGTCTTCAAAGGCATGCCTGCGCCAAAGAATCTGGAAGTCACGGCATATCGATTCGCCAATGACAATACCATCGTGATCGACGCGGATGCCAAGCCCGACGCGAAGGCCGGCGCCGCGACTGAAAGCAAAGGAGCTTAACCATCATGGCAAGTGGACCAAAAGAAGCAATTACGCCACCCGTCAGCGGCCCGGTCGGACAAGTCATCGTTTGGGTCGATCAGCGTTTTCCGCTGATGTCGCTCTGGAAAGGGCACCTTTCCGAATATTACGCGCCGAAAAATTTCAATTTTTGGTATTACTTTGGCGCACTCGCGACGCTGGTGCTGGTGATGCAGATCATCACAGGTATCTTCCTGACCATGAATTACAAGCCCGATGCCAAGACGGCGTTTGCATCGGTTGAATACATCATGCGCGACGTGTCGTGGGGCTGGTTGATCCGCTACATGCACTCGACCGGCGCCTCGATGTTTTTCCTAGTGGTTTATTTGCACATGATGCGCGGGCTGTTGTACGGCTCGTACCGCAAGCCGCGTGAATTGATCTGGATTTTTGGTTGTTTGATTTATCTGACGTTAATGGCCGAGGCGTTTTTTGGCTATTTGTTGCCATGGGGCCAGATGTCGTACTGGGGTGCCCAGGTGATCATCAACCTGTTTGCCGCCGTGCCATTCATCGGGCCGGATTTGGCGGTATGGATTCGCGGCGATTACAACATCAGCGACGCAACCCTCAACCGCTTTTTTGCGTTTCACGTGATTGCCTTGCCGATGGTATTGCTGGGACTGGTGGCCGCGCATCTCATGGCGTTGCACGAAGTCGGCTCGAACAATCCGGATGGCATCGACCTGAATAAAAATCTGGACCCGAAGACCGGTATTCCAAAGGATGCAATCCCGTTTCACCCCTATTACATCGTCAAGGATATTGTTGGTGTGGTGGTGTTTCTGGCGATTTTTTCGGCGATCGTATTTTTTGCACCGGAGATGGGCGGCTATTTCCTGGAAGCGCCTAATTTTATTCCGGCCGATCCGCTGCAAACCCCCGCCCATATCGCGCCGGTCTGGTACTTCACACCGTTTTACGCGATGCTGCGCGCCGTGCCGTCATTTTTTGGCTCGGCGTTCTGGGGCGTAATGGTAATGGGTGCGGCAACAATGATCCTGTTTGCGTTGCCATGGCTTGATCGTGGCAAGGTGAAATCGGTGCGTTATCGCGGCCCGCTGTACAAAAAATTCCTGACAGGTTTCGTGATCAGTTTTGTTGTGCTGGGTTATCTCGGCGTGGTGCCAACCACCGTGTGGGGACAAATCCCGCCTGCCATTCCAATCATTGGCGGCGTCGATACCGCCACCATTGCATCGCGCATCCTGACGGCGGTTTATTTTGCGTTCTTTCTGTTGATGCC
>JANMNT010000111.1:0-5484 GCA_031368465.1 Burkholderiales bacterium
CCTCGAGTATGCCCTCGATGCGGCCGTGGGCGGTGCCGGTATTGTGCACATCAACCAGCGGCATCCAAATGCCGTTGACACGGCCGATTCGAATGGCATCAACAACAAGTTTCGGCGCGACATCACCAACGGCGAAATAAACAATCACACCGATGCGGCCTGCCAGGGGTAGCTGGATATTGCCTGCCGTCACGGTCGGAAGTGAGTCCTGCGTGCGCTCAATCATCAATGCAAAACGGCATTCCTGCGGTTTTGCGTCTTGCGGAACATGGACTTCAAAACGAAACCGGCGGCTACCGCGCGCGGGCAGTTTGACCACATAGCGCTCGACTTGCACCCAGCGGCGGCAGCTGTCTTCGCCAGGCGTATTCGTCGAAAATGCGACCGCCCCGGTTGGGCTCAACTGCCAATCTGCAGTTTTGACCGAAAATTCGTCGGCCACCGGCGCATCGCTGCCGATCGTCAACAACTGACGCGATACCTGACCGGGTGACCCCTTTATTTCGAAGCGCGCCGGCACCACATATCCTGCAAAGGCCGAGGCATTGTTTGCGCCCAACAACAGACTGGTCATTGCCAGCAAAATTGCCGCAAGCGTGGAAATTTTCATTTTGGTAATACCTCAACTTCAAATACGGGATCAAATCCCAGGCCACCCAAAAAGTGGCGGCCATCGATGAACAGCAAAAAGTCGAACACGTCGCCCATTTCACGCGCAGGCACGATGCCCTGATAGACCAGCGTGCGGTTACCCGGAACAACATCACCCGCCATCAACAACCCACGTGTCTTCCATTCAACCCTGAGGCCGCTTGTTCCGCGCAAACCCTTGACCGCCAGCGGTAACGCCAGATAAACCCGAACCGGTCGTCCGACGTATGCCGAAACGTCAATCTTAAGCTCAACCCCACCGAGCTCCGCGACCAGTGCGTTCATCTGATCAGGACTAAGGCCGTCGCCAGCGTGAAGCCAGCGTGGCGTGATGACTGTCTCGGTCCCTTTGGTCGATTTGTATTTCAAAGCCGCCGCGGTTGATGGATCGGGCGCAATACAAATTGCCAGCAACATGATCGTCAGCAGACGCATCATGGCATCGCCAACGTATAAATAACGTCACCCTGATAGGTACCCTGCCGCACAATATTCTGGTTCAAATATTGAAATCGCAGGCAATCCTGTGACTGGTTTGAATTTTGAAACACAATAATTGTTTGCGCGGCCCCGCCGGTAAAGGTTCCGGCCGCGATGGTCGCAGGATTGTAAGCGGCGGGTGGCGTATTAATCCAGCCGATCTGGGTAAACGGAATCACATCGGTGCCGCAGGTGGCGGGCGTTGTACAGGTCATGCCTGCCGTCGAATTCGCCGTCAGCGTGGCGGTCCGAGATGCGGCTGGTGTGGCACGTGCCTCGGCGTTAAAAAATACAAAATTGGCGGTTGCGCAGGACTAGCCGGTGCGTGCGGACGCCGCCGCCGCCATCAGTTGCACAACGGCGGTACCGACGTTGGCACCAGCCACCGTCACGTTGGTCGTGGTGATGGTCGCCCCGGTGTCACCAATACGCAAACGAATCTGGGTGGGCGCATTGGCGACCACCGCCAGATTGGCCAATACAACCTGTGGCAACACCAAAAGTATAAGCAGATATGCCCGTTGTTTCGTCATGCTCAATGATAATCCACACCGTTGCAAAATAGCCAAAATAAAAGGGCCGCGAAAAATCGCGGCCCAGTGACAAAAGATGATACGCCGCGTGGATTACGGCGTGGTTGCCGTATAGGTTACACGACCACCGTTGGTTGAGCCGCCATAGGTACCGGAAGATGGAATGGTTGCGTTGAGGTACGCGTAATTCCAGATTGCCGTACGGTTGGTGACCTTGCCCGCATTCAACAATGGTGCTGACGTTCCGCCGCCGGCGTTTGATAGGGTAGGTGCTGGAAAATTCGGGATATCGGTCGAAGTTGTCCCGATTTGCGCGTAGCTAATATAGCCATCTGCCACCGTTCCGGTACCGAGGCCGTTACCGGCACTGTTGTTGGTTTCGGTGATGGTCACCTGACCGTTGTTGGCTTGCACCTGGACATTTGCACCTGTGCCCGCAGCGTCGCCGCCTGTACCGGCGACCGGGGTCGTGTTGCCAACGTTACCGGGCGTGCTCGTCATATCGAACGTGATTTGGTCGATGGTGACGCCTACCGTACCGACTCTAAAACGCAAGAATCCCGGAATAATGATCCGAAAGTCGATGCGTGCGGCAGCAGAGAAGGGTGCCGCAACGTCGGTGACTTGCTCGGCGAACGCGGCTTGCGGGACCATCGCCGCAGAACTTGCTGCGGCAACCGCCGCAGCGATGAATTTTAATCGACTTGATTTCATGACTTGCTCCTTAAGAATTTCACCAAGCATTGATCAGGATTAGATAAAAAAACAACCGCTGTTTGGACCTGATGCGATGCAACATGGGGCTATTCTATCGGAAGTGCCTCACGTAAGTTGTGTGCTAGAACACACTTCACATTGATTTACAAAGATATTTTCCGAAAATCGTCAAATCGATGCCGCCATTCAAACCCCGTTTACGGCATCGCGGCGGTATAAGTCACGCGGCTGCCATTCACATTCACGCCGCCATAGGTACCGGCACTGGGAATTGTCTGGTTCAAATAGGAATAGGCCCAGGTTCCGGTGCGGTTTGTCACGCCAACGCTGTTTTGGACCGGCAGGGCGGCGCTGCCGCCGGCATTCGACAATACCGGCGCAGGCAGGTTGACGGCATCCGACGACGCGGTACTAATCTGGCTGTAGCTGATACGGCCATCGGATACAACGCCGGTGCCGATCCCAAGTCCGCCACTCGAATTGGTCGGTGTGATGGTGATCTGGCTTCGGTTGCCCTGTACCTGCACATTGACTGTGCTGGCGCCGGCGTCACCCCCGGCACCGGCCAGTGGCGTGTTATTCCCAACATTTGCCGCGAGTGGCGAAAATGTCAGCAGATTGATGGTGCCGCCGGTTGTGCCAACGCGAAATCGCAAAAAGCCGTTGATCGTCACGGCAACACGCAGCGTACCGTTCGCCGAAAAGGGCGCAGCCGCATCGGTCACTTCGGTGGCAATGCTTGATTGGCTCGACAACGCCGACAAGATTGCCAGGCCGATTGACACGACCCGCCGCCGAACAAGACGGCGACGGCATTTTGCCGGCAATACCAAGCAACGGTCGATAACGTTTGTCAGGTCGCTCATCTACTTGTCCAGCTCAATGCCTTCATCTTCAAATACACGCTTGACCGTGGAACGCGAGAACACGCGTTGTGCGTGTTTTGCCCAGGTCGGATATTGGCTTTTCATGTCGATGCCAAGCCGGTTGCCCCAGCGGTAAAACACCAGCAAATAGGCGTCACAAACACCATATTGCCCACCCATCGCAAAGGAGCGGCCGACCAACATGGCGTCGATTTCGGCATAGTGCCTGAGCAGGCTTTCCTTCGCCGTTGCAACAATACCGTCTTTTGCCGCCGGATCTTTTGAAAAACGCTCGGCACGAAAAATACCCGCCGCTGCAATGTGCACGGTTGATGACAACCACGACATCAATGACAGCGCCTCTGCTTGTTTCCATGTCTCTTTTGGCCACAAACCACGCTCGGCGTATCCCCCACCAAGATAGGTCAGAATCGCCACGTTTTCAGTCAGAACCTTGCCGTCAACATTCAGCGCGGGCACTTTGCCCTTCGGGTTGATCCGAAGAAAATCAGGGCGCTTTTGATCACCATCGGCGATGGAGACCAATACCGGCTCGTAGGCAATACCAAGCTCTTCCAACACGATATGCGGGGCGAGTGAACAAGCACCAGGGGAGTAGTAAAGTTTTATCATCGTGACAATTTATCGAAATGTCGGCCAATGCACAATACTTACCCGCCGGTAAGTATTAATTATTTTGGTCGATCACCTTATTGGTAAACGCCGTTTACGAGAGTGTTCGCTTACATAAATCGAAAAAATGTTGTCTTAGGCGATGTTATTTGAGTCGAGAGATCAGGGAAGACGTATCAAAACGCCCACCACCCGCACCCTGAACTTCGGCATAGAACGCATCGACCGCCGCGGTCAACGGCAACTTCGCACCATTTCGGCGCGCTTCCTCCAGGCAGATACCCAAGTCCTTCCGCATCCAGTCAACCGCAAAACCAAAGTTAAATTCACGCTTAAGCATGGTGCGGCCGCGATTCTCCATTTGCCAGGATTGTGCCGCACCTTTCGAAATGACATCGAGCACAAGATTGCCATCCAGTCCGGCCTTCTCGGCAAATGCGAGCCCCTCTGACAGCGCCTGCACCAAACCGGCAATACAAATTTGATTGACCATCTTGGTAAGTTGTCCGGCACCGGACGCGCCCATCAACGTGGTCGCCTTGGCATACGAATCGATGACCGGTTTGGACTTGTCAAATGTCGCTTGATCGCCGCCGCACATCACGGTCAGTTGTCCCTTTTCAGCGCCGGCCTGACCACCTGAAACCGGTCCATCAATAAACCCGATGCCGCGTGTTTTTGCGATGGCGTGCAAGGTGCGCGCGACGTCTGCTGACGCTGTTGTGTGGTCGACCAAAATGGTACCGGTCTTCATCGCGGCAATTGCCGCGTTGCCGACTTCGGTCAAATCACGATCATTGCCAACACACATCATGACCATGTCCGCATTGGCCACCGCACCCGCCACCGTTGCCGCCATTGCCCCGCCGTGCTGCGCGACCCACGCCTCGGCCTTGGCGGTGGTACGGTTATAGACCGTGACGTCGTAGCCCTTCGCCTTGAGATGCCCCGCCATTGGGTAACCCATGACACCCAGACCGAGAAACGATACTTTCATGCTCATTTGGAATCCTTAACTTATTAATGAATGGGGCGACATCATCAAGATGCCCGTTGAAGCGGTGTGAACGAACCATCGGTCGCTGCTAAAACAACGACCTCACGGGTTTAATAGGTTTGGCGGTACGCCGCCGGTAATTGCCAGCGACATGTTGTGTGCGGCCAAACTGGCCATCGCCATGCGGGTGTTGAGGGTGGCGCTGCCAATATGCGGCGTCAACACCACATTGTCCAACGCGAGGAACGCGGGATTGAGTGCCGGTTCGTTCTCGAATACATCGATACCGGCGCCGGCAATACGCCTTTCCTGCAAAGCCTGAATCAGCGCCACATCGTCGGCGACCCCGCCGCGCGCGGTATTGATAAAGATGGCGGAGGGCTTCATCAACGCGAGTTCGGCAGCACCGATCAAATGATGTGTTTCTTTCGAGTACGGCACCATCACCACCACAAAATCGCTCTGTGACAATACCTCGGCTTTGCTCGCATACCGCACCTTTAATGCCGCCTCGGTCGCGCCGTCAAGACGGCTGCGGTTGTAATAAAGCGTATTCATCTCAAACCCCAGCGCGCGTTTGGCGATGGTTTGTCCGATACGTCCCATG
>JANMNT010000122.1:0-6851 GCA_031368465.1 Burkholderiales bacterium
CGAGAAGCTCTTGTATACCGATGCGAAGCGCACATAGCCGACCTGATCGAGTTTTTTCAACTCTTCCATGACCATTTCGCCGATTTTGCGCGAGGCCAATTCGCGCTTGGCTTCGTTCAACACCGCCTGCTCAATGCGCTCAATGGCCTCCATCATTTTGGCCGTCTCCACGGGGCGCTTATGCAGCGCGCGATGAAAACTGGTTTCGAGCTTGGTGCGCGAAAAATCCTCGCGCTGACCGTTCGTCTTCACAATCGTCGGCATGCGCAGTTCGGCATTTTCATAGGTGGTAAAACGTTTGTGGCATACCGTGCAGCGGCGGCGGCGGCGGACCTGATCGCCCTCGTCGGACACCCGTGAGTCGATCACCTGGGTTTCCTGTGCGCTGCAAAAGGGACACTTCATCTCAGCAACCGAGACTTAAAAATACGCCATGGTTGCAGGTTGACGTCTTAACCTGCATATACCGGGAAACGTTTGGTCAACGCGGCGACTTTTTCGCGTACCGTGGCGATGGTCGCCTCGTCATTCGGATGGTCGAGCAAATCGGCGATCAAATTGGCCGTCGCTTCCGCCTCGGCTTCCTTGAAACCACGTGTCGTCATGGCCGGCGAGCCGAGCCGGATGCCGGAGGTGACAAATGGCTTTTCCGGGTCGTGCGGGATGGCATTTTTGTTGACCGTGATATGCGCCAGACCGAGCAACGCCTCGGCTTGTTTGCCGTTGATATTTTTTGACCGCAAATCGACCAGCATCACGTGTGACTCGGTGCGGCCCGAGACGATTCTTAGCCCGCGCTTGATCAGGGTTTTGGCCATCACATCGGCGTTCCTCAGCACCTGCTGCTGATAGGTTTTGAACGATGGATCGAGTGCCTCTTTGAACGCAACCGCTTTGGCGGCGATCACGTGCATCAGCGGCCCGCCTTGAATGCCGGGGAAAATGGCCGAGTTGATGACCTTTTCCAATTCCGGCTTCATCAAAATAATGCCGCCACGCGGACCACGCAGACTCTTGTGGGTGGTCGAGGTCACCACATCGGCGTGCGGAATCGGATTCGGATACACACCACCGGCGATCAGGCCGGCGTAATGCGCCATGTCGACCATAAAAATAGCGCCGATTTCTTTGGCGACCTTGGCAAAACGTTCAAAATCGATGCGCAGCGAATACGCCGATGCGCCGGCGAGAATCAGCTTTGGCTTGTGTTCCCGCGCCAGCCGCTCCATTTCGTCGTAATCAATTTCTTCTTTGTCGTTCAAGCCGTAGCTGATCACGTTGAACCACTTGCCGCTCATATTGACCGAGGCACCGTGGGTCAAATGTCCGCCCATGGCGAGGCTCATGCCAAGGAAGGTATCGCCCGGTTTAAGACAGGCAAAAAACACCGCCTGATTAGCTTGTGAGCCGGAGTTCGGCTGCACGTTGGCCGCCCAGCCGTGTTGGTCAGCACCAAATAGTTTTTTGACGCGATTTATGGCAAGCGTTTCGGCGATATCAACAAATTCACAGCCGCCGTAATAACGTTTACCCGGATAACCCTTGGCGTACTTGTTCGTCAATTGCGAGCCCTGCGCCTGCATGACGGCCGGGCTGGTGTAATTTTCGGAGGCGATCAACTCGATGTGCGCTTCCTGACGATGGTTTTCCTGCTGGATCACCGCCCACAGTTCGGGGTCCACATTGGCCAGCGTATGGGTGGGCTGAAAGGTATCAGGCATGACAAGAATCCGCAAAAAGAGTGAATGAAATCAACGTCATTCTAGCATGTCACCCCTTTTGGAACACTATGGGTAGTGGGCGGGCACCCCGTTTGCCCCTACTGCCAGCGACCGGATACCAGCCTCGGCGACTGATGCCAGCCAGTCGCGCCCGGCGTCTTCACCCTTGAGCATGGCGATGGTGGTGATGCCGCCGGCAACCAAACAGGTCGTCGCAAACGCCGTCACGCTCTGAAATCCCGCCACCGGCTGACCGGTGCGTGGATGCAGAATATGGCTGTAGCGCCGTCCATCAACTTCGATATAGCGTTCGTAGTCGCCACTGGTCGCCACGGCACCGCTGGTGATGGTGACGGTGGACAACAGTTCCTGATCAATCCGTGGATGGCGTATCCCGAGCGACCATGGGCTGTCATCCATCTGCGGTCCGGTGACCACCACGTCGCCGCCGAGGTCAACAAATCCATTCACCACGCCGTGTTTCAGCAATACCGCTGCGGCACGATCGGCGGCGTACTCCTTGCCAAAGCCGCCAAAATCGATTTCCATGCCGGCGTCGGGCAAATAGACGCTGTCATGATTGCGCTCAACCCGTGACCAGCCAATCAACGGCAGCACCGCGCTGATGGCGCTGATCGTCGGCGGTTTGTCGGCCGTAAAGTCCCACACCCGCCGCAATATGCCGGAGGTGATGTCAAACAAACCGTCACTTTGTTGGTAACACGCCCCGGCAAAATCCAGCAACGAAGCGGTCTCGGCGTCGATGGCGGTGGCAACGGCGCGACCCGCCTGTTGGTTGATGCGCGACACAACACTGTCCGGACGATAGCGTGAATACTTCGCCTCAATCCGTGCAACCTCGGCAATCGCCGCCTGCGCCGCAGCGTTTGCGGCCGATGCGCTACTCGCGAACAAGGTAATGGTGTTGTCGCAGGCCATGGCGCGAAACGGAAAACTGTGGCGCTGCATCCGGCTTACCGGGGCACGCGCGGCGATACCGCGACCGCGTACATCAGAACTTGTACACCAGCCCGCTGTTGATCATCTTCGCCGTCAGCGGTTCAAAATTGGCATCACCACCGCCGTTCAATTTCCACGATGCGCGTTGCATATACCGACTGAAGCCCAGATCCCACGACAGCTGGTCGGTCAGTTTCACCACCAGCTTGATCGACGGTTCAAACGAACCGAAGGCACCAATCCGCTGATCGCTCGAGGTAAATTGTGGTGCCGGTCGTTGGGAAATTTCGGCGCGATAAAAGTCGGCTTGAGTCTGGCTGTAATAACGCAGCCCGGCTTCGATTTGCCAGCTATCGTTAATGGTCTGCAGCCAGCTGCCGGCGAGGGTATGCGAACAAATGCCCCAATCGTCGCGGTAATAACGATACTCGGCGGAGACAATCGCGTCCTTCTCCGGCAAGGCGCGTTTGCCGCGTGTGAGCCACGCCAACTGTGTACGGACATCGGGCCGCAGGTCCTTGGAAAAAATACTGCTTGGGGAACGGCCGTCGCGATACTGCGAAAACGTCAGCTTGTACGGGTCGTTCAGATAACCGGACAAACGTGTATAGGTCAAATTTGACTGCACCAGCGTGCGGCGGTCAATCAATTGGGTCAGTCCGACCAACAACTCGTTGGCATCGCGTGCGGCATTGAGCGTCTTGTCCGTCACCGACATGACGCGGTCATTGCGACGACCCGCGCCGAGTGCCAGCGTGGTGTTGCGTTCGTTGAAATCAAACGTGACGTTAAGGCCGTAGGCTTTGGAGTCGTAGTCTTTTTCGTTGGAGGTCGCATACGAAACACCGATGGTGTTTTCATTCAATGCGCCGAATTTGCGCGTCAGGCTGGCGTCACCCGCCTTGCGACGGTCGGTGATCGACGCGCCGGTATAAATCTGGATCGGCTTGCCGGTATTGTTGGCCACCAGTGTCGGCGACGCACCGCTGACCATATCAACCGTGCCACTGACGGCAACATCCCACAAGTCACCGATCGGTGACTTGAACCACAACACCGGCTCGGTTACTTTCATGCGGTCACCGTCTTCGCGGTACCACAGTGTACGCAATCCAACCACCGCACCGGGCGGCAAAATACGTGCAGCAGAGGTGTCGGTTGTTTGTGCCGACACAACCACCGGCACCGCAACAATCGGCAGTGCCAACGCCGCGGAGAGCAACGCACCAAGCGGGTTCTTCAGGTCATTTTTCAAACTGAAACTCCAATATCGGCCAGGGTTTTGCGGCAAAAATGGCTGGAACATGCCGTCAATAAACGATTTTTAATAATGGGAATGTCCAAAAAACCTGTCCTTTACCGGCGCAGAGCCTGCCCCAGCATGCTTAACGGTGGGGCCGGTACCCAATTTTTGTATGATGTTGATACCACAATAAAAATTAGGCCCCTGCCTTCGCAGGGGAGGGAAATTTTGAGTTTTTTGGAAGTTCCCAAATGGCCATATCAATAATTTACGTACATCCGCAGCCGCCGCCGCCAACCGCCTTGCCACCGGCCGCCGCTTCTTTGCTGGCATAGGTGTGGCCCGAAATTGCGCTGCCCGCGCGGTCAAAATCAAATTGCATATCGGCCTTTGACAGCGTGCCGCGCTGCGACGGCGAGACATTCGCGCAGCCAACCATCAGCAGCGGTACCAACAGCACAACCACACGCTTGAGGGAATTCATGGTTTTCCGATCGTTTTCTGATTGTCGACAGCAACACTGTTTGCCAGGCGATGTCGGATAGTTTAGCGTTGCAAACCAAGCCGCGCCACCAAAAAGGGTTGCCCCCGCAAAACAAATACCGTGTGTCGCCTTGCTGCGACGCCATTCAGCCGCACCGGTAAGCCGAGCATTGCAACACAAAGCACCCGCTATGCCAAAATGCAGCCACCACCGCGCACAACAATAATACGAACAATCGGAAAAAACGGATGCCGCATCCCGCGCCGAACACCAACCCGACCCGCCCGTTGAACACCGCCCCGCCGCTGCTTGGCGGCCTGATGAAGGTCTCAGCCGGGATCGATGCCGTCAATGACCGCATCGGTCGTACTGCCAATTGGCTGATTCTGCTCGCGGTATTGGTCAGTGCCGGCAATGCCGCATTCCGTTACCTTGCCGGCGACAGTTCAAACGCGTGGCTGGAACTGCAATGGTATTTGTTTTCGGCGGTGTTTTTGTTGTGCGCCGGCTACACGCTGCTGCACCACCAGCACGTCAAGATCGATATCGTGTATCTGCGCCTGTCACGACGGACGCAATTGTGGATCGATATCGGCGGCACCGTGTTGTTCCTGCTGCCAATGGCGTTCATCGTCATGTGGCTGTCGTGGCCGGTATTTGTTGACGCATTCAACAGCGGCGAAGTCTCCGGCAACACCGGCGGGCTGACATTGTGGTGGGCGCGGCTGCTGGTGCCGGTCGGCTTTTTGTTGCTGCTGCTGCAGGGTGTCTCGGAACTGATCAAACGTATCGCCATCCTGTATGGCGTGCTGCCGGACTTTGCGGCGGCCGATGACGTTGCCGATGAAGTTGCCGACGATGCCGATCACGCCGCCAAGGCACTTTTGCCATGACCACGTTTCTGATCCACAACATCGCCCCGCTGATGTTTTTTGGGCTGATCTTTTTTATGCTGCTGGGTTATCCGGTCGCGTTTGCGCTGGCGGCCAACGGCATTTTTTTTGGTCTGCTGGGTATTGAACTCGGATTGCTGCAGTTGTCGCTGTTCCAGGCGTTGCCGGATCGCATTTGGGGTGTCATGTCGAATGAGACGCTACTGGCCGTGCCGTTTTTCACCTTCATGGGCCTGCTGTTGGAACGTTCCGGCATGGCCGAAGACCTGCTCGACACCATCGGCCAGTTGTTTGGTGGCATGCGCGGCGGGCTGGCGTTTGCGGTAATTTTTGTTGGCGCATTGCTGGCGGCAACCACCGGCGTGGTGGCGGCATCGGTGATTTCGATGGGACTGATATCGCTGCCGATCATGTTGCGTCACGGTTATGACCGGCGTCTGGCAACCGGCGTGATCGCGGCGTCAGGCACGTTGGCGCAAATCATCCCGCCGTCGTTGGTGCTGATCATCATGGCCGACCAGTTGCGCCAATCGGTTGGCGACATGTATGCCGGCGCCATCATCCCCGGCCTGGTGCTGGCGGGCTTGTACGCACTGTATGTTTTGCTGGTGACATGGCTCAGGCCGCAATGGGCGCCGGCATTGCCGATTGAAGCGCGTCAGCTGAATGGCACCGACGCCGGCACCGGCACCATGTCGTTGCTGGTGCTGTTTGTGATTGCCGGCGTTTGCGCGATTGTGTTTGCGCAAACCTACAAAGCACGGGCACTCGATGAATTGCTGGTGCTTTCCATCGGCTGTGGAGTGGCGGTCGCTTATGTGTTGGCGTTGCTCAACAAGTTGCTCAAGGGCGGGTTGTTGTCCACCCTCACCGAAAAAGTGACGTTTGTGCTGGTGCCGCCACTGGCGCTGATTTTTTTGGTGCTGGGAACCATTTTTCTTGGTGTGGCGACCCCCACCGAAGGCGGCGCGATGGGTGCAACCGGTGCGCTGGTGATGGCAATGGCGCGGCGCCGGCTGAACTTCGCCCGGCTCAAAGAAGCCATGGACAGCACCGCAAAACTCACCACGTTTGTGGTTTTCATTCTGATCGGCGCACGCATATTCAGCCTGACGTTTTACGGCGTCAATGGCCACGTCTGGGTCGAAGAGTTATTGACCAACCTGCCCGGCGGGCAGACCGGCTTCCTAATCGCCGTGAATTTGCTGGTATTTTTTCTGGCGTTTTTTCTCGACTACTTTGAGCTGGCCTTTATCATCGTGCCGCTGCTGGCACCGGCAGCGGACAAGCTCGGCATCGACCTGGTGTGGTTCGGCGTGTTGCTGGCGGTGAATATGCAAACGTCGTTTATGCATCCCCCGTTTGGTTTTGCGCATGCTGGCGATGCCGCCGGCAGCATCGAAGCGATCGACAAACAGCGCACCGAGGCGCGCCAGCGGCGTGGCCAGCGCAGTCGACTCGCGCAGCTCGGCCTTGACCAGAAAGCGTGGCGGGCGTGGCAACACGGCGAGCATCAACATGCCGTCGAGGTAACTCTGGTGATTGACCAC
>JANMNT010000131.1:0-1900 GCA_031368465.1 Burkholderiales bacterium
GCATTTTTGAGCCGGCGGTGGTGCGCCAGCTGCGCGTGACAAAAATGTCCTTGTGGGCGACCGGGATGCCGAGCAGCGGCCCGCGTTCGCCGGCCGCGCGCCGCCGGTCGGCCGCGTCGGCCTCGGCCAGCGTCAATGCCGCATCGACGTGCAGGAAGACGTTTAACGATTGTTGCTGGTTAGCCCGGGCGAGCGACTGTTCGGCCAATTCGCGCGCGGTGGTGTGGCCGCTTGCCAGCTGGCGCGACAACGACGCAATGGTGCCGTCGGGGCCGGGGGAAGGGTTGACCAAAGACATGCCCGGCGCTTATTCGATTACTTTTGGCACCAGGAACAGGCCGTTTTCGGTCTGGGGCGCATTGGCAAAGCACGCATCACGCAGGTCGGGCGCGGTCACCGCGTCGGGCCGCAGCCGGAGTGCCATCTCACCAATCACCGACAAAGGGTGGCTTAACGGCACGACGCCAGCGGTATCGACCGCCTGTAGTTGGTCAATCAGGGAAAGGATCGACGACATGTTGTCGCCAAGCCCCGACAACTGCGCGGCCGGCACGTCGATGCGCGCCAGCGTGGCGATACGGGTGAGGGTGGCGGGGTCAAACGACATGGCGTGACAAAAATGCGCAGGGGGGTCGAATAAAAAAGGGAAACGCGTTGCCGCCGCCTGATTTCATAGGCAAATGCGGTGATTCTCATAGGGGCTGAGTTATCATATCGTATTCGGGTTGAAAAAACCGTTTTGTCGTGAATTGCAAAAGTGACGGCGTTTTTTTGCCGCACTTTTTTATGCGGCGCGACAACGTTTTCCGACCCAGACAATCATGACCAACCGGAATTGACGCCAGCAGTCATCAGCATATTTTTTATTTTTCGATTCAACGTTATGCGCCGAAGCTGATTCGGCAACACGTTGTGTCACCGGCAATCAGAAAGGCACCATGTTTTTTTCCAAGTATTTCTCCAGCGATCTGGCCATTGACCTCGGCACGGCGAACACGCTTATTTACTTGCGCGGCAAGGGCATCGTACTCGACGAACCATCGGTGGTGGCGATCCGCCAGGATGCCGGCCCGAACAGCAAAAAAACCATTCAGGCCGTCGGCCAGGCCGCCAAGATGATGTTGGGTCGCACACCCGGCAACATCACCGCCATTCGTCCGATGAAAGACGGCGTGATCGCCGACTTTCACACCACCGAACACATGCTGAAATTTTTTATCAAAAAAGTGCACGATGCCCAGTGGTACCGACCAAGTCCGCGCATTGTCATTTGTGTGCCGTGTGGCTCGACCCAGGTTGAGCGCCGCGCGATTCGTGAGTCGGCGGTTGCCGCCGGTGCCTCACAGGTTTTCCTGATCGAAGAGCCGATGGCCGCGGCGATCGGCGCAGGCTTGCCGATTGCCGAACCAACCGGATCGATGGTTGTTGACATCGGCGGCGGCACCACCGAGGTCGGTGTGATTTCGCTTGGCGGTATTGTTTACTCGGCGAGTGTGCGTGTGGGCGGCGATAAGTTTGACGAAGCCATCATCAGCTACATCCGCCGCAATTACGGCATGTTGATCGGTGAAGCCACGGCTGAAATGATCAAGAAGAATATCGGTTCGGCATTCCCGGGCAGCGAAGTGCGCGAAATGGAAGTCAAGGGCCGCAATCTGGCCGAGGGTATTCCGCGTTCGTTTACGATTTCATCGAACGAAATTCTCGAGGCGCTCACCGATCCGTTGAATTCAATCGTGTCGGCCGTCAAATCGGCGCTCGAACAAACACCACCCGAGCTCGGTGCGGACATCGCTGAAAAAGGCATGGTGTTGACTGGCGGCGGCGCGTTGTTGCGCGAGCTTGATCGCTTGTTGGTCGAAGATACCGGCTTGCCGGTGATCGTCGCCGAAGACCCGCT
>JANMNT010000140.1:0-12140 GCA_031368465.1 Burkholderiales bacterium
GTCGCGAAATGAATGTGCTGCTCGAAGACAAGGGGCAATGGTGGCGTGAGATCCGCAACGGTCCGGTGACGTTTTATGGTGGTATCTTGTTGTTGATTGCGCCGTCACTATTGCTGGTGTTCTTCCTCGTCAAAGGTCCGATCAAATTGCACGGGGCACCAAGCGGCAAGCTGATTGAGCGGTTTAATTCGGCCGAAATGATGGTGCATTGGACCATGGCGATTTCGTTTGTTGCCCTGGCGCTGTCCGGCATCATTTTGCTGTTTGGCAAACACATTCTCATGCCGGTATTTGGTGCCAGTGCGTTCTCATGGGTCGCGCAGATCATGAAGGGCGTTCATAATTTTGTCGGACCGCTGTTCATGTTCTCGCTGATCGCGTTTTTTGTCCTGTTTGTAAAAGATAATTTCTTCAAATCGCATGATTTGAACTGGCTGTCCAAATTTGGCGGCATGATTTCAGGTGAGCATGTCCCGTCGGGCCGCTTTAATGGTGGTGAAAAAATCTGGTTCTGGCTGGGCATTGTTGTTTTAGGCATTATCGTCAGCGCATCAGGTTTGATCCTGTTGTTCCCAAATTGGAACAGCACGCGTGAGCTCATGGCCGAGGCAAACTTGGTACACGGAATCATCGCCATTCTGTTTATGTCGGCATCTTGCGCACACATTTATCTGGGTTCGGTTGGCATGCAGGGTGCCTACAAAGGCATGCGAGAAGGTTATGTTGACGAGACCTGGGCCAAGGAACATCACGAACTTTGGTACAACGACGTGAAGTCGGGCAAAGTCAACGCCAAGCCGGCCGGTCAGGCGCAACCCGCCGCCGGCGACGACTAGGAGAATTGAGATGACCCTGAAAAAAATAATCGTCGCGGCAGGTCTAACGCTGTTTGCCGCAAGCGTGCTGGCAAAACTGCCGCCACCACCACCGGTTGATCCGGCCGTCGCCGCTGCCAAGGCTGAGAAGGACAAAGCCGCCGCCGAGAAAACCAAAGCGGATCAGGCCAAATACGAAGGCAAGGCCGTTACCAACTTTCAAGCAAATATGAAAAAGGCGGGCAAGCCCGTGCCGAAACCAACGCCGATTCCCGTTGCGCCGCCACCTGCACCAGCAGCTGCGCCGGCAAAAGGTGCGACACCTGCAGCTGCGCCACCCAAGAAATAATCACCCGCCAAAAGGTTCAAACATATGCAATACAGACCTATCGCAATATTGATCGCTGCAATCATGCTGGCAGGTTGTGCGAGCGTGCCCGCCGAGGGCCCGTCGGCAGTGGCGAATTTGCAACCAACCAAAGGAAATTTGTCGAATGGCGTCGTCACCTTCACACAAGTCGGCAACAAGGTTCGAATTGTTGCGGACGTCAAGGGTCTGAAGGCCGGTGCCGAGCATGGATTTCATATCCATGAAAAGGGCGACTGCAGCTCAGGTGATGGAATGAGCACCGGGGGTCACTTTAATCCGGGCGGCAAAGGTCACGCGCATCCGGCCGACGCCGAACGGCACGCTGGCGATTTGCCGGCGTTGTCAGCGGACGCACAAGGAAACGCGCGGCTTTCGATCACGCTCGATCAATTGACGGTCGCCCCCGGCGCTAACAGTGTGGTCGGACGCGGACTCATCGTTCACCGCGATCCGGATGACTACAAGACGCAACCCACCGGGAACTCCGGTCCACGCATTGCGTGTGCCGTCATTGCCGCGAAATAGGTTGCTTCGGTGACCGGAAGGTCCGGTTTACCCTCTGATCAAAACGCCCACTGTTTGTGGGCGTTTTGCCGTTTGGAAACAACGCAATGCATCTGAAGTGATAACATACCCGCCATTGCGGTCGGCGTCGCCGACATATTGAATTACTTCAGGAGAATTTATATGGGCGCTATTTTCCAATCGTTGCAGCGAACCGTGATTGCCGGCTTTGTTTTGCTTGTCATCATCGCCGGCGTCGTCACGCTTGTTTCGGGTTCCAATATTCGCATGGACCATGCGTGGTTCATGTTTGTGATGCGTTGGCTGCATGTGTTGTGCGGCATCATGTGGATCGGTTTGCTCTGGTATTTCAACTTTGTGCAAATCCCGTCCATGCCAAAAATTCCGGACGAACAAAAGCCCGCCATCAGCAAGGTGATCGCGCCGACGGCGTTGATGTGGTTCCGCCACGCGGCCTTGTGGACCGTCGTCACCGGTGTCACACTCGCCATGATGAGTGGTTATTTCGGTACCGCCATGGCACTGCAAAAACCGTTTACGGCGATCGGCATCGGCATGTGGCTGGCGCTGGTGATGGCTTTTAATGTCTGGTTCATTATCTGGCCGAACCAGAAAAAAGCGCTTGGCATCGTAACTGTGCCACCAGAGGAAAAAGCGGCGGCTGCGCGTTTGGCGATGTTGACCTCGCGTGCCAATACCATGTTGTCGATTCCGATGTTGTTCTGTATGGTGGCGCAGCAAAACGCCGGGCTGTAATGCCGGATCCAAATCGTATTTGGTGGCAAATCCAAAACGGGTGGCGCAAGCTGCCCGTTTTTGCATTGACGGTGCCGCTTGCCGGCTGTGTCGTATTCATCCCCGCAGACACCGATGCGCCTCGCACCGCCGTTTCCGCATTTTCCGCCGCAGCGGTCGATGGTCCGTTGCCGCCGGGCTGGCGCACGCGACAGCTGTCACGTTTCAAGAAAGAAACAACCTACCGGCTGGTCTCCGACCCGTCGGGCACCACGGTAATTCAGGCCAACGCGGAACAGTCTGCGTCCGGACTGACAAAATCACTCGATATCGACCCGATGTCAATGCCGTGGATTCACTGGCGATGGCATGTTCCGGTGCCGATTGCCGCCGCGGACAATACCCGTCGCGATCTGGAGGACTCCCCGGTCAGAGTCATCATCACCTTTGATGGCGATATGGAAAAACTCGATTTTGAGGACCGCGCCGTTGCCGCGCGCGTGAAGGCACTGACCGGCCAGCCGATGCCTTACGCAACCCTGATGTACATTTGGGAAAATAAAGCGGCGCCGGATGCGGTGATTGAGAGTGCGCACACCGGCCGCGTGAAGATGATTGTCGCCGAGTCTGGTGCGACCCGCAGCGGGGCGTGGATCGAATATGAACGCAACGTTGTGCGCGACTTCCAAAGGGCGTTCGGCGAGAAGCCCGGGCGCATCCGCTCGTTAGGAATCATGACCGATACCGACAATACAGAGGAGAGCGCGATCGCGTATTACGGCGATATCCGCTTTACCCCCAAACCGGTTATGAAGGAGAACAGCAAATGAGCGATGCAGCAGTGGCAAAAGGTGCAGGTATGGAAGTCGCAACCCTTGGCGGCGGATGTTTTTGGTGCCTGGAAGCGGTATTTGACGATCTGCAAGGCGTGGTTGACGTGGTGTCCGGATACTGCAATGGTCATTTGGTTGATCCCGACTACAAGCGCGTTTGCGAAGGCACCACCGGTCACGCCGAGGTGGTGCGGGTCACGTTTGATCCGGACGTTATTTCGTTTGTGGAAATTCTCGGCGTGTTTTTTGCCATCCACGATCCCACCACATTAAACCGGCAGGGCAACGACGTCGGTTCCCAATATCGGTCAGGCATTTATTTCCACTCGCCGTCGCAGCAGCGCGCAGCCAACGACACCATTGCACACCTCGCCGCCGAAAACATTTGGGATGCGCCCATTGTGACTGAAGTGGTTTCCGCGCAAACGTTTTATGCCGCCGAGGAATACCATCAGGAATACTTTAAACGCAACCCTTATCAGGGTTATTGCATGGCGGTGGTATCGCCAAAGCTATCCAAGTTCCGGCAGAAATTTGTCCACCGTTTGAAATCAAAAACCTAGAAAGGACGGCGCTTTTGCGGCAAAAATGCCCCAAACCTGCCGTCAATAAAGGTGTTTACGGATTTGGTGCCGCGCCGAGCCGCTTGATGCTGCCGGAGCCGGCAACCGATTTTGAAATCGTGGCGTCGCCGTAGTAGCGCACATCACCAGAGCCGGCAATCGACACTTTGATCGCGTTGGTCGCCCACAGCGCAATGTCACCAGACCCGGCAATCGACAGCTTGGCATTTTTTGCCTTTAGACGCTCGGCTTTCACACCACCAGACCCGGCAATCGACACACCAAGGTCATCCGCCAACCCGCCGGCGGTAAAGTCACCCGAGCCGGCGATGGATACTTTGATCGTGTCACTGGTGAGTGTTTTGATATTGATGTCACCGGAGCCGGCGATACTCGATTTGAGCTTTGCGGATTTAATTGCGTCCGCCTTGATGTTGCCCGAACCGGCAACCGAGATTTCCTCGATCCCCTTGACGTTGACCGTCATGGTGATCTTTTTATGGGAAACGTTGAGGTTTTTTTCCGTCCATTTGATGACAAGGCTGCCGCGTTCGACCTCTGTCGCGATCAACGGCAACAGATTATCCTCGGCTTCAATGGTGATGCCTTCCGTACCGTTTTGAACAATGGTCACGTCAAACGAACCAGACAGTTTGACGCCGTTGTAGCCGGATATCGTGCGTGTTTCAGTCTTGTAAGTACCAGACCCGGACACTTTTTTGCCCCAGCCAATCCAGTCCCATGCGAGGGCATTTTGTGGTGCGAATGACACGCTGGCAAGAAATACCAGGGTCAGTGAAAACAACAATGACGAAGCGAAAGACCGGCGAACGTTTTGCATGATGGATTTCCTTGAAATGGTTGAATCTGACGGTACGACGCCCCGACATTGTGATTTGGATTCAAACCATCAAGATTTGGTACAAATAGCGTCACCTGCCAAACGGCACCCGCCCTTCGTCAAACGCGGTGATTGAGCGCGATTTTCATCTTATTGACGGCACTGAGCGCGGCATCGACCGATTCGTCACAAACCGTGACGTGGCCCATTTTGCGACCCGGACGTGCCTCGCGCTTACCGTAAAGGTGCAGGTGGGCACCGGGGTGCTCAAGCAAAACCGACCAATCCGGGGCGGTCTGATGTTGATCACCGTGCCAGAGATCACCCAATAGATTGAGCATCACAGCTGGAGAATGCTGGCTGGTATCACCAAGCGGCAGGGCGCATAAAACGCGTACCTGTTGCTCGAACTGCGATGTGCGACAGGCGTCAATGGTGAAATGCCCGCTGTTATGCGGGCGCGGGGCGATTTCGTTGATCAACAGCGTGTCGTCCTGCAATACAAAAAACTCAACCGCCATCACGCCGACGTAATCAAGCGCCACAGCGACCTGCGTGGCAATGTCACGCGCCTGCGCCGCCAATCGGGCCGGAATGCGCGCCGGCGCGATGGTGATATCCAGAATACCGTCGACATGTTGATTTTCGGCCACCGGGAAAACCGTGGTCTCGCCGTCGTCGGCGCGTGCCAGCACCACAGAGATTTCCAGTTGCAGCGGCAGGAACTGTTCGAGCACACAGGTCACGCCGTTCCACGCGGCAAAGGTTTGCGCGAGTTGGTCAACCGATTCAATACGCGCCTGTCCCTTGCCATCGTAGCCGAAGCGGGCGGTCTTGAGCAGGGCGGGAAATTGGATGGCGCTGACAGCAGCAGCGACATCGCTGGTGTTGTGAATCACTGCGAACGGGCCGACGGGGAACGCGTTGCGCTGAAAAAAGAATTTCTCGGCAATACGATCCTGTGCCACTGCAACCGCATGACCGCTTGGTCTGACAGTCGTCCTGTCGGCAAGCGCAATCAACGCTTCTGAAGGTGCATTCTCAAATTCGGTGGTGACCGCCGCACAGGTCCGGGCGAATTCATCGAGCGATACCGGATGGGTATAGGCGGTATTCAAATGTCCTGTCGCGAACTCTGCAGCGGGTGAAAGTGGATCAGGATCGAGCACCGTCACCCGGTAATCCATATTGCGTGCGGCCATGCAAAACATGCGGCCGAGTTGTCCGCCACCAAGCAGGCCAAGCGTCGCGCCGGGCAGAATCACAGGACCTCGGGCAGGTGCATCGCCGCAACCAGTTCTTTCAGATCTTCGCGGTAGCTGGCGAGCTTGTCGACCAGCGCGGGGTTGTCGTTCGCCAGCAGACTGACCGCGAACAATGCGGCATTGGCGGCGCCGGCTTCGCCAATGGCGAACGTGGCAACCGGAATGCCTTTGGGCATTTGCACAATCGAGTACAGCGAGTCTTGTCCGGCCAGATGTTTGGATGGCACCGGCACGCCCAAGACCGGGATCGTCGTTTTTGAGGCAAGCATGCCGGGCAGGTGTGCGGCACCGCCCGCGCCGGCAATGATGCAACGCAATCCACGCGCACGCGCCGTGTCGGCGTACTCAAACATCGCGTCCGGCGTGCGGTGTGCCGACACCACCTTTTGTTCAAACGCAATGCCAAAGTCACGCAGGATTTCGGCGGCACGCTGCATCACGTCCCAATCCGAATTGGAACCCATGACAACACCAACCAATGGGGCGGAATTGGGCATCAGTTCACCAAATCCTTGGCTTCTTCGAGTTCTTTGCGGTAGTGATCAAAAATCCCCTTCAACGCGTCGGCCATGTTGACCTGCGGCGACCAGCTGAGATCCTTCATGGTGTTTTCGATTTTTGGCACACGGTTTTGCACATCCTGATATCCCTTGCCGTAATACTCACCGGAGGTCGTTTCGATCAATTTGACCTTGGCGGCCGTATCTTTGTATTCCGGATATTGCTTGGCGAGTTCAAGCATCATGGTCGCCAGCTCGCGCACGGAATAATTGTTCTTTGGGTTGCCAATATTGTAGATCTGTCCGCTTGCAACGTTGTTTTCGTTGGCAATGATCTTTACCAGCGCCGCGATGCCGTCGGTGACATAGGTGAAGGCGCGCTTTTGTGCGCCGCCGTCAACCAGTTTTATCGGCTCACCGCGCACGATGTGGCCAAAAAATTGGGTGATGACACGGGAGGAGCCTTCTTTCGGCGTGTGGATTGAGTCGAGTCCGGCACCGATCCAGTTAAATGGGCGAAACAGGGTGAAATCAAGTTCACCACGCGAACCGTAGGCGTAAATCACGCGATCCATCAACTGTTTCGAGCAAGAATAGATCCAGCGCTGCTTTTCAATCGGCCCGAGTACCAGATTGGAATTAAACGGATCGAATTCGGCGTCCGAACACATACCATAGACTTCCGATGTTGATGGGAAGATGACGCGCTTTTTGTATTTCACACACGAACGAATAAACGGCAGGTTGGCTTCGAAGTCGAGTTCAAACACCCGCAACGGGTCCTGCACATAGGTCGATGGGGTGGCAATGGCGACCAACGGCAGCAGTACGTCACATTTGCGAATGTGATACTCGATCCACTCTTTGTTGATGGTGATATCACCTTCAAAAAAATGAAAACGCGGATTGTCCAGAAACGGCGTGACACGATCGGTGTTCATGTCCATACCATAAACATGCCAATCGGTCGTTTCCATGATGCGCTTGGTCAGGTGATGGCCGATAAAACCATTCACACCGAGGATGAGTACTTTTTTCATATGGAGAGCGTCCTGGTTTCATTGCCGAGGCGCGTGTGTTTTGCCTCAATTTTTCTTGCGATGGGTCCGACAATCATCATCAGCATAAACGCCGAATTGCCGGCGGCGGGAATGTAACTGCCGATCACGATTGCCATCAGGCTGATCACGATCAGCATGCCGGTGCGAAATCTGGCTGCGCGATACACGCCGGTTGACATCGGCTGATTACAAAGTGCCGGATGCATGTGAATGTAGCGAGTAATCAACATTGCAAACAACGCGACCATGATCATGTTGAACGAATAGAACACCTGTGCGGCCAACAGGATCACGTATTCACCGGAAAGTGCGCTGGCAAACGGCATCAAGGTAACGAAGGCCAAAAATAGCAGATTGAGCGCAATCAGCCTTGCGTCAACGTGTTTTACGTAATGGAAGCTGCGGTGGTGTCCGAACCAGAACAGCGTCAGGACAAAAAAGCTGATCACCCAGGAAATGAATTTCGGCACCAAATGTCCGAACGCATTCAACAAGCCAGTATTGTTTTGCACGTGCGCCGATTCGGGAATTTTTAACTCGATCACCAGCAGCGTCATGGCGACCGCAAATATGCCGTCAACCAGTGAATCGATGCGGTGTTTGGTCATGCCGCCGGTTGTGGGCATGCCGTCCATCAGGCGGGTGCCGTCATCGCATGAACGCCATCGCCAAACCGTACCGCCAGCATCAACTCGTTGTATGGCTGGCCGTCGACTTCGGCTTCAATCAACCGCAGCATGCCGCCGTCACCGCACAAGGCAATCACCTTGTCGCGGGCAATATTGACGAACCCGGGGCGGGTATGGGTCAGCGTGGCGGGCATATGTTTGGTTTTGGTGATCTTGACGGTCTGACCGCCGATAGCGGTCAATGCACCCGGATAGGGTGGGGCGACCGCACGAACCAGATTATGAATGTTTTTGGCATTGTCGTTCCAATTGATCACGCCGTCCTGAGGGCGGCGCCCGCCAAAATAGCCGCCTTGCAAGAGGTCCTGGACAGTCAAAACCGCGCTGCCGTCAATCAGTCCCGCCAGCGAGCGCTCGATGATGTTTCCGGCAGCAGCCGTGACCTTGTCAAACACCTCTTTTGCCGTTTCGTCAGGGCCGATGATGACCGCTTGCTGATCAACAATGCGCCCGGAGTCCGGCTTTTCGACCATTTCGTGCAGGGTGGCGCCTGTCTCGGTTTCGCCCTGGATGATCGCCCAATTGATCGGCACACGGCCGCGGTACTTTGGTAATAGCGAGCCGTGCATATTGTAGGCACCGCGGCTGGCGGTGGCGAGCATGGTCGGCGACAACATCATCCGGTAGTAAAACGAAAACAGAAAGTCCGGTTGCAAGGCTGCGACCTCGGCAATAAACGCTGGCGTGTTCGGGTCGTCAGGTGTCACGACCTTGATGCCGTGCGATGTTGCCAGCGCCGCCACGCTGCCAAACCAAATTTGTTCAGCCGGGTTGTCGACGTGCGTGACCACCAGTTTGACATCAACATGTTGCGCGAGCAGGGCCGTCAGGCAGCGGACACCGACGTTATGGTACGCAAAGACTACCGCGCTAGGCATCAGTGGTCTTCGCGGCATCCTTTTCCAGAATGCCTTCAATCATATAGCGTGGTCGCAGGCGCACCTGTTCGTAAATGCGGCCGACATATTCACCCAGCAAGCCGATCCCGAACAGGGTGATGCCGATCAGGAAAAAAGCGATGCCGAACAGTGTGAACAGCCCTTCGGCCTCGGGTCCGACCACCAGCCGGCGGATTGCCAGATAGAAAACGAAGAAAAGCGACATCAATGAAATGGCAATACCGATAAATGAAAACACCTGCAACGGTGCCGTCGAAAAGCCGGTCATCAGATCAAAATTCAACTGGATCAGTTTATACAGCGAGTATTTGGACTCACCGGCAAATCGCTCCTCGTGGGCCACTTCGATTTCGGTCGGGTGGTGGGCAAACGAATAGGCCAGCGCCGGAATATAGGTCGAGGAATCCTTGGTGCTGTTGATCGCGTCGACAATATTTCGGCTGTAGGCGCGCAACATGCAGCCCTGGTCGGTCATCTTGATGCTGGTGATGCGTTCGCGTAGTTTGTTCATCGCCCGTGAGGCGTAACGCCTGAATGCCGAGTCCTGGCGCAATTTGCGGATCGAACCGACGTAATCATGACCCCGGTCCATCGCGGCGAGCAGGTTGCCGATTTCTTCCGGCGGGTTTTGCAAGTCGGCGTCTAGCGTGACAATGCGCGAACCACGGCAGTGTTCAAACGCCGCCATGATGGCCATGTGCTGACCATAATTGCCGTTAAATAGGATCACTCTTGTCACATCAGGGCGCAGCTGAAACTGTTCGCGCAGCACGGCTGCCGAGCGGTCTTTCGAACCATCATTGGTGAACAGGATTTCGTAGCTGATTTTGAGTCGGTCAAGCGCCGGATAAAGACGCGCAAACAGCGCCGGTAGGCCGTCTTCCTCGTTATATACCGGGATGACAACCGACAATATTGGGGCGGGCATGGACATCGTCATATTATCGCTTGACCAGTGAAATAAATGCCGCACAAACACGGTCAACATCCGCAACCGTCATCGCCGCGTGCAACGGCAGGGTCACCGTTTCGCGGGCGATACGTTCTGCGTTTGGATGTTCGCCGTCACGATGTCCCTTGTTGCGAAACAGGGTTGACAGGTGCATCGCCTCATACGAAACGCCGATGCCGATTTGTTGTGCGTGCATGTTATCGATGAATTGTTTGCGTGAAATCGGCATGGCCGTTAACGGCAGTAACACCGAGAACATATTCCAGCTGTGGCCGTTTTCCTCGCCGGTGAATGCCGGCGCGGGTAACACAATGCCCAATGATTCGGCCACCGGCGAAAGTTGCGCAAAATAGTGTGCGGCGAGCTGTTGCCGTTTGGCGTTCCATCCGTCGAGTTGTTTGAGTTGTTCGATGCCCAGCCGTGCCGACACATCACTCATATTGAACTTGCCGCCGGCAACATCAACGTCACGCGTGCCGTCGGCAAGCTTGGTGATGCCGTGAAATCGCAACACCTCGGCGCGTCTTGCCTCATTGACATCAGCAAACATGGCGGCACCACCTTCGATGGTGGTCATGTTCTTGTTGGGGTGAAAGCTAAACGTGGCGATGTCGCCAAACGCACCAATAGGTGTGCCTTTCCAACGACTGCCGATGGCGAGTGCGGCGTCTTCAATCACGCGCAGATTATGTTTTTTGGCAATGGCAAACAGCCGGTCCATATCGCAAGGCAGCCCGCCAAAGTGGGTTGGCACAATCGCCTTAGTGCGCGGCGTTATCGCCGACTCAAGCTGATCCAGATCGATGTTGCGGGTGACCAGGTCGCAGTCGACAAACACGGTTGTCGCGCCAACTTTTTCGATCATGTTGCCGACCGAAAAAAATGTCATGGCGGAGGTGATCACTTCATCGCCCGGGCCAATGCCGCAAACGCCAAAGGCGACTTCCATGGCGGCGGTGGCGGATGTAAAGACCCGTGTTGGTCGGCCGTGATGGTAGGCCGATAACGCGGCTTCAAACGCGGCTACACGCGGACCGCTGGTGAGCCAGCCGGACAGTATGGTCTCCTTTACGGCATCACCCATCTCTTGGGTAACGATCGGGCCGGCAAACTTCAGATAAGGCAGGGTCATGATGATTTCGCCACCAGCCACACGCCGATACAAATAAAGGCGATACCGATCAGCTTCTGGGCTGCCAGTGACTCTCCAAACAAATACCAGGCAGCGACGGCATTAACCACATAACCAATCGAAAGCATCGGGTAGGCCATGGACACGGGCACCCGCGACAACGCCATGATCCAGACCACCACGCTGATGCCATAACACGCAAGGCCGCCAAGAATATGCGGTTGCACTGCGATGGCTTTGCCAATTGGCGCGATATTGGCCAGACTGTATTCAAATGTCCCGATCCGGTTGGTGCCCGCTTTAAGCAGCAATTGTGCGGCGGCATTTAGCAACACGCCGGTCAGGATCAGGCTAAAACTGGCTAGATTCAATTCGACACTCTTTATGGTTTTGCGGGCAATTGTTGTTGTCTAGCGCTTCAAAATCGCAATACGGCGGGGGTTCTCATGGATGATTTCGAATTGCAGTCCCAGCGAACGCATTTTATCGATATCCTGGGGTGGCAGGATGGCAATTGCACTGCCGGATGCGTTCCAGAAAGGCGGGAAATCGTTTAATTTATCTATATGATTTCCCGGTTCACTTTTTTGGCCCAGCTCGAATTCGTCGACATAATCGACAAACGTGAAGGTTCGGCCGAGGTAAAAAGGTGCCGTCTGGTCGTAGGTATTGACGGCGTAAAGACGTGTTTGCGGGGTCAGGTGTTTGGCGATATCCTGCGACAACGCGTAGCCTGATTGTAATGGTGAGAGCGTTTCATAGCCGGTTGCGATTCGATCCACCATCACCACGCTACCGGCAGCCACCATTGCGACACCCCAGCGGCGCGAGACCTTGGTGTTGCGCCAGAAAAAAGCCACAGCCGCGGCGGTCGCGGCGGCGAGCGCGACAAATGCAACGATCAGGATGTCGGCGTACTGGCTGTACAGGCCGAGTTCGAAAGGGTTGCGGGCACGTTGC
>JANMNT010000146.1:0-4201 GCA_031368465.1 Burkholderiales bacterium
TGAAAAATCATGAGCAATCTCAACGATATCGATCTCGCCACCGACTCTCCGGCCATGCTGGGTGATTATTGGCCCGGCATCCAGATTTATTACCCGCCGGTCAAATACGCACCTTCGCTCGGCATTTACGAGGATATCGAGCAGGCGGCGCAGCGCTTCAAAAAACACGCGGTCGGCACCACCGCCCACACCCTGCTGTTTGATTTGGAAGACGGCTGCCGGCAAAAAGACATGTCGCGTGAATTACTGCGGCGTGAATTGCCGGCCATGCCGCGCCGCAAGACGGTGCAAATCGCCATTCGTATCAATCCTTTTCGGACCGACGAATACGAAAAAGACCTGGCATTGATTCGTGATTTGGCCGATTACATCGACGTGGTGATGTTGGCGAAAGCGGGCGAAGCGTATGGCTCCGCCGAGATTCGCGACCTGTCCGCGGTACTGGTCGGCTTGAATCACCGCATGACCATCCAGCCGATCATCGAACATCCGAAGTCGCTCAAGATCGCACCCGACCTGATGCAATACAGCACGGTTAAACACGTGGTATTCGGCATCCACGATTTCTCCAAGGCGATGGGTATCCACATTACCCCGCGCAATTGGACTGTGGAACTCGCCTACTTTATGAACCAGGTGTTGTTTGAGGCGCGTATCGCGGGCAAGGGTGTGATCGGCGGCGTTGAAACATTGATTGGTCAATCCGCCATGCCCGAGTCAAGTGTGGAACCAGACGATGTTCGGCGCTGGCTGGACCTGCACGGCGACGAAGAATCACGCGTGGTATACGGCCACGCCTGTGAAGAGGCCGCCATGGGTATGACCGGCAAACAGGTGATTCACCCGTTTCATATCCACCCCTGCAAGGTTGCATATACACCGTCGCCAACCGACATCAGAACAAAAATTGCCATCCTCAAAGCCGCCATCGAAGCCGATGCATTGCTTGGTGGCGCGATCAAGTTCAACGGTGAAATGCTTGATCCGCCGATGTTTGGCAAGGCGCTGCAAACCCTGCTGCGGGCACACGCATTGCACGCGTTATCGGCGACCGATACCGCGTTTGCGATCGAGGTCCTCAAGCAGCTGCCTGAACAGGTTGTACGGGAGAACTGGCCGTACGGCGTCATCTTGTAGTGTTGTTGTCGCGCCGTTAAAGCGAATCAAAGGTCATTGTCACTCCTACGTAAAAGAATCCCATGAATGCCAAAACATCATTTCCGCCATTCGAAGACTGGACATGGCAGGTTCCCGAATTTTTCAATATCGGTGTTGCGTGTACCGACGCCCATCTTGAAACCGACGTTGCGCAGCGCGTCGCGATGATTGTAGAGGACGATGCACTGGGTACTATCACCGCCACCTATCGACAGTTGTCGGATCGCAGCAACCAGTTCGCACAGGTGCTGCGCAAGCACGCAGTTGTCGCCGGCGACCGGGTACTGGTCCGCCTGCCAAACAGTCTCGCCTATCCGATCGCCTTTTTCGGTTCAATGAAGCTCGGCGCCATCGCGGTACCGACATCCACTCTGCTCACACCGGAGGAGGTGCAATATTTGATCAAAGATTCCGGTGCAAAAGTTCTGGTGTTGGACAAAGCCAGTTGGTCGCAATTAGCTGGCGCCATGCCCGAGCGTGGACAAATTGACGTGGTGCTCACCACCGGCGAGGGTCGACATACGCCGTATGACGGTATTGCAGTACTTGATTTTGATTCGGCGTTGAATGAGATCACCGCCTTTTCGGCGCCGCACGCCACGCGCGCAAGCGACCCGGCTTATCTGGTCTACACCAGCGGAACAACCGGTTACCCCAAGGGCGTGCTGCATGCACACCGCGCACTGATCGGGCGTGAGCCCGCCTCGCGCTACTGGTTCAGTTTTGATCCGAACCAGGTAGACCGCATTGTCCACTCCGGCAAATTCAATTGGACCTACGTGCTCGGATCGGGTCTGATGGACCCGCTTTATCGCGGCAAGACCGTGATTGTGCACGAGGGTAAAAACGACGCCATGTTGTGGCCGCGCTTGATCGCAAAGCATGCGGCAACTATTTTTATCGGTGTGCCCACCATCTATCGTCAGATCGTGCAAAAGACGACGGTCGGCAGGGCTGACGTGCCATCTCTACGTTTTTGTATGAGCGCCGGCGAACATTTGTCAGACGATATGTTGTCCCAATGGCGCACCCGTTTCGGCATGGACATTTTTGAAGCGGTCGGCATGAGTGAATTTTCGTACTACCTGTCGCAATCGATCCACCGGCCGATTCGCGCCGGTTCCGCCGGTTTCCCGCAGCCGGGCCACCGCGTCAGGCTGGTAAATCCGGAAACGCTCGAACCGACCGCAGCCGGCGAAGAGGGCATGATTGCCATTCCGGACGATGATCCGGGCTTATTCCTGCGTTATTGGCAGATGCCGGAAGAGACCGCCAAGCTGCGGCATGACGGGTTGTTCTTCACCGGCGACCATGCGCGGATTGATGAAGACGGTTATTGGTGGTTCCTTGGCCGCAAGGACGACATCATCAAGAGTTTTGGCTACCGCGTCTCGCCGTATGAAGTCGAACGTGTCCTGAAATCGCACCCTGCAGTAGCGGACTGCGCGTGTGTTGGTGAAGCGGTCGACCAGGATAAGCTGATTGTCGCCGCCTATGTCTTGTTGCAGCCGAATCAATCGCTATCGGCGGATGAGTTGTTACGCTGGAGCCAGTTGCACCTGGCGGCTTACAAGGCACCCAAGCGCATCTACCTTGCCACGGATTTTCCCCGCACCAAGAATGGTAAAATTCTCCGGCGGGAGATTGTGCCGAACATGGCGTTTGCGAAATCTGCGTGACGTCCTGAAGGCATTCTTGTTGTTGTCATAAATTTCCCTGAAACTGTTTTTTCGTCCACATTTTTCCCCGACAAATTTACGTTTGCCGGGGTTTACTATTTTTTATGTCAAATCAAAAACCGGCATTACCCCAACGCTCCGTCGCCCTTGGCGGACTGTCAAACTTCATCTTTTGGAGCCGCTGGCTGCAAATGCCGCTTTATATCGGCCTCATCGTTGCGCAGGCGGTGTATGTGTTTCACTTCTGGGTCGAACTGGTGCATTTGGTTGAGGCCATTTTTGGCAACCAAGAGGCGTTGCGACAGTTGATCGAATCGGTGGGATATAAGGCGGCACCGCTGCTCGATGCCGCGCAAAAACCCATTCTGGACATTGCCGGCAACGCCGTATTCGCCACGCCAAAGCTCAACGAAACCGTGATCATGCTGGTGGTGCTGGCATTGATCGACGTGGTCATGATCTCGAATCTGCTGATCATGGTGATTGTCGGCGGGTACGAGACATTTGTGTCGCGCCTTCGTCTGGAAGGGCACCCGGATCAGCCGGAATGGCTTTCACACGTCAATGCGTCGGTACTGAAGGTCAAGCTGGCCACCGCCATCATCGGCATATCTTCGATCCACCTGTTGAAGACGTTTATCAGTGCGGATAAGTACGATGAAAAAGTGCTGTTATGGCAAACATTGATTCACATGGCATTTTTGTTTTCGGCCATGGCCATCGCCGCGTGTGATCGTATCCTGATCCAGCCCGTCAAAAACGTAACCCAGCATTGATTGGAGAAGTGACAATGAACACCATCAAACAGGAAGACTTTATTTCCTCGGTCGCCGATGCGTTCCAGTTCATTAGTTATTACCATCCGGTCGACTACATCAAAGCGCTGCACGAGGCCTACCAGAACGAAGCGTCGCCGGCGGCCAAAGATGCCATGGCGCAGATTCTCATCAACTCGCGCATGGCGGCCGAGGGGCACCGGCCGATCTGTCAGGACACCGGCATTTGTATCGCCTTTATCCGCGTCGGCATGGATGCACGCTTTGAAGGGCCGCGCAGTGGACCACGACTAACACCTGAACAAATGGTCAATGAAGGCGTCCGCCGCGCCTACACCGACGTCAACAATCCGTTGCGCGGCTCGATGCTGATTGACCCGGATGGTAAACGCAAAAACACCACCGACAACACGCCCGGTGTGACCCATATCGAAATTGTGCCGGGCGACAAGGTTGAAGTCATTGTCGCGGCAAAAGGCGGCGGCTCGGAGAACAAGTCGAAATTTGCGATGTTGTTACCCAACGACAACATTGTTGTGGAAAACGCGGAGTCGATGCGCGACGCTTGGCAACAGGCTCACTTCGCGC
>JANMNT010000186.1:0-5278 GCA_031368465.1 Burkholderiales bacterium
ATCGCCTTGCCCGCCCCTTCCATCGCCGACAGCAACGTCGCTTCCGAGTATCGGGCCGGCGGTTTGGTGGTGGTGGCCTTTACCTCGACGGTTTCAGTCGTCACTTTTTCGCCCGCCTTGACCGCGGCCAGATTGGTTGAAGCCGTTTCATCGTCTGCGTCACGTCCGTACACCGCCAGCCAGCCGGCATTAACCAGCACCTTACCCTCAGACTTGAAGGAAACACCATCAACGCGGGTCACACGTGTCGTCTGCAAGAATTCTGCCGACGGGTAAAACACGGCAAGAAACCGCTTCACGACAAAGTCGTAGAGTTTCTGTTCAATTTCGTTCAGCGCTTTTGGCGCCTGCAGCGTTGGAATAATGGCGAAGTGATCAGAGATCTTTGTATTGTCAAAAATCCGCTTGTTGGGTTTTACCCAGCCACTGTCCAGTATTTTTTTCGCCGAAACATTGTATTCACCCTCTTTCAACATTTCCAACGTCTGCCTGACAGTCTGGATGTAGTCTTCGGGAAGGGCGCGCGCATCCGTTCGCGGGTAGGTCAGAACCTTATGTTTTTCATATAAGGCCTGCGCCAACCCAAGCGTCGTTTTCGCGGAAAAACCAAACCGGGAGTTTGCTTCACGTTGCAGCGAGGTCAGATCAAACAGCAGCGGCGAGGCCTGCGTGGTCGGTTTGGATTCCTCCTCGACGTTGCCGGGCTTACCCAGGCATTTCGTGACAATCGATCGGGCTGTCTTTTCATCCCATAAACGTTCGGGCTTGAGATGTTCATCGTCCTCCGACTTCTTGAATTTTTCGTCAAACCAACGGCCCATGTAATCGCCGCCGCTCGCAGAAAAATTCGCATGAACTTCCCAATAGTCGCGCGGTTTAAACGCCTTGATACGCTCCTCACGCTCGACCATGATGGCAAGGGTCGGCGTTTGCACCCGTCCGACCGTGGTCAGTTGAAAACCACCGGACTTTGAATTGAACGCGGTCATTGCGCGCGTACCGTTGATACCAACCAACCAGTCCGATTCGGAGCGGCACACCGCCGCATCCGATAAACCCTGCATGGCCTCGCCGGCGAGCAATCCTTTGAATCCCTCACGTATTGCCGGTTGCGTCATTGATTGCAACCACAATCGTTTGACCGGCTGCTTGGCTTTGGCAAATTGCGCGATGTAGCGAAAAATTAGTTCGCCTTCGCGTCCAGCGTCGCACGCGTTGATGAGTGCGGTGACGTCTTTCCGCTTGATCAGCTTCAGCAGCACCTTCAGGCGCGGCTCGGTTCTTCCGATCGGGCGCAGGGCAAAATAAGATGGGATCGCCGGCAGGTGCGCGAAGGTCCATTTGCCGCGTTTTACTTCCTCTTCTTCGGGCATCGCAATCTCGACCAGATGACCGACTGCGGATGAGAGGACGTAATCATCGCTCTCAAAATACTCTGCGTGTTTGGTAAATCCCCCGATTGCCTTGGCAATATCGTTCGCGACAGAGGGCTTCTCGGCGATGATGAGACTCTTTGACATGCGTTGATGCTTTCATAGGTTGGTTCACGCGTCCGCGACAGCCATCACAGCCGTTACGTGGGGCGCACATGATAGGCGCGGAAGTCTCGCAAACGCAAGAGAATAATTTTTTGCAATAAAAACAATCTGTTGGTTGCTGCATAGCGTCAAATGATGGACTGCGGGATCAGGCAAGCCGCTGATACTTTCCGCCCGCGATCTGTGCGATGTGACCATCTAACTCAAGCTCGGTCAGTCTGCCGATCAATACATGTCCGGCGATATTCGTGCGGACCGCCAGTTCGTCGCAAGACACCGCGTCAAATCCCATTGCCTCGAGTACGGGATCGCCATCCATGATGATCGGATCGGTATGCAGTACAGCGTTTGCGGGATTCGTCCCAATCACCCGCCAATGCAGCTCAACCAGAATATCGTTTGCCTCATCTACCAGTTTTGCACCTTGTTTGATGAGCTGGTGGGTGCCCTTGGAGAATGGCGAATGAATTGAGCCTGGAATTGCAAAAACGTCGCGCCCCTGTTCGGCAGCCTGTCTCGCGGTTATCAGCGACCCCGAGGCAAGTGCCGCCTCAACGACCAACACTCCCCTGCACAAGCCGCTGATGATGCGGTTGCGCCGCGGAAAATTGGTTGCAAGGGCCGGTGTACCCAATGGAAATTCGGAGATGATCAATCCATGCTGGGAAATCTCCAGCGCCAGGCTTTTGTTGCGGGCGGGATAGACCAGATCGAGGCCGGTGCCTACGACGGCAATTGTTGAGGCGCTGCCGTCGAGTCCGCCACGATGCGCAGCGGCGTCAATTCCCAACGCAAGCCCGGAAACAATAGTCAATCCCGCGTTCGACAGACTTCGTGAAAATGCCTCGGCGTTTTGTTTGCCGCCGGGCGTTGCATTACGGCTGCCGACAACGGCAATACCGGCGTTAGACAATAACTCCCGACGCCCCTTGAGATAAAGCATTGGCGGTGGGTCGGCGATTTCAAGGAGCGCACGAGGATAGTCTTCATCGGCCAGCGTGACAATATGATTTGACGCCTGTTCCAGCCATTTCATTCCGTGGGCGAGTCTTGCAACATCGGCGCCAGCGACAATGGCATCCGCTGTCTTCGCATTTACGACGCGCAAGAGTGCGGTCCGCGATTGTGTCAAAACGTTGTCTGGCGAGGCGAATTCGTGCAGCAACCTGCGGATGCTTTCGGCACCAAGATTCGGTATCAGGTCGAGCGCAAGCCATGATCGTGGGTCGAGCCCTGTCGGTGGCATTGGCATGAGTGACGTTTAATTGAATGGGGACGAAAACGGTGTGGGCGCAAAACCCGGCGTAAAAATGACAAACGCGCGAACAATGTCGCGCGTTTACCGGTGCCGCTGTGAAACCGGAACTACGGTGTCTGGACGATGTCGCCAACTTTGACGGGCCGCTTCGACGACATGACCAAAACGTAGGACACGCGCTCAAACACCCGGAAAACCACGGTCAAGCCATTTCGCTCTTCCGGCAATTTCACTTCAGGCGGAATTCCGTCTTTGTCGCCCCGCCATGAAGCCGGAATCAGCGTTTTGAATGAGTACCGCGACTCGTCCTCTCCGGTATTTGTCGCGACAATTTCCCCACCACGCTGGACGGCAAGCACATGGCCGATCTCGATACCATCACGTCGTCCGAGATTAACAACCACGATCGAGTATTGGGCGGTTTCTGAAACGCCGCCCACCACCGACACAACCGCACCCTTGACCTGCTTCTCCGGCGACCGCGGGCTGTATTGCGGCAAGGTTGCGTCACCGGCCGGCGTCAGTCGATCGCCGCGGTTGATTTCCTGATTTGCCTTGGTGATTTCAAGCGTCGTTGGTGTCACGTTGCCATCGCCAAATCGCGTCACGCGGGCGTCGCCGAGATATTGGGCTTCAAATCCAAGAATTTCCCGGGTCACCGGATCCGTCAACGCCTTGCCCGGGCGGTATACCTGCCAGCGTGTTTCCTGTTCCGGTTTAATGCCCAAGGCATACACCAGGTTGCCGGTGCCGACAATCACGCGACTTTCCTCCGAGGCAATGATGCGCGGCGCGCTATTTAGCGCACCCTCGTCGGCGACCAGTGGCGCTGATAAAAATGGGCCGATGACACGCGCGGGAATCGATGGAATGGCCTGACCCAGGGCTTCGCTGCGAATCCTTGGTGCGAGTTTGATCGTGCCACCCACACCCTCGGTACCGGCGATCGACAAAAGCGGGCGCCCCGAAGCGTCAAATGAAAGCTTGACCACGTCGCCGGGATAAATCAAATGCGGATTCTTGATCTGGTCACGGTTCATGTTCCAGATTTCTGGCCACCGCCAAGGCTCTTTCAAAAATTTGCCGGAAATATCCCACAGCGTGTCGCCCTTGACAACGGTGTACATGGTTGGCGCGTCATTGGCGAGCAACAGCGGATTGTCCGTCGCCTTGGCAGAGGTGGTTTTTTTCGCGGCCGGCGCCTTGGGTGCGTCTTGCGCCGCTACCGTCGCGCTTGCCAGAACACCCAGGCTGACGCCAAAAAGAAGGATTGCCGGGAATTTTTTCATGGCCTGTATTACCCTCGCGAGGATTTTGGTTCGCCCGAGCATCACCGTGCCAATGGCTGTCGAGGCTATATTTGCCGTCGAAAACGGTTTAACGCATCAGAGCCGGTGCACAATCAAATTTGCCTTAATTGGCGACTTCTACTACACTTGGCAGTCATTTACTCAATGCAAACTTAATGTAACACATTAAGATTCTGCACCTAATTTATTCAATTCGCAAGCAATTATGGCCATTTTAGACGTTCTCTGTTACCCCGACCCCCTGTTGCAGCGTGTAGCTGAGCCGGTTAAGATTATTGACAACAAAATCAAGAAGTTAGTCGATGATATGGCCGAAACCATGTACGCTGCCCCCGGCATTGGACTTGCCGCGACCCAGGTGGGTGAATTAAAGCGGCTGATGGTTATTGATGTGACCGAGGAAAAAAACCAGCTTCGCGTGTTCATTAATCCCGAAATTATTCGCAAAGAAGGCGCGGCCGTCCACGAGGAAGGTTGCCTTTCGGTCCCCGGATTTTATGACAAGGTGGAGCGGGCCGAAACCGTGATGGTCAGCGCTTCACCATCAATGCGTCTGGCCTGTTGGCTGTTTGTATTCAGCACGAAATTGACCATTTGGACGGCCACGTTTTTGTTGAATATTTGTCGCCCCTGAAATCAAACCGGATCAAAAACAAATTGATCAAGCGTCAGCGTGAGCTTGATCGCGAAGCGGAAATGGCCGCCCCGCGTCGGCGCGCTTCGGTTTCAGCGCGCCTGTAATCGCCGCAAGGCAACAACCCGCCACATCGGCAACATCGATGCATTGGCGCCGACCGCAGGGTCGGCGTTTTTGTTTGTTCACGACACATGTTCACGCGCTAAATGAAAATCATTTTTGCGGGCACACCACCTTTTGCCGCCGCCGCCCTCACCGCGCTTCATCAGGCCGGGCACGACATCGTGCTGGCCCTTTCACAACCCGACCGTCCGGCAGGCCGCGGCATGAAGCTGACACCGTCTGCCGTTACGGTTACCGCAACACAGCTCGGGTTGCGGGTCGAAAAGCCGGCATCGCTAAGGACGCCTGAAGCAGTGGAAATGATTCGCGCGACCGGGGCCGACGTGATGGTGGTCGCGGCCTACGGCCTGATTCTCCCGCAGGCGGTTCTCGATCTGCCCCGACTCGGATGCCTCAACATCCATGGGTCGTT
>JANMNT010000190.1:0-1676 GCA_031368465.1 Burkholderiales bacterium
CAACTTCAATCAAGGCCGGGTTGTCCAGCAGGCTGTCGGCGAGACGTTTGATCTCGTCTGAGAAGGTCGCCGAGAACAGCAGGTTTTGACGTTTCTTCGGCAGAACCGCCAGCACGCGTTTGATGTCGTGGATGAAGCCCATGTCGAGCATCCGGTCGGCTTCATCGAGCACCAGAATTTCAACGCGCGACAAATCCACCGTACGTTGTTGTAAATGATCGAGCAGGCGGCCGGGTGTCGCCACCAGGATATCCACACCACGACGCAAGCCGCCGATTTGTGGATTGATGCTCACACCGCCAAACATCACCATTGATTTAAGGCCGGTGTATTTGCCATAGGTGGCAACACTTTCCTCGACCTGTGCGGCGAGCTCGCGGGTGGGCGTCAGGACCAACGCACGGATGACCGGACGCGGCGGGCTGGCCGGCTTCGCCGGGGATGTTGCATTGGTTTGGGCAACGATTGCAGCTGCCGAGTTTATCAAGCGTTGCAACAGCGGCAAGGTAAAGCCGGCGGTTTTGCCCGTGCCGGTTTGTGCGCCGGCCAATAAATCGCCACCATTCAAGACGGCGGGAATCGCCTGCATTTGAATCGGGGTGGGGATGGTATAGCCGTGTTCAGTGACGGCGCGTACGATCTTCTCGGACAAGCCGAGGGTAGAGAATGACATGAATAACTTTCGAATAAACCGAATCTGTCGCCGCGTTTTAACGGTGGCGCCAGTCTAGATGCGGGGGGTTGCCTGATGCTGCGAGGCGATTTGAATAAGAATTCGGCGAGGGGACTGGATCAAGGCCGAGCCTATATTATAGCGGTGTCAGTGGGTCCGCTGCCACTTTCAGTAAAATACGACAGCAGAACATGACGGTGAACACAAGTGACCGCGGTAGACTGAGCCGTCCGGTAAATGAACGGAACGTCTCCATTCTCGGTCGACAGCATGCGCACACGCGGGGAATTTAATGCCCATCATGATTCGTAGAATACGCGCGGATGACCAGCCGCGCTGGGAAAAACTTTGGACCGATTACTGCCGGTTCTACCAGCATGAGCCGGACCCTGCGGTCAAAGCGCACACCTGGTCGCGCCTGATGAACGCGTCGTCGCCGGTATTTGGCATTGTTGCCGAAGATGCCGACGGAATGGTGGTTGGCATTGCGAACTACCTGCTGCACGAAAATACCAGCACCTTGACACCAGCCTGTTACATGCAGGATTTGTACGTTGACCCGGCGACGCGCGCAAACGGTATCGGCAAGCAGCTGATCGATTGGTTGGTCGCCGAAATGAAAACACAGGGTTGGTCACGTCTGTATTGGGCAACCAAAGAAAACAACTACCGTGCGCGGGGGATGTACGACAAGTTCACGCCGCACAGCGGTTTCTTGCGCTATGTGATCAAGAATTAGCTGTCTGACCGGCGCTGTGATTGATCAGATGGGCAAGATCGCAAATTAAAAACACCAGCAAAGACGGCTGTTTTCAGGCATTTATGGCTGAAAACGCTTGCTGGATAACGACTTTATATTGCTGATTGTCGGTGGCCTGCAACTGATACCGCCCACGCTGCAAATTGTCTGTAACAGGGTGACGGCGTGCCGGCGCTATGTGAACCTGTCGTTTCCTGGCGTTGCCAGCCGAGTCAAGAAGGATTGGGGCTCCCAATACTTGAA
>JANMNT010000211.1:0-12516 GCA_031368465.1 Burkholderiales bacterium
CATCGATTTCACCATCGCGCATTTTGCGAATGATCTCGACGGACGTTTCTTTCATCTTAGGCGTGCGTGCACGAAGTGCGGCGAGTTCTGCCAGATCCCACTTTGGCTTGATTGGCAATGCGTTCGCCGGCACCATGTTAACCACCGGTTTGCCGCGCTTGGTGATGGTCACTGTTTCGCCGCGCTCCACCATTTCGATAATGGCGCTTAATTGCGCCTTGGCCTCGGCCACGCTGAATGCACCCATGATTTCTCCGTATGACTATCTAGATGGTCATATGCTAGCACGGCAGCGGCGCTGTCGGCCGTTTTCGGGCGACTACCCTTTTAGCCGCGCCACTAGCCACGGCGTGGCTAACATCGCCGCCAGTCCAAACGCCATCAGCCCGCCTTGGGCAAGGTTGTAATCCTCAACAATCCGCTGCCACGAAAGCCCGAGCGCGCGGCCCAGCGAGATTTCGAAGATGACCGTCAGCACCACCCACATCGCGCCGATGGTCCACCAGATTGATCGCGTCGCCGTCGTGGGTGTGGATGCCGCGATGGATGATGCACGGCGCAGCCACGGCATCGTCAGCCAGGTGATGGTGAAGATGATTACCGCACCGGTAAAGACGCTGATTTGCCGCGCCGGAAAATCCCCAACCAGCGGCGCGAGGAATAACGTGCGTAGTGTGCCGTGGATCGATTCGGCGAGGATGATCAAACACCACACGGCGAGGGCGCGTTTGATGATTGGCATATTGGGTTGAGGCATGTGGCGATTTTAGCCGCGGGCCGGCATAGCGCGCCGCCGTTGGTTTCGGTTATGCTTCGCAAATGATTTTGGTTATTTACTCCCACCCCTATCCGCAGCACTCACGCGCCAGCCGTGCGCTGCTGGATGCGGCGCAGAGCCTGCCGGATGTCGAGGTGCGTTCGTTGTACGACCTCTACCCGGATTTTGATATCGATGTTGCCGCCGAGCAGGCCGCGCTCACCCGCGCCGATCTGGTGGTGTGGCTGCATCCGATTTATTGGTACAGCGTGCCGGCGATGTTGAAACATTGGTTTGATGTGGTGTTGTTGCGCGGCTGGGCGTATGGGCGCGGTGCGGCAGGTGGCACCGGCGGCACGGCGCTGCACGGCAAACATTGTTTGTGGGTCACCACCACCGGCGGCACCGCTGAAACCTATACCGAGGGCGGTGTGCATCAATTGCCGTTTGCGGATTTTGAAGCGCCGGTGCGCCAGACGGCCAAATTTTGCGGGATGGTGTGGGAAGCGCCGATCACATTGCACGGCGCACACGTGGGCACACTCGAAGCGGTGGCAGCACAGGTGGATGCGTTTCGGATGCGGTTGGTGGCGTTTTTGACACCTGCCACGCCCACGCCCGTGACCTCAGACAACAAGGGTGCAGGCGATGCTGACTGATGCGCTGATCGATCTCGCCGCCGCCGTCATTTGTGTGCCGCTGGCGCAGCGTTTCAAACTCGGTGCGGTGCTGGGCTATTTAATTGCCGGGGCCATCATCGGGCCGTGGGGTTTGAAGTTTGTCTCGGATGTCGAGGCGATCATGCACTTCTCCGAATTTGGCGTGGTGTTGATGTTGTTTGTGATCGGGCTTGAGCTCGAACCAAAACGCCTAATGGAAATGCGCAAGAGTGTATTTGGCGGCGGGGCATTGCAGATCGGGTTATCTGGGGCGGCGCTGGCGCTTGGTGCGCTGGCACTAGGCTTGGAATGGAAAGCGGCGCTGGTGGTGGGCCTGGCGTTGGCGCTGTCATCCACCGCCATTGCCATTGCCACCATGAACGAACGCAATTTTTTGCCGACGCCGACCGGTCAATCGAGTTTTGCCATTTTGTTGTTTCAGGATATCGCCGCCATTCCGTTGCTGGCGATTATTCCGTTGCTTGGTGTGGCGGCCACCGCTGCCGCCGGTACACCCGAGCCCGGCTGGATGGCCGCGGCCAAAGCGTTTGGTGCGATTGGCGCGGTGGTGGTGATCGGACTGTATCTCACGCCGTTGTTGTTGCGGGTGATCGCCGGCACCCATTTGCGTGAAGTGTTCACCGCGTTTGCCTTGCTGCTGGTGATCGGCATCGCGCAGATCATGTCGCTGGTCGGGCTATCGATGGGTCTCGGTGCGTTCCTCGCCGGTGTATTGCTAGCCAGTTCCGAATACCGTCACGCGCTTGAGACCGACATTGAGCCATTCAAAGGCCTGTTGCTCGGCTTGTTTTTTATTTCGGTTGGCATGGCGATTGATTTTGGTTTGTTGGTTAATCAGCCGGGCATGGTGGCGATTTTGTTGGTTGGCTTTTTAAGTTTGAAGCTGGCCACGCTGTGGTTGGCGGCACGCATCATTGGGGTGACGGTGCGCCAGCGTTGGTTGTTTGCGGTGTTGCTGTCACAAGGTGGTGAGTTTGCGTTTGTGGTGTTTGGCGCGGCGCTGTCGGTGGGTGTGCTTACCAAAGAGTGGGCGGCACTATTGACCATGACGGTGGCGCTGTCGATGGCGACCACACCGCTGTTATTGCTGTTGCTCGATTGGTGGTCTGCGCGTCAGGAATGTCTGGCGGGCAAAAATGATCAGGCCGACGAGATCGACGAAAAAGAAGCACGCGTCATCATCGCCGGTTACGGCCGCTTCGGCCAGATCATCGGCCGTTTGTTATCCGCCAACGGCATCAAGGCGGTGGTGTTGGATCACGATCCGGATCAAATAGAGCTGCTACGTAAATTCGGCTTCAAGGTTTTTTATGGCGACGCCGCGCGCCTGGATTTGTTGCACGCCGCCGGCGCTGCCGAGGCGACCTTGATTGTGAATGCGATTGACGACGTTGAAGACAACCTGATGCTCGCCGATATTGTCCGGGAAAATTTCCCCAAGCTAAAGATGATCGCGCGCGCCCGCAACCTCACGCACTATGTCGAGCTGCGCAAGCGCGGCGTGGAAATTGTCGAACGCGAAACGTTTGAGGCCGCGCTGCGTGCCGGGCGCCACACGTTGGAGGCATTGGGCTTTGATCGCTTCCGTGCGCGTGACATGGCCAATATTTTCCGGCGGCACAATATCGTCAATATCGAGGCGGCCATCCCGGCGTTTAGTGATGAGGCGAGTCGTGTTTCCGCCGCCAAGCTCGGCCGCGATGAACTCGAAAAACAAATTGCAAAAGACCGTGCGCAGTTTGAAACCGAACATCCGTCGAAGGGTTGGCATTAAGTTGGCAGCGTGATGCGGTAGGCGGGTTGAAAGGATTTGTGGATGCCATCGACCAACCTTGCAACAGCCACACTGGCCCGATCAACAACGGATCATTTTGATGAAACCCTATTTTATTGGCGCACTAACAGCATTGCTGTGCGCCCTATTTATTGCCGCCGGCGTTGCCGCCGAATCAAACGAATCGATTGCCATCAAAGGCTACGACGTTGTGGCGTATTTTGATGAAGGCAAGCCGACCATCGGCAAACCAGAATTTGTGTCGACCTACCGCGACCAGCAGTATCAGTTTGCATCGGCCGCACATCGCGACAAATTTGTCGCCAACCCGGAAAAATACGCGCCGCAGTATGGCGGCTATTGTGCCTTTGGTGCGACACGTGGTTATAAGGCAGTGATCGATCCGACCGCATTCACGATTGTTGACGGCAAGCTTTACCTGAACTACAGCGCCAAGGTGCAATCGATGTGGGAAAAAGATATTCCAGGCTTTATCAAACTCGCCGATGAAAAATGGCCCGAGACGGCAAAGACCACCAAGATCATGCGCTGATCGTTGTGGCGGATTGATTGCGTTGGGCTGTAACTTACGCCGACGCTACCAATCAAGCACCAGCCCTTCGCGGGCCAGTTGAATATCGACATTGCCGGCGGCCACCGGGTTGCGCGCCAGTGCGGCGGCAAACGCGGCTTCGAGTGCATCGTCGCTGCGGGTTGGTTCATGGTGGGTGCAAAACAATGTCTTGGCGCCGACCTTGTGGGCGAGTTGCATCGCACCATCATAGGTGCCGTGGCCCCAGCCGATTTTGGTCGCGTATTCTTCCGGCGTATACGAGCTGTCAACCACCATGACATCGACACCCGCCAGCGCGCGTTCGATCTCGGCGCGCTGTTTGTCGATGATGGCCTGATACGCGGCATAACCCGCATCCTCCGGCGCGTAGATGTTGGTGTGCGGCTCGTGGTCACCGGTGAAGAAAAATGATTTACCGTTACAGTCGATGCGATAGCCGTAATCGACCACCGGGTGATTCAACAACACCGGCGTGACGGTGGCGTCGCCGACTTTCACCGCTTCGTGCGGCATGAGTGAGCGGTATTGAATATTGGCGCGCAACTCGGCTTCGCGCACCGGGAAGAAGCTGTACTGCAATTGCACATCCATCACTTGCTGGATGCCGGTATCGTTGACCGGGTCAATCGGGCCGTAAAGCCGAATCTTGTTGCCGGGTATAAAGATCGGAATAAAAAACGGCAGACCCTGAATATGATCCCAGTGGGTGTGGGTAATAAAAATGTCGAGGTTCAGCGGCATGCTGCCCAGCAGGCTCAATGCCGCGCGGTGGATACCGGTGCCGCCGTCGATCAAAATAATGTGGCCGTCGTCGGTGCGGATCTCGAGGCTGGTGGTGTTGCCGCCATAACGCACGGTATCCGGGCCGGGTGAGGCAATCGAGCCGCGTACGCCCCAAAAACGGAGTTTCATCGGTCAGCCTTTGCTCCAGGCGTTGGCATACGTGCGCACCTGGTCGAGTTGTTTTTCCAAATCGGGAAGCGCTAAGACAATCGCATCATAGCTCTCGCCTAGTGCGCTGGCAAGACCCGGCGGCAGTGCGGCAATTTGATGATTGCCGGAATGCCCGAACCCACGGACTTTGACCAGTTGGTTGGCGATGAACAGACTGCGACCCAGCCCGTCGGCGGGCGGTGTCTGATGATGGTTGCGAATGCTGTCGACCAGCGGCGTCGGGAATTGCCATTTTTTGGCGAGCATCGCGCCGGCCACGGTGTGGTCCACCGTCAGCTGCGCCTGTTCGGCAACATGTAATTCACAATTGTCGGCCTCACATTGATCGAGCGCGGTGCGAAACGGCTCGGGCATGTAAAGCGTAAAAACAATCTTGCCGAAATCGTGTAACAGGCCGGCGATGTACGCCTCAGCCGGGTCGGCATCGCCGAGTTTTTGCGCAACCAGTTTGCACACTTCGGCACAACCGAGCGAGTGCAGCAGGTACGCTTCGGTATCAAATCCGGCGGTGTTGTTGGCCGGGATCATGCCCACCGCCGCCGAACGAATGGCGAGATTTTTGACGGTATTGATGCCGAGCATCACCACCGCCTGCGCAACACTCGCGACCTTGTTGGGCAACGCATAAAACGCCGAATTGATCACGCGCAAAATCTGCGCGGTCAGCACCGGGTCTTTTTCGATCACTTCAACACTCGCCTTAGGTGAGACATCCGGGTTGCGCGTGAGCTCGATCACCCGCAGCACGCTTTTTGGGAAAGCGGGCATACGATCAACGGCAGACATCAGTTTTTGTTCGATATCCATCGGTTGGTTATTCGACCGTGACACTCTTGGCAAGATTGCGCGGTTTATCGACGTCGGTGCCGCGTTTGAGTGCGGTGTGATAGGCCAGCAACTGTACCGGAATGGCGTGGATGATGGGTGATAACAGCCCGGCGTGGCGCGGTGTGCGGATCACGTGCACCCCTTCGCTGTCGTGAAAATGGCTGTCGGCGTCGGCAAACACAAACAACTCACCACCGCGTGCGCGCACTTCCTGCATGTTCGATTTCACCTTTTCGAGCAGGGTGTCATTGGGGGCGATCACCACCACCGGCATATTGTCATCAACCAATGCCAGCGGGCCGTGTTTTAACTCACCGGCCGGATACGCCTCGGCGTGAATGTAAGAAATTTCTTTGAGCTTTAACGCGCCTTCGAGGGCGATCGGGTAATGCAGCCCGCGGCCCAAGAACAATGCATGATTTTTTAACGTGAACTTTTCCGCCCAAGCCTGGATCTGCGGTTCGAGGTTGAGCGCGTGTTGCACACTGCCCGGCACATAACGCAATTGTTCGATGTAATCAGCTTCTTGCGACGGCGTGAGCACGCCCTTTACCTTGGCCAGCGTCAATGCAAACGTGAACAGCGCCGCGAGCTGGGTGGTGAATGCCTTGGTCGAGGCCACACCGATTTCCGCCCCGGCACGGGTGTAGAACACCATTGCCGACGCACGCGGGATGGCCGATTCACGTACGTTGCAAATCGATAGTGTTGAGCCGTGGCCCAGCGTTTTGGCGCGCTTGAGCGCTTCCATGGTATCGAGCGTTTCACCCGATTGCGAAATGGTGATGACGAGTTGCGCCGGATTGGGAATCGAGTCGCGGTAGCGGTATTCGTGGCCCAGCTCGACCTGGCAGGGAATACGCGCAATGGTTTCGATCCATTGTTTTGCGACCAAGCCGCCGTAATAACTGGTGCCTGAGGCGAGAATGAGCACGCTGTTCGCGCCGGCTAAATGTGCGGCGGCACCGGCGCCGAAATAGTCGACGTTGATGCCGTTGGTCACCACCGCTTCGAGGGTGTCGGAAATCGCACGCGGCTGCTCGTGGATTTCTTTTTGCATGAAGTGGGTGTACGGGCCGAGGTCGTTGGCGTCGTCATTGACTTCCGAGGTGTGCATGGCGCGATCAACGACCGTGCCGTGTGCATCGACCACCGTGATCGCCTCGCGGGTGATTTCGGCGACGTCGCCCTCTTCGAGATACATCACCTGTCGTGTGACCGGCAGAATCGCCGAGACATCCGAGGCGATAAAATTTTCATGTTTGCCGACACCGATCAACAACGGGCAGCCGACGCGCGCACAAATCAACACATCCGGATTCGACAACGCCACCACACCGATGGCATAGGCGCCGTGCAGGTCGCGTGCGGCTTGCTGGGTTGCTTTGAACAGGTCTTTGCTGGTTTGAAAATAATGGTGAATCAGGTGTGCAATCACCTCGGTATCGGTTTGTGAATCAAACACGTAACCAACCTGTTTGAGGCGGGCGCGTTGCGCGTCATGGTTTTCGATAATGCCGTTGTGCACCACGGCGATTTCATCCTGCGAGACATGCGGGTGCGCGTTTGGCTCGGTGACGCCGCCGTGGGTGGCCCAGCGGGTGTGGCCGATACCCAACACACCTTGCAGGTTTTCGGCCAACGCCGCGGCTTCCATTTCTGCCACCCGCCCGACCCGCCGCACGCGGACAATTTTGCTTGCATCGGCCGGCATGACCGCGATACCCGACGAATCATAGCCGCGGTATTCGAGGCGTTTTAAGCCTTCGGTGAGGATCGGAACAATATTACGGGTGGAGATTGCGCCGACAATGCCGCACATAACGGGCCTTCGCTAAACAGATTGTTTGATCGCGAAATTGTACGCTGTCATGCGCCGGTATTTGTGGCGCAAATGAGGCGGATGGCTATTTCTTTTCGGGCTTTTTCGGACGCTGCCAGCCGGTTTTGGCGAGCTGCGTTTTTTCATTCAGGGCGAGCGTGTTGGCGGGCACGTCTTTCCAAATAGTGGTGCCGGCCGCCACGGTCGCACCGGCGTGAACGGTCACCGGGGCGACCAATTGCACATCGGAGCCGATGTGGACATTATCTTCAATGACGGTGCGGTGTTTGTTGGCGCCGTCGTAATTGCAGGTGATGGTGCCCGCGCCGACATTGACGTTTTTGCCGACCGTCGTGTCGCCGATGTAACTCAGATGGTTCGCCTTTGAGCCGTCACCGATGGCACTCGCTTTGACCTCGACAAAATTGCCGATATGAACATCGTCCGCCAACGTGGAACCGGGCCGGATGCGCGCATAGGGTCCGATACGGGCATTCATGCCGATGGTGGCTGAATCAATCATCGTAAACGGCAGGATGCGGGTGCCTTCGCCAATCTGGCAATCACGCAAAATGCATTGCGCGCCGATTAAAACGCCTTGGCCGAGAGCTACGCTGCCTTCAAAAATGCAGTTGATGTCGATCACCACATCTTCACCACAGACCAGTGTACCGCGCACATCGATGCGCGACGGGTCGCGCAACGTCACGCCGGCTTCCATTAGGTTTTTGGCAATTTCCATCTGATACGTGCGCTCCAATGCGGCCAGTTGATCGCGGCTGTTGACGCCGGTAATTTCCCATTCGTGTTGCGGTGAATGGGTGTCGACCGTCAGCCCTTCATCAACCGCCAACTTCAGAATGTCGGTCAAATAATACTCGCCCTGCGCATTGTTGCGGCCCAACATCGGCAGCCAACGTGCGAGCCACGCGGTGGGACAGGCCAAAAAGCCGGTGTTGATTTCGGTAATCTTGCGTTGTTCGTCGTTCGCATCTTTGTCTTCAACGATTTCGCGCACGCGGCCATTGGTATCACGCACAATGCGGCCGAGCCCCTTGGGGTTGGAAACGTTCATGGTCAGCCAGGCGAGTTTGTTGGTGGCCGCGTCATCGACCAGCGTTTTGAGGGTCGCCACACTGACCAGCGGTACGTCACCGTATAAAACCAGCGTGACATCGGTGGTGCGTGCGGCACCCGACATCGCCTGCAATACCGCGTGGCCGGTACCGAGCTGCGGCGACTGTTCTGTCCACGTGAGGGTGTTGTTGTGCGCAAATGCGGCACGCACGGCCTCGCCAGCGTGACCATAAACAATGGTGATGATTTGTGGCGACAGCGCGTTGGCGCGATCAATCACATGCGATAACATCGGCTTGCCGGCAACGTCGTGCAGCACTTTTGGCAACGCCGACTTCATGCGTTTGCCCTGACCGGCGGCGAGGATTACAACAGACAAAGATTGCATATTTTGATTGGACAATAAAAAAGGCAGCGGATGGTATCCGCTGCCCTGAAAAATTTACTGCGCCTCTAAACCGTTACGGCACGTTTATGGTACCAAAAATTGTTTATTTACGCAACTTTCTGATGGCTGCAAGCTGAGCGGCGAGTTGCGCCAGCTCTGCCTGAACAACTGCCCGTTCTTGGCCGCTTGCGCGGTTAGTAAGCGCTTCCTCAGCTGCTCGCTTGGCTTCCATGACCTTGACCTCGTCAAGATCTTTTGCCCGAATTGAGGTATTGGCGAGGATGGTCAGCGCTTTTGGCTGGACTTCCAGAATGCCACCGGAGACATAAACCAGCTCCTCGGCACCGCCAACCAATGTGACTTTTACCGTGCCTGGTTTGATCAGCGTGAGCAGTGGTGCATGGTGCGGCAAAATGCCGAGCTCGCCCGATTCGCCCGGCGCGACAACCATTTCGGCTTCACCCGAAAAGATCGATTGCTCAGCAGAAACAATATTGACGTTAAGTGTTGCCATTTGGTTTGCCTGGTAAATGAGTGAACAGATGATGTTGTGATCGGGCCGCCATTGCCAGCCCGCTCACAGGTCACCGGTTTACTGCATTGTTTTCGCCTTCTCAAATACTTCGTCGATGCCGCCAACCATGTAAAACGCCTGCTCCGGCAATGCGTCACATTCGCCATCAACAATCATCTTGAAACCACGAATGGTTTCTTTCAACGGCACAATCTTGCCCGGCGAGCCGGTGAAGACTTCGGCGACGTTGAACGGCTGCGACAGGAAGCGCTGAATCTTACGGGCACGCGATACCGCGAGTTTGTCTTCAGGCGACAACTCATCCATACCCAGAATCGCGATGATGTCGCGCAATTCCTTGTAACGCTGCAGGGTCGATTGAACCCGGCGCGCAACCGTGTAATGCTCTTCGCCCACAACTTGTGGATCAAGCTGGCGGCTGGTTGAATCAAGTGGATCCACCGCAGGGTAAATACCGAGCGAAGCGATATCACGCGACAACACCACGGTTGCATCCAAGTGGGCAAAGGTGGTCGCCGGTGACGGATCGGTCAAGTCATCCGCCGGCACATAAACGGCTTGAATCGAAGTAATCGATCCGGTTTTGGTCGACGTGATGCGCTCTTGCAGCACGCCCATCTCTTCGGCCAGAGTCGGCTGGTAACCCACCGCAGACGGCATACGACCCAACAGCGCGGATACTTCGGTACCGGCCAGTGTGTAGCGGTAAATATTGTCGACAAAGAACAAAATGTCTTTGCCTTCGTCGCGGAAACGCTCGGCCATGGTCAGGCCGGTCAGCGCGACGCGCAAACGGTTGCCCGGTGGCTCGTTCATCTGACCAAACACCATCGCCACTTTTGATTCGCTCAGGTTGTCGGCCTTGATAACGCCGGCTTCCTGCATCTCGTGATAGAAGTCGTTACCTTCGCGGGTACGCTCACCCACACCGGCAAACACCGACAAACCACCGTAGCTCTTGGCGATATTGTTGATCAGCTCAAGCATGTTGACCGTCTTGCCCACACCGGCACCGCCGAACAGACCGATTTTGCCGCCCTTGGCAAACGGGCAAACCAAATCGATCACCTTGATACCGGTTGGCAGCAAATCAACCGATGGCGACAACTCGTCAAACTTTGGTGCCGGCTGGTGAATCGAGCGGCGCTCTTCAGTTTTGATCGGACCTTGTTCGTCGATCGGACGGCCCAGCACGTCCATGATACGGCCCAGCGTTGCCGCGCCGACCGGCACCGAGATGGGCGCGCCCGTACCCTTGACCTTCATGCCGCGACGCAAACCGTCGGATGAGCCCATGGCGATGCATCGCACCACGCCGTCACCGAGCTGTTGCTCGACTTCAAAGGTCAGGCCTTTTTCGGCAAAGCTCTTTTGACCGTCGTCCTGCAGGGTCAACGCTTCGTAAATTTTTGGCATGGCATCGCGTGGAAACTGGATGTCGACCACCGCACCAATACACTGAACAATATTTCCTAGGCTCATATTCGTACCTGACTAAAGTTTGATTCTGAATTCTGTTGAGAAACTTAAACTGCCGCCGCGCCGCCAACGATCTCCGAAAGCTCTTTGGTGATCGCCGCCTGACGGGCTTTGTTGTAGGTCAGCTTCAAATCGCCGATCACTTCCTTGGCGTTGTCCGAAGCGGACTTCATCGCCACCATCCGTGCCGATTGCTCGGAAGCAATATTCTCCGACACCGCCTGGTAGATGATTGATTCAATGTACCGCACCAGCAATTGGTCGAGCACCACTTTTGCATCCGGCTCGTACAGGTAATCCCAGGTGCTGTCCGGCGCGCCAAGTGCATCGCCCGTCAGCGGCAGCAACTGCTCGCACATGGTTTCCTGCTTCATCGTATTGATGAACTTGGTATAACAAAGGTAAAGCGCGTCGATCTTGCCCTCGGCAAACTGATCCAGCTGAATCGTGATCGGGCCGATCATTTTGTCCAAATGCGGCTTGTCGCCGAGGCCGATCACATGTGATGTCACCGGAATGCCATAACGCTGCAAAAAGCCGAAACCCTTGTTGCCGATTGCGGTTGCCTGGACCGTTGCGCCCGCGGCTTCCCAATCCTTGATCTTGTTGACCATCAGCCGCATGGCGTTGGTGTTCAAGCCGCCGCAAAGACCCTTGTCGGACGTGACCATGATCACCGCGATATTCTTGACGTCATCGCGCTTTTGCAAAAATGCATGGCGATAGTCCGGGTTGGCGTGCGACAGGTTGGCTGCAACACTGCGGATCTTTTCGGCATACGGGCGGGCGGCACGCATCCGTTCCTGCGCCTTGCGCATTTTGGAGGCGGCGACCATTTCCATCGCCTTGGTGATCTTGCGCGTGTTTTCAACGCTCTTGATCTTGCTTCGGATTTCTTTACTTCCGGCCATTCTTCGCTCTTTCGAATCGCTTGGGTTGGCAGGCTTTAATAAGCGCCGGTTTTCTTGAAGTCGGCAACCGCGGCGTGCAACGCTTTTTCGTCGTCCGCAGACAGATTGGCGGTTTTATCCATCGAGTCAACCAGTGATGCGTATTTGGTCTTCAGGAAGCCGCTCAATGCTTTTTCAAAGGCCAACGCTTTTTTCACATCCACGTCGTCCATGTAGTTGTTGTTGACCGCAAACAAAATCACCGCCATTTCCCAAACCTGCATCGGCTGGTACTGTGGCTGCTTCATGAGTTCGGTCACCATCTTGCCGCGCTCGAGCTGCTTGCGGGTGGCCTCATCGAGGTCCGATGCAAACTGCGCAAACGCCGCGAGTTCGCGGTACTGCGCAAGTGCCAGACGCACACCGGCGCCGGTGTCTTTGCGCTTCATGATCTTGGTCTGCGCCGCGCCACCCACACGCGATACCGATACACCGGCGTTGATCGCAGGGCGGATACCGGCGTTGAACAAATCGGCCTCCAAAAAGATCTGGCCGTCGGTAATCGAAATCACGTTGGTCGGCACAAATGCGGAAACGTCACCCGCCTGGGTTTCGATAACCGGCAATGCGGTCAGCGAACCGGTTTTGCCTTTGACGGCACCGTTGGTGAACTTCTCGACGTAATCTTCATTCACACGGGCGGCACGCTCAAGCAAACGCGAGTGCAAATAGAACACGTCGCCCGGATACGCTTCGCG
>JANMNT010000244.1:0-5454 GCA_031368465.1 Burkholderiales bacterium
GTTTTGGCATCGCCAAAAAAGCGCAAAACGACTGCGGAACGGCAAAACACTCATGCTCCGGTCAAGCCGCCAGCGACAATTTGCCGGAAGAATGGAAATTCGTCGCCAAAGGTTCATGCGAAAAAATGGGTGGCAAGTTAAAAGCTGCCGCCAAAGCTGAAGAGAAGCCTGCCGCGCCTGCCGCAAAATATCCAGGCTAAATCAGTATCAGTATTTTCCGCATCAGTTGGTTAGTGGCAGGCGTCGCCAACCAACTGATGTGCGCCCCCCATACCGGCTTTGGTCAAACCAGCACACCGGCAACGGGTGGTATGAGGAATAAAACGGCATCATCATGCAACTGATTGATCCCTTGCTTGCGGGTATCGGACTGCGGTCGGCGCATTATCGCGACTTGCAGACGCTGGTACCGCCGCTTGGATTCCTTGAAGTCCACAGCGAGAATTTTTTTGGCGATGGTGGCCAGCCGCTCGCTTATCTGGAATGGTTTCGCGAACGGTATGCGCTTTCAATACACGGTGTGGGTTTGTCGTTGGGGTCGGTTGATCCGCTCGATGACACACATTTGCGGAAACTCAAACGGCTGGTAGACCGATTTGAACCGACACTGGTGTCGGAGCATCTTTGCTGGGTCGGCGTAAACGGCGAATTCACCAACGATTTGTTGCCACTGCCTTACACACCGGCAGCCCTGGCGCACGTTGCGGCAAAAGTCGGCCAGGTACAGGACTTGCTGCAGCGCCCGATCCTGATTGAAAACGTATCCAGCTATTTACAATTCAAGTCGTCAACGATACCCGAGTGGGAGTTTGTTGCATCGCTGGCGTCGCAGGCGGGCTGCCAGATTCTGCTTGATGTCAACAATATCTACGTCAACAGCCGCAACCACCAGTTTGATGCCCGCCAGTATATCGACGCGATTCCAATAGGCAGCGTCGGTGAAATACATCTGGCGGGATTTCAGGACACCGGTGAGATCTTGATCGATACCCATGGTGATCGTGTTGCCGCGGATGTCTGGGCGCTGTATGAATATGCCATTCGGCGATTTGGTGCCGCCCCGACCTTGATCGAATGGGATACCGACATCCCTGCCATCGATGTCCTGCTGGGTGAAGCAGCGCATGCCACGGGAATCTTGCACTCCAATGTTGGCCGCAATGCAGATTGATCTGGCCACCCTGCAAACCGGCCTCAAGCAGGCGTTGGTGTCGCGGGCTGCATTGGACACACATAACGCAATAGCCGACGAGATTGTTGAAGGCACGCTGTCGGCACAACGCCGTATCGCGATATACCGGCACAATGTATTCACCAATTTGGTCAATACTCTGTCGGATCTGTATCCGGTGGTCAAACGAATCGTCGGTGATGTGTTTTTTACCGAGGCGGCACATTCATTCATCACACAAATTCCCTCACGCGCCGGCGACCTCAATCAATTTGGCGACGAATTTGGCCGGTTTCTGCGCGGCTATACACACGCCGTTGAGTTGCCATATCTGGCCGATGTCGCCACACTTGAATGGCAGTGGCATACGGCGTTTCACGCAGCCGACGCAACACCGCTGGATCTTGCGCGGCTGGCAACAATTCCGCCAGACCAAATGGATCAGCTGATATTCAAGTTGCACCCCGCCGTCACATTTTTTTCATCACCCTATCCGCTGCTGAAAATATGGCAGGTCAATCAACCCGACTATGCAGACGATTGGCAGATTGATTGGAATGTGCCAGCCGGACATTTTGTTGTTTACCGTCGTGAGTTTGACGTATTGATACAACAACTAAACGCAGGCGAATATACATTTTTGATGTCGGTGGCGGCAAACCTGCCGCTTGAACAAGCATGGCAGGCGGCAGTTGCGCAGGATCCCGAATTTAATTTGCAAGGATTTATCGGCGACTGCGTCCATTCACACATTATCAATAATTTTGAGCCGCCAATATGAACAGTTTTGTCACCCTCTTCGCCGACGGGACGCGCTTGATTGACCGTCCCCTTGAAATCACCGCGCCGATTTTCCAACTGGCAACACGACTCTACGTAGCAAATGTTTTTTTTAAGTCCGGACTCACCAAGATACAGGATTTCAGTTCGACCATTGCGTTGTTTGAAAATGAATACAAGGTTCCGTTCTTTTCGGCAGAATTCGCCGCCTATTCCGGAACTGCAGCCGAGCTGCTGCTGCCGGTCTTGTTTGCGCTTGGATTGTTGTCCCGACCAACCGCGGTTGCACTGTTTGTTTTCAACATTGTTGCGGTGGTGTCCTATCAAGACATCAGTGAACTTGGCCGTGCCGATCATGTATTTTGGGGCGCCTTGATGTTGGTGACGGTGTTCTTTGGGCCCGGCAAAATTTCAGTTGACCAATGGATCTCCGCGCTGACCAGACAAATGGTCAGATTGTGAAAAGCGCTTACATCGTCATTGGGTTTTGGATTGAATGACCAAGCCCTGATTCACGCTACCAGGCGTGCGGCGCAAACGACTATCGGATGGTTAGAGGGCGACTAACAGTCAAACGAGATTGACGCCGTTGCCACTTGGGCCGAAACGCCCAGGCTGATTTTGCCGCTGCCCCTCAGCGGAAGCTGTTCCCGTCGCAGCAGCACCTCGTGTTCATCGCCGATGCAAACATAGGTGCCGTTGGTCGAGTCATCGACCAACACGTATTTAGATCCACGCCGCTCGATACGCGCATGTCGGCGGGATGCGGTTTTCTCAGCGACAACAACGTCGCAGTCGGCGTCCCGGCCCAGCCAGATGGCCGCCTTTTCGGCCGGAAATTCACAGGCACGGTCTGCGACAAGAAGCTTCAGCGTCGTGACAACTTGCGCACGTTTGATCGGCGCGGCAATTTGTGTCGCTTCCTCATCGTCTTCCCAAAGCACTTCAACGACGCTGACGGGGTCCTGTTTTCCCTTGACGCTCAAGGAGGCGAAATCGCGCGTATGCTCGCGCAACACCGGCGACAAAAGGCCGGCAGTCGAGGCGCTGGTCAGGATCTGGCCGCGCCTGGCCAGCCCAGCAAGCCGGGCCGCGGTGTTGACCCCATCACCCCAAAAGTCCATCCGCTCCTCAAGCACCTGACCAAAATGAAAACCGATTTTGATCGCATACTTCACGCCGCCCGACACCGGCATTCGGCTGATCGTCGATTGCATCGATTTTGCCGCCTCGCAGGCGGCGTTTGCGCCGGGGAACGCAGCCATGATTTCATCGCCGATTGTTTTTACCACGGTGCCGTCCCAGCGCGTCACATCCTGTGCGATCGCCTGAAGGCAGGCGTCGATTGCCTTGGCTGCCGGCTTGTCGCCCAGCAGCTCATAGATGGCGGTGCTGTCGGCCACATCGACAAACAGAATGGCGCGTTCCTTTGAAACAAGTGTCACAGGTAATTCCCAAGTCGAATGGATCTTATTTGCAGACAATCGTCGTATCGTCGTCGGATCAAAATTTTAATTTTACGTTTTATTGCCCGGACGGCGTTTGCGCCGGCATGTCGTTGACAACGTCGAGTATCAATTCCACGCCGCCATCGGCAGTTGCGCGCCAGACGGTGAAGCTGTGCGCGACCACACCATTGCCTGCTTCGGGGCGGATCTCAAACAAACGGTAGACCAGATCGTTGCTTGATGCGGCACCACTGACGGCGTCAACACCGGCCAACCGGTGGCGGCTCCATTGTGCGTCGAGTTTGTCGATGGCCGCGCGTCCGACACGAGGCGCTGATCTTTCACGGTAGAAGCGGATGTCGGTAGACGCAAACGATTTGACCGCCGTACTGTAGTCGGTTGCGGAAACCTTGTCGACAAAGCGTTTGATGGTTGCATCAACGGCGGCAGGTGTTGCGCGGTGTATTGTTGTCGCCGGGGCCAGCAGAAACGCGTCGGTGCCGCTGGCGTCGGGATGTGAAATGCCGGTATCAAACGCGAGCATCCAACGACCGGCAGCGTTGCGTTTCCATAGCGATGTGAAATGCCCGTAGGCTGGTGGCGCGGCAGGATTGGTGCGCGACAGAATCCGCCATGGCCCGCTGGTGATGCCCAGGTCGCCGCTTGCCGCCACATACGCAAAACTGGGTCGCCAGTTGAGTTCGATCGATGGCGCCGGGCGCGCCGCCATAAACGCGGCACCAGCAACCGGACCGGGGCGCAACAAAATGCCATCGGCACCGAGCGCTCGGATAAATGCCTGCCGCATATCCGTCGCGACGGCGTGCGCGGCAAACTCGCTTTCGGCCGCGACTAGCGAGGCGACCGGTGGCGGCGGCTCAGACGCGGCGGCGGCAAAATGAAAAAATCCTGACAGCGCCACGGCGGCCAAACAAATTCGCTGGGTTGACATTTTTACCTCCGGACTGAAATTGAAACTGCGCAATATTAAAACTGCGAAATATTGAAACTACCCAATGGACGGCCGTGCGCAGCCAAAACTGCCTGAAAACGGCCGCCAAATAAGGCGATTCAAATTACAAAACGTAGCGCGCCAGATCTTCACTTTGCGCCAGTGCCGCCAGTTTTTCGTCGACATAGGCGGGTGTAATGATGAACGACGGCGACTTTGCGTCTGCATCAAAGCTGACATCCTCAAGCAATTTTTCCATCACGGTATAAAGTCGCCGCGCGCCGATGTTCTCGGTTTTTTCATTCACCGCAAACGCAATTTCGGCCAACCGGCGCACGGTCTCTTTTGGGAACGTGAGCGCGACGTTTTCGGTGTTGAGCAACGCTTGGTACTGTTTGGTCAGGCACGCATCGGTGTTGGTCAGGATCGCTTCAAAATCCTCGACCGACAGTGATTGCAGCTCGACTCGGATCGGCAGGCGACCCTGCAACTCCGGAATCAGGTCCGACGGCTTGCATAAATGGAATGCACCCGAGGCGATAAACAGGATATGGTCGGTTTTGACCATGCCGTATTTGGTTGATATGGTGGTGCCCTCGACCAATGGCAACAAATCGCGCTGCACACCCTGCCGCGACACATCCGCACCATGGTGTTCCGAGCGGCTGGCAATTTTGTCGATCTCATCCAAAAAGACAATACCGTTCTGCTCGACATTCTTCAGCGCGTCGAGTTTTGTCTCCTCGTCGTTGACCAGCTTCATCGCTTCTTCGTCGGTCAACAACCGCATGGCCTCTTTCACCACCACCTTGCGGGTCTGCTTGCGGCCGGGGCCCATGTTCTGGAACATCCCCTGAATCTGCTGGGTCAGGTCTTCCATGCCGGGCGGGCCGAAAATTTCCATTGACGACGGCAGGGCGGACACCTCGATTTCGATTTCGCGATCGTCCAGTGCACCCTCGCGCAGCATCTTGCGAAATTTTTGTCGTGTTGCATTGTCGTTCTCGGCGCTGCTATCGGTTGACGCTTTGCCGTAGAAATCAAATTGGCGCGCCTGCGGCAGCAAGACATCAAGCACCCGTTCCTCGGCGCTGTCGGCGGCA
>JANMNT010000254.1:0-12332 GCA_031368465.1 Burkholderiales bacterium
GTCAAGGGTCGGTTCGGATTTGACTATGCGCATCACCAGCAACGCCTGACCACACCATTGATTCGCAAGGCCGGCGTGCCAAAGACTGCTGATTTCAGCATGGACCCGGACAACTGGCGCGACGTGTTTCGTGAAGCGACGTGGGAAGAGGCGCTTGATCTTGCCGGCGGCACGCTGGCGAAGATCCGTGATCAACAAAAGCCCGGATTCGGCAACAGTGCACTGGCCGGGTTCGGCTCGGCAAAAGGCTCGAACGAAGAAGCCTATTTGTTTCAGAAATTGGTCCGCACCGGCTTTAAATCCAACAACGTCGACCATTGCACACGCCTTTGCCACGCCTCGTCGGTGGTCGCGTTGCTCGAAGGTGTCGGCTCGGGTGCGGTGTCGAATCAGGTCAGTGATGTCGCCCACGCCGAAGTCATTTTTGTGATCGGTGCCAATCCGACCTCAAACCATCCGGTGGCCGCCACCTGGATAAAAAACGCCGCAAAAAACGCCAAGCTTATTGTTGCCGACCCGCGCCAGAACGATCTTTACCGGCATGCGTGGCGTTATCTGCAATTCAAGCCGGACATGGATGTGGCGATGCTCAACGCCATGATTCACACCATCATTGAAGAAGGTTTGGTCAATGAAGACTTTATTCGCGACCGCACCAGCAACTATGACGCGTTGAAAGAAAACGCAAAGGATTTTTCGCCGGAAAAAATGGCACCGCTATGTGGCATTCCGGCCGAGACGCTGCGTGAGGTTGCGCGCGCCTATGCAACCTCAAAGGCGTCGATCATTCTTTGGGGAATGGGTATTTCGCAGCACGTGCATGGCACTGACAATGCGCGCTGCCTGATTGCCCTCACGTTGATGACCGGACAGGTCGGCAAACCCGGCGCGGGATTGCATCCGTTACGCGGGCAAAATAACGTGCAGGGCGCCTCGGACGCCGGCCTCATCCCGATGATGTTCCCCGACTACAAGCGCGTCGACAACCCGGAAAACCACGCACGTTTTGAAAAGCTCTGGAACACCAAGCTCGACAACAAGCCCGGCCTGACCGTGGTGGAAATCATGGATGCCGCATATGACGGAAAAATCAAGGGCATGTACGTGATGGGCGAGAATCCGGCGATGTCGGATCCGGATGCCAACCACGCACGTGCCGGACTCGCCAAGCTTGAGATGTTGGTGGTGCAGGATATCTTTCTCACTGAAACCGCCTACCTCGCGGATGTGGTGTTGCCTGCCTCGGCATGGCCGGAGAAAAGCGGCACCGTCACCAACACCGACCGCATGGTGCAACTCGGCCGTCGCGCACGGGATATGCCGGGTGACGCACGTCAGGACCTGTGGATCATCCAGCAATTGGCGCAGCGGCTCGGGCTGGACTGGCAATATCCCGGTGCCGAAAGTGGTGTGGCGGCCGTATATGAGGAAATGCATATTGCGCAGGGCTCCATCTCGGGTATCTCGTGGGACCGGCTCAATCGCGAATCGTCGGTGACCTATCCCTGCAAAGATGACAACGACCCCGGCCAATCGGTGGTATTCATCGAGCAATTCCCGACCCCGACCGGGCGCGCCAAATTTGTGCCCGCCGACATCATCCCCGCCAACGAACGTCCTGATGCCGACTTTCCGTTTGTGCTGATCACGGGCCGGCAACTCGAACACTGGCACACCGGTTCGATGACGCGTCGTGCCACCGTGCTCGATGCGCTCGAGCCGGAAGCGGTGGTGAGCATGAACCCGATCGACATGCGCAAAGTTAGTGTGTTTGCCGGTGAGTGTGTCACGGTTGCTTCGAGGCGAGGTGAAGTCGGCATCACCGTTCGCGCGGATGAAGGTACGCCGGTTGGCGCCATTTTTATTCCGTTTGCGTTCTACGAGGCGGCGGCGAACAAGCTGACCAATCCGGCACTTGATCCGTTTGGCAAAATTGCCGAGCTGAAATATTGTGCGGTGCGCGTTACCAAAGGCGGTGCACCATTGCCACTGACGAGTTACGGTGGCGGACAATCTTTCGGTGTCGCCATAACCACGACTTAGCAAGTTGGCAGCCAACCAATTACGGATGCGGCTGAATGTAAGCCCCGGCCATGTTTGACGACTTCCGCGTTTTTGACATCGAGGCAAACGGTGTCAGCATTCACGGTGTCACCGCAGGCAACGGGCCGCCGCTGTTGCTGTTGCACGGTTATCCGCAGTCACATTTGATATGGCACCGGGTCGCAACGCGTTTGGCCGAGCGATATACCGTGGTGGCCACCGATCTGCGCGGTTATGGCGCAAGCGGCAAGCCGGATAGCGGGGAAGATCACACAGCTTATTCAAAGCGTGTGATGGCGCGGGATCAGGTTGATGTGATGCGGGCGTTGGGACACGACACGTTCCACCTTTGCGGGCACGATCGCGGCGGCCGGGTTGCACACCGGCTGGCAATGGATACACCGCAGGCGGTCAAGAAACTCATGACCCTTGATATCGCGCCGACCTTGGCCATGTATGAACAGACCGACATGGCCTTCGCCCAGGCCTATTGGTGGTGGTTCTTTCTGATTCAGCCGCACCCGTTTCCCGAGCAAATGATCCTCGCCAACCCGGAGGTATTCCTGAAGAAAAAAATCGGCTGGGGTCACGCCGGTCTCAAGGCATTTACCGCGGAAGCCTATGCCGCCTACCTTTCGTATATGCGTGACCCCGCCACGGTGCACGCCATGTGTGAGGATTATCGCGCCGCGGCCGGCATTGATCTTGCGCACGACTGGGCGGACCGCGCGGCGGGTAACAGGCTCGCGATGCCGCTGCGTGTATTGTGGGGCGAGTTTGGTGTGGTGAATCGCTGTTTCAAGCCGCTGGCGGATTGGGCGCTTGTTGCAAATGATGTCTCCGGACGAACCTTGCCGTGCGGGCACTATTTGCCGGAAGAGTCGCCTGATGAATTGTTGTCGGAGATGTTGTCATTTTTTGTTGACTGACGGCGTTCGGTTGGATGCATCAATATTGATAACAGCGCGATGGTTTTCCGTTACTATCTCGGCGATGACACATCCAGACAAATGGCCGTGGGGCCTCACCGGCACTGAAGCCCGCAAAACCCATCCCGAATTTGTCGCGCGCATCGAGGCCGCATCCATGAAAAACCAAACCCGCACACTTGACCGGCAGGCGATTGTTTCGCTGCGCGACGTGACCAAGGAGAATCTGCGGGCAATCTCGTTTCTCGATGTCGGTCCGGGGCAGGAGGGGCTGGTGGCACCCAATGCGTTTTCGATCGCACAGGCGCATTTTCATCCGGAGGCGTGGTTTCGTGCCATCTATGCTGACGAGACGCCGGTGGGCTTTGTCATGCTCGAAGACTGGTCGCAGGTGGCGGATGGACAACCGGCGTTGCATCAAGGGGAAAAGAGTATCGCGTTGTGGCGGTTTATGATCGACGCACGCTATCAACAATTTGGCTTTGGCACGCAGGCAATATTGTTATTGATCGCACATGCAAAGAATCGGCCGGGAGTGACCACCATGCTGCTTTCATTTGTCCCAAAGGAAAACAATCCGGAAGCGTTCTACCGGCGTTTTGGATTTGCGCGAACCGGCGAGGTGGATGACGGCGAGATCGTCATGTCGCTCAAGCTGGTGTAGCATCATCGTCATATTCCGGTAAACGGTGCTCGGACAAACTCGACAATGGGAAAGCAATGAAACGGACTACCAGTGCACCGCTTGCCGCCGCCGTGTTGATGATTTTGGCCGGTTGCGCGAGCGAGCGGCCTTCACAACCGGTTTCGATTCTGGGCGAGTCCCCGCGTGCGCAAATTCGGCAACCGATTGTGGATAACGAAATAACCGGAACGTGGTCGATCAAAAACGCGGAGATGGCCGGCAAAGCGATGGTGATGCCGCCCGAGCTTGAATTGCGCATCCAGGGAGACCGTTACGGTATTGGCATCCCATCCGGATACGCTGATCGCGGCCGCATTGAATTATTTGGCGACGAGCTGGCCGGACAGGCACGGCGCATGGACGTGATCGGCGAGGTCGGACCGAACAAAGGCAAGCGCTTTCCCGCGCTATATCGTCTGGTGGGTCGCGAACTCGAAATTGTTTATGATTTGTCGGGCGCAAACCGGCCGGTCGATTTTGTCAGCCGGGAGGGGACGCAGTTGTTTCGTGTCACCTACCGAAAAAAACCATAGGGTCGCCGATTGGCCTGCCGATCCGGCAATAAATGCCCGAAAGCCCGCGCCAGTAAACGACTTTTTCAAGCAACACTTTGCCAACACGGAGATTGCCATGAGTATCAGCACCGAACAACTTGCCGAGTTGCTTGCCGGAATCGCGCGTTCGCAGCAGGCCATCATTGACGCGATCGAAAGTGAGACCGGCGGTTGGCGAAGCACCCATCTGTTACCGAAGCTCAACACGGCGGCAAACATGCGCATTGCCAACGTGCGGCTGATTGATTTGCCGTCACGCATTCTGCTGCGCTCACAAAGCCGCGTGCCGATGGACGCCGACACCATTGCGCGCGACTTGGCGCTGGCATTTGGCGCGCCGGACGACGCGCCAAGAGTGCCGGTCGCACCATCCAAGGCCGCTGCAAGTGTGCCCCCCGCCGCGGCGGCTGCGGTCGCTGCAACGGCTGCGGCAGTGACGGCTGCCACGCCGGCACCGACAACCGGTGAACCCGGCGCGCCGGGCAGCGATGAAGAATTAAATTTCTTCGATAACTAGCGATTATTTTTTCGGCGGTTGATAATCCGGCGCAAGATTATCGATGGCTGGAACGGTTTGCAAATACGCAAATACGGCGCGCAAGTCGCGCTCGGTCATTTTTGAATAGGCCTGCCAAGGCATCGGCGGCATGATCGGCCGGCCAACCCCGAGGTGTTTGCCGGTCTTAAGCGCCTTGACAAAATTGTCCGCAGTCCATGCGCCCAGCCCGGTTGGACGATGTGGCGTGATGTTCACGGCATAACTGACGCCCCACGGCCCGGCAAACGCCGTATTGGTCGCCGCACCCTGCCACAGCCAAGGGCCGGACGGTGGCGGGGCGGGCGGCATTTGTACCGCCGCGGGATGTCCCGACAAACGTTTGGTCATATCCGGTTCCGGGCCATTTGCGCCCATTTTCATTGGCGTATGGCAGTCATCACATCCGCCGATGTCGACCAGGTACTTGCCGCGCGCGATGGCGGCCCCGTCAGCAGCATCCGCGTTGAATGCAACTAACGAAACACTTGCGATGAGTGCTGCGGTCAATACGGCTGGTCGGGCATGCTTCTTGAAATGTTCTGTTAAGTTGGTCATGATCTTGATCGTTTGAAAAAGTTGAAATGAAGGAGTCGGCATCATAAAAAATGACACGCATAACAACAATAATTGGCCGATGAATCGACAAAACGAAGGGGCGAAATGCAGTCGCCAATTGGGCGGGCGCACAATGCCCGGCGACAAAATTGCCCTCCGATGGGGAGACGCGAGTGCAACGCCTATACTTGCGACAGACGCGCTGGCCGGCCGTCCCGAATTGTTAGTATTTTCCGAATGACAGATTTCCAATATGACATCGCACGCCCATCCGATTCCCGTATCCGAGCCTAACCCGGCTGCCCGAACCAGCACCAATGAGTGGCGCACCATCCGGTCGTTGTTGCCGTACCTGTGGGACTTTCGCTGGCGCGTGGCGCTGGCGATCACCTTTCTGGTCATTGCCAAAGTCGCCAACATCGGTGTGCCGCTGCTGATGAAGGAAATCGTCGACGCACTTGATAAAGACAAGGCGGTGTTGTTTGTACCGTTTGCGTTGCTGGCGGCCTACGGACTGTTGCGCCTGTCGACCACGTTTTTTGGCGAGTTGCGCGATATTGTTTTTGTGAAAGTCACGCAGCGGGCAATGCGCAAGGTTGCGCTAAATGTGTTTCGCCATCTGCACGCGTTGTCGTTGCGCTTTCACCTCGACCGACAAACCGGCGGCGTAACGCGTGACATTGAACGCGGCACCCGCGGAATATCGACATTGTTGTCGTTTGCGCTGTTTTCGGTATTGCCGATTATTCTCGAAATCACCATGGTCACGGTGTTGCTCGGCACCAAATTTGACTGGACCTTTGTTGCAATCACGCTCGCGGCGATTTTTCTCTACATCGTATTCACGATTTCGATCACCGAATGGCGCACCCATCACCGCCGGAAAATGAACGAGATGGATTCGAAGGCAAACACCCGCGCCATTGATTCGTTGCTCAACTATGAAACCGTCAAATATTTTGGCAATGAGGAATTTGAAGCCGGACGTTACGACAAGAACTTGCAACAATTTGAAGCTGCCGCCACCAAGAGTGAAACATCACTCGGCTTTCTGAATGCGGCGCAGAGCTTTGTGATCGCCTCTGCCGTAACGTTGCTGATGTGGCGTGCATCGGAGGGTATTGTCAACAAATCACTGTCGATTGGCGACCTGGTAATGGTCAACGTGTTATTGATTCAACTTTACATACCGCTGAACTTTCTGGGTGTGATGTACCGTGAGATCAAACAGGCATTGATCGATGTGGAAAAAATGTTCCGCCTGCTCGGGGAAAATCAGGAAATCGCGGACAAACCCGGAGCCAAGCCGTTGGCGATAAGCGGTGCGGCGGTGCGGTTCGAAAACGTGAATTTCGGCTACGACCCAAAGCGGCAGATTTTGTTCGATGTATCCTTCGATGTGCCGGCGGGGAAAACGGTTGCCGTGGTCGGGTCATCCGGCGCGGGTAAATCAACCCTGTCGCGTTTGATGTTTCGTTTCTATGACGTCGGTTTCGCCGGTGACAAATCGTTTGAGGGTGGTCGAATCACGGTCGATGGGCAGGACATCCGCGATGTCACCCAAACCAGTGTGCGCGCCGCCTTGGGTATCGTTCCGCAGGACACGGTGTTATTCAATGACACGATTCGCTACAACATCGGCTACGGCAAGCCCGGCTCGAGTGACGCCGATATCGAGGACGCCGCCCGTCGGGCGCACGTGCTCGACTTCATTCTCAGAATGCCGGACGGCTGGGAGACCATGGTCGGCGAGCGCGGGCTGAAGCTTTCAGGTGGCGAAAAGCAGCGTGTGGCCATCGCCCGCACATTGCTCAAAAATCCGGCCATCATGATTTTTGACGAGGCGACGTCCGCGTTGGATTCGGCAACAGAAAAAGCGATTCAGGCCGAGCTGCGCGAAATTGCCCTCGACCGGACCACGCTGGTGATTGCGCACCGGTTGTCGACCATCATCGACGCAGATCAAATATTGGTGTTGGAGCACGGCCGCATCGTCGAGCGCGGCAACTTCCGGGAATTACTCGATGCAAATGGAAAATTCGCCGAAATGTGGCAGCTGCAGCAGCAAGAGGCGGAGAAAGTGAAAGTCATGGTTTGACGCCGCGTCAAATCTGAACCTGTCAATCGATATTGGCTGTGCGCCACAGCACGCCTGTCGTCAGTTCGTTTCTTGAATCAGGCCACTGATTGTGGAACACACCACGTCCGGCGCTTCCGCCATCATCATGTGCCCGGTTGCAGGGACGACCAGCGATTTCGCATTGGCCAACATTGCCGCAACCGCCATGCCGGCGGCAGGAGGTGTCATCTTGTCTTCTGCGCCAACCAGGATAATTGTCGGCGTATCAATCCGTTTGAGTGCTTCGGAATCGATTGCATATTGGGCACACGCCGCCATATCGTTGGCAAGCACACCGGCACGGCTTTCAGCCAGAATATTGCGGTAGGTTTGCATCGCTGAAGTCGCCGGCGGCCAACTGCCGTCGGCGCAGCGCTGAACATAAAAACTCGCGCGTACCAGCAAGTCAAACGCAGCGTCGGGTTGCTCGCGGGCCAATAACAAAACTTTTTCGGCGACCGGCATCGGTGCTGCGGCACCGGCCAACACCATGTTGACCACCCGTTCCGGAAAGCGTCTGGCACAATCAATTGCAATGAGGCTGCCCATACTGTGCCCGACAATGATCACACGCTTGATCGCGCCGTTGTCCAAAAGATTGATCATCCAATCGGCATAGTCTTCAATGCGCGGCTTGGCGCCGGCGAATGATTTACCGTGCCCCGGCAGGTCAACCGCCAGGCAATTGACGCCGAATTGAGACAATGCCTCGGTCGTATTCAACCAAACGCGGTGATCGTTGGCCGCACCATGGATAAAAACGACCGTTGGTCGCACCGGGTCAAACGGCTTGCCGGCGGTGTCGACATAGGCGGGCTGTTGCTGGACCAGGAAGATCACGGGGTTGTCATCGCGTAATGAGACGGTTGCGTTGTTAATCTAAGAATTTACATTAACTATTGCGCGAAACCGGAAGTTTTGTTAAGGTTCGCCTTCCGCTGCCGATATACACCTACCAAAGCCCAATGTTCAGACCATGCGACGCTCGTCCAACAACCTGCTGGCAATACTCCCCGTCGTTCTGATGAGCGCGGGTTTGGTCGTGTCATACGGGTTGGTTGCGGCCGAGCCGGCGAAGGTCGGTGCCCCGGTCAAGGCAAAGGTGGTGCGGGCGAAGTCGCAGGGTGTCGCCGACTTTACCAAAGATGGCAACCCGAATTTAATGTCACACGCCGTGATGGTATTTGACCAGAATACCGGCCGCCCTTTATTTTCCAAAAACGCCGATCAGGCAGTGCCAATCGCGTCAATTACAAAGTTGATGACGTCGATTGTGGTGCTCGACGCAAAACTGAGTCTCGATGAGCCGGTGGTGATCGATGCCGCCGATATTGATGTGCTGAAAAATTCACGTTCACGTTTGCCGGTCGGCACCGCGTTTCGGCGCGAAGATCTGATGCGTCTGGCGCTGATGGCATCCGACAACCGTGCTGCCGCCGCGTTGGGCCGCACCTACCCCGGTGGGACCGAAGCGTTCGTGTTGGCGATGAACGAAAAAGCCAAAACCCTCGGCCTCACAAATACCCGGTTCGCCGACCCGACCGGTTTGTCACCAAGCAACGTTGCCAGCCCGCAAGAGTTGGCGGTGATGGTGGCAGAAGCGTCAAAGTACGCGCAAATCCGTGAATTCTCGACCGCACCCGAACTCTACGTCACGCTTCCCAATACCAACCGCCAACTCGGATTTAACAACACCAACGCGCTGGTCAAGAGTGGCAGCTGGAATATCGGCGTATCGAAGACCGGTTTCATCAATGAAGCCGGCAAGTGTTTGGTGATGCAGGCGATGATCGGCAACAATCCGGTCATCATCGTATTGATGGATTCTCTCGGCAAGCTGACCCGCATTGGTGACGCCAACCGAATCAAGAAATGGATCGAGTCCGGCAAGGTTGTCGCTGCGCCGACTGGCCAACCGGTGCTGGTCAAACGCATTTAGCCCGCCGCAAAACTCGCCCGCCCGGGCGCATTACTTGACGTGAATTAACGCCTTTCGCCGGCTCATGCGCTAATATGCGGCGTATGAAAGTCGGTCTGTTCGTCACCTGCCTTGTTGATCTTGTCCGCCCAAACATCGGTTTCGCCACCGTGAAGCTGCTTGAAGACGCGGGCTGCGAGGTCATTTTTCCGGTATCCCAAACCTGCTGCGGCCAACCCGGCTACAACTCCGGCGCGCGCGACATTGCCAAGACACTTGCCCGCAAGGTTCTCGCCGAGTTCAAAGACTGTGATTACGTGGTCGCACCGTCGGGCTCGTGTTCAGGCCAGATAAAAATCCATGCCGTCGAGGATTTGTTCAAAGGCGAACCGGAGCAGGCCGATTTTGCCGCGCTCGGTGCAAAATGGTACGAGCTATCGGACTTTCTGATCAACGTATTGAAAGTGTCGTTACCGTCACCGGCGGCTGGCACCGGGCTAAACGTTACCTACCACGACTCGTGTTCCGGCTTGCGTGAGCTCAACATCAAATCGCAGCCGCGTATGTTGCTTTCACAGGTGGGTGCGTCCATCACCGAGATGGCTGATTGTGAAAAGTGCTGTGGCTTCGGCGGCACGTTCTCCATAAAGCTGGGCGAAATTTCGACCCGTATGGCGGAAAACAAATGCGCCAATATCCGCGCCTCGGGTGCGACAACCATTGTTGGCGGCGACCTTGGATGTCTGTTGAATATTGAAGGGCGTCTCAGACGTACCGGTGATACAACAACAAAGGTCTATCACTTCGCCGAGGTCGTGGCGGGGATGACGGAGTCGTCATGAAAGTCCAAAGCATGCACTTCAAACAAACGGCGTCGATGAAACTCAACGACGCCGTTTTGCAAACGGCAATGAAAAAAGCCAAGGGCAAGTTTGTTGACGGGCGCGCCGCCGCCGTTGCTGAAATCGACGCGTGGCAGGATATTCGCACGCATGCGGCGGCGCTGCGTGACCGGGTGATCAATAACCTGGACGCCTATCTGATCGAGTTTGAACGCAATGCAACTGCCCGTGGCGCGGTGGTGTACTGGGCCGAGACGGCCGAAGAGGCAAACGCCATCATTGTCGATATTGCGGTTCGCAATGCGGTCAAGATCGCCACCAAATCGAAATCGATGGTGAGTGAGGAGATTTCGCTCAACGACGCGTTGGAAGCGGCGGGAATCGAGGTGGTTGAGACCGATCTGGGCGAGTACATTTTGCAACTCGCGCATGAACCGCCGTCGCATATTGTTGCGCCCGCCGTGCATAAATCCAAAGTGCAGGTCGCCGACCTGTTTGTCGCCGCACACGGCCGGCCGCGTTTGACCGATATCGATGCCATGACGCGCGAGGCGCGCGAGGTATTGCGCGATAAATTTCTGGGTGCGGACATGGGCATCTCGGGTGCCAATTTTGTAATCGCCGAAACTGGTACAACGCTGACTGTCACCAACGAAGGCAATGCCGATCTGGTGACAACAGTGCCGCGAATTCACTGTGTGGTGACCGGCATCGAAAAAGTCATCCCGACACTCGAAGATTTTGCGACACTGATCCGCCTGTTGCCACGCTCCGCCACTGGTCAAAGTGCCGCCAACTATTTGACCTTGACAACGGGTGTAAAGGCGCCGGATGAGCTCGATGGCCCGGACCAAATGCACATTGTCCTGATCGACGCCGGCCGTACCAAGCTGGTCGGCAGTGATATGAAAGAAATGCTGCGCTGCATACGGTGTGGCGCGTGTATGAACCATTGTCCGGTCTATCAGAATATCGGCGGTCACGCCTATGGCTGGGTTTACCCGGGGCCGATGGGATCGGTGCTGACGCCGAGTTATATCGGTATCGAAAATGCCGGCGACCTGCCGAATGCCGCCACGTTTTGCGGCGAGTGTCAGGTGGTGTGCCCGGTGAAAATTCCGCTGCCGGATTTGATGCGGAAGTTACGCGAGCGGCAGTTTGATCAGGCGCTGCGTCCCTGGCACGAAAGATTTTCGATTCATGTTTGGAATGCGTTCGCAACGCGACCTGCGCTTTATGCGTTCAGTACCAGGGTGGCTGCGCAGGTGGGGTCGTGGTTGGGTGGCAGGGAAAAACGCATGACGTGGTTACCCGGTATAGACGGCTGGACCGACGGCCGCGACATGCCGGCACCCGCGGGTAAGACGTTTCGTGCGTTATACGCAAAACGTGCCATTAAAAAACCTGAAGGTAGCGCAGGCAAATGAGCGCCCGCGAAAATATTCTGAATCGCATCCGCCGCCAAACAGGTCGGGGCGGCGCAACGACTGAGGCCGAACTTGCCGCTGTGCGCGAGCACATTGCACGACGCGAGGGCGGGCCGCTGCCGTCGATTGCCTTTGGCGATCCGGTTACGCGCTTTATCAGCGAGAGCGAGCGCCTTAAATCGAGTGTCGAGCGGGTCGAAAAACTCGACAGTGTACCTCAAGCAGCAGCGGGCTATTTGAGCCAAAATAGTCTGAAAATGGCCGTGGTTGGCTGGCCTTCACTTTCAACGCTCGACTGGAATGCGTCGGGCATTACGTACAACAACCGGCTCGCCAACGCGAATGACATGGTTGGTGTGACCGATTGTTTTTGTGCGATCGGCGAAACCGGTACGCTGCTGTTATTGTCGTCGCCAACCACACCGAAGTTGCACGCGCTGTTGCCCGAAACACATATTTGCGTGTTGTCGGCATCGCGCATCATGGCGACCATGGAAGATGCGTTTGGCTTGCTGCGCGCCGAGCGCGGGCAATTGCCGCGTTCGACGTTTTTTGTCTCCGGCCCGTCGCGCACGGCCGATATTGAGCAGACCATTGTGATTGGTGCGCATGGCCCTTATCGGGTTCACGTGTTGATTGTTCCGTAGCCATCCGTTTGTCCACCATCCAGCCGGGGCTGGGCTCTTGTAGCTGACGAAGGGCAGGGCCTGGCCGTTCGAGGG
>JANMNT010000288.1:0-3270 GCA_031368465.1 Burkholderiales bacterium
GATTTTTTTGGTGAATTGGCGCTGATCGACAAACAACCCCGATCTGCCTCGGTCGCGGCGATCGAAAGCACGACGCTCAAAGTGCTGTCGCATCAGGCATTCCAGACCTGTCTGACACGTGCGCCCCGGATTGCCACCACGGTTATGACGGCGTTGGCAAAACGCCTGCGTGACGCCGACCGCAAGATTTCGACGCTGGCCCTGATGGATGTATATGGACGGGTCGCCAACACACTGCTCGAGCTTGCGGTCGAAACCGACGGCAAATTGGTTGTCGGCGAGAAACTCTCACAACAAGAAATCGCCAATATGGTCGGCGCATCACGTGAGATGGTGAATCGAATTCTCAAGGATCTTTCCGAGCGGGGCTATATCTCGATTGAGTCCAAGCAGATCACGATTCACAATCAGCAATTGCCGCCAAGTTTTTGACAGCCATGGCGGCAACCGGCGTTTTGGTCTTTTGCCGGCATTTTGTCCACCTCCCCAAGCCGCCAAGCCGCTTATAATCGTCGTCTATGAGCACAACCGATAACGACTATTATCCGCCCGGCGCCGGTACCGCGTCGAACCAAACCGATTCGTTCGAATCAACGCGGGTCTCCAAGCTGGTTAGAGAAGCCGGCTGGATTGTCCTGCTGGCGCTGGCGGTTTACCTTGCGCTGATTTTTGCCACCCACGCCGCCAACGATGCTGGTTACTTTTTCTCAGGTGTTGGTGCGCCGGCCGTCAACAAAGGCGGTGTGACGGGCGCATGGCTGTCGGATTTTTTGCTTGGCTTGTTCGGCTTGTCGGCGTGGTGGCTGGTGGTTCTCGCCGCCTATGGTGTATTGCGACTGTTTCGTCGGGTTGACCAATGGGGCGTGTTTGACCGCCGCAATATTGCCATCGCCATGATCGGCTTCTTCGTTTTGATTGTTGCGTCGTCATCGCTGGAGGCGCTCAGGTTGCATACCATGAAGGCCGCGTTGCCAAATGGTCCGGGTGGTGTGATCGGCGGTCTGCTTGGCGGTGGCATTGAAACGGCGTTTGGTTTTGTCGGCGGCACCGTGCTGCTGCTGGCGCTCGGCGCCTCGGCATTATCGGTTTTTTCCGGTTTGTCGTGGATCCGTCTTGCCGAACGTGTTGGTGCCGGCGTAGAGTGGATTTATCTTGCAGTCAAAGGCAGTATCGAAGCCAAACGCGACCGCGAGGTCGGCGAACAGGCGGTTTCCGAGCGCGAGGAAAAAGTTGACGAGATGCGGCGCGAGATCGAGGATCACCCGCCGATCCGGATCGAGCCGACGATAATCGACATTCCGCAATCTGACCGCGCGAAAAAAGAAAAACAGGCGCCGCTATTTTCCGATATGCCGGATTCGCCGTTACCGCCGATTGCATTGCTTGATCCAGCCGATGCCATCATTGAGCGCCCCTCGGCTGAAACGCTTGAATTTACCTCGCGCCTGATCGAACGCAAGCTGATGGATTTTAATGTCAGCGTCAAAGTGGTTGCGGCGTACCCCGGTCCGGTGATCACCCGTTACGAAATCGAGCCCGCGGTCGGGGTCAAGGGGTCGACCGTTGTGAATCTGGCGCGGGATCTGGCGCGCGCGTTGTCAGTCATCTCGATTCGAATTGTTGAAACAATTCCCGGCACATCGCACATGGGGCTTGAAATACCGAACCCCAAACGCGAAATCGTACGGTTGTCGGAAATCCTTGGTTCGGCGGTTTATGGCGATATGGCCTCCAAACTCGCCATCGCGATGGGCAAGGATATTGCCGGTCGTCCGGTGGTTGCCGACCTCGCCAAAATGCCACATGTACTGGTGGCCGGCACCACCGGCTCCGGTAAATCGGTTGCCATCAACGCGATGATATTGTCGCTGGTGTACAAAGCCACAGCCAACGAAGTGCGGTTGATTTTGATTGACCCAAAGATGCTGGAGCTATCGGTCTACGAGGGTATTCCGCATTTACTTGCACCCGTGGTGACCGACATGCGGCACGCCGGCTATGCACTCAACTGGTGTGTGGCGGAAATGGATCGGCGCTACAAATTGATGAGTGCCGTCGGTGTGCGCAACCTCGCCGGATTTAACACCAAAGTACGGGAAGCGAAGGAAAAGGGTGAACCGTTGCCGCACCCGTTTTCGCTGACGCCGGACGCGCCCGAGCCTCTTGAGGCATTGCCGTTGATTGTGGTGGTGATTGACGAGCTGGCCGACATGATGATGGTGGTCGGCAAAAAAGTCGAAGAGCTGATTGCGCGTCTCGCGCAAAAAGCGCGCGCATCCGGGATCCATCTGGTGCTGGCCACGCAACGGCCGAGTGTTGATGTGATCACCGGTCTGATCAAAGCCAACGTACCGACGCGGGTGGCGTTCCAAGTCTCATCCAAAATCGATTCACGAACCATTCTTGATCAGCAGGGTGCGGAAGCACTGTTGGGGCAGGGAGATATGTTGTATTTGCCACCCGGCTCCGGCATGCCGCAGCGTGTGCACGGCGCTTTTGTCAGTGATGCCGAAGTGCACCGGGTGGTTCAACAGCTCAAGACGCAGGGCGAACCGGCGTATATCGAGGGCATCTTGGATGCGCCTGACGAGTCGATGTCGGACGCATCGGGCGGCGGCAACGGTGACGCCGCAGCCGGCGGCGAAAAAGACCCGCTGTACGATCAGGCGGTGCAAATTGTTTTGCAAAACAAACGTGCGTCCATTTCGTTGGTACAACGGCATTTGCGCATCGGCTACAACCGCGCCGCACGATTGCTTGAGGATATGGAAAAGGCCGGCTTGGTATCAACCATGGGCGGCAACGGCAACCGTGAAATCCTGGTGCCAACACGCAGCGACCAATAGGCCGTGCGTCACGTCGAGTTTGTTGACCGCGGTGCACGCAACGTTCATCTGGCGCGTTTAACGCTCATTGCCGGGCATTTCTTTTACCCTGATAAAAAATAAATGATGAAGAACAGTCTTCTGGTTTGTGCGCTATTCATATTGCCCGTTGCCACACCGGCGTTCGGCCAGACCAATGATGCCATTGGTCAATTCCGCCGCTTTGTGCAGTCGACACAATCGGCACGTGCAGACTTTACCCAGACCGTTACGGACGCAAAGGGAAAGGCCGCAACGCCGTCGAAGGGTGTTTTGCAGTTCCAGCGCCCGGGAAAATTCCGCTGGGTTTATGAAAAGCCGGCGCAGGTGATTGTGGGTGATGGCAAAAGTGTCTGGTTGTTCGACCAGGACCTGAATCAGGTGACAATTCGCAAACTCGACGCGG
>JANMNT010000302.1:0-4439 GCA_031368465.1 Burkholderiales bacterium
AGGAGTTCGCATGAAATCGCTCAAAATCAAAGTACTTGTCGCCGCAGTTGCCTTAACCGTCGCCGGTGGTTGTTTCGCCGACACCATGACCAAAGATCAGTACAAGGCCGCCAAGACAAAAATCCAAACGGATTACACCGCCGCCAAAACCGCCTGTAATTCTCTTTCAGGCAATGCCAAGGACATTTGCCAAGCCGAAGCCAAGGGTACTGAAAAAGTTGCGTTGGCCGATCTCACCAACACCAACGTACCAACCACAAAACATCGCTACAACCTTTCAGTGGCCAAGGCCGATTCAGCTTATGCCGTTGCGAAAGAAAAGTGTGATGATCTTGCCGGCAATGCAAAGGACGTCTGTGTCAAAGAAGCCAAAGCAGCCCGCACCGTCGCAACAGCTGACGCAAAAGCCCAAATGAAGACGGTAAAAGCCATCACCAGCGCCGACAAAGACACCACAAAAACGCTTGCCAACGCTGACAAAAAGATCACCAATGCACGCAAAGACGCAAATGATGACAAGCGTGATGCAGGCTACAGCGTCGCGATTGAAAAATGTGACGTGCTGGCTGGTGCAACCAAAGATCAGTGCGTCAAAGACGCCAAGATCCGTTTCGGCAAGTCATAACCACCGGTCTGCGTTGTTTGCACGGCTAATCCGCAGCAAGACTTAAGGCAGATCAGCCGTTGGTGCCAAACCAAGCACCGGCGGCTGGCGTGACCGCCATCGCGGTGCCGACGGCAAGGCTGTCGCCCCGGCTTCAGGCCGGACGCCAGGTTGATTTGGACTGCGGTGGATGCGTGAACAATCTTGGGCACCGGAGAAGTGAAACGATGAAACTGTTTCACTTCTCCGGTGACGGGGAATATTGCTGAATCGCGATTGGCTGCGTGCGATGATGGGCGAGTGTGAAGCGACACCGCATTTGACCTTCCCCGGCTTTAGGCCGGGGCCCAATTTCTGTCATTGCCACGACGCAACCAAAATTGGATCCCGGCCCGGCGCAACCCTTGTGGTTGTCCGCCGGGATGACAGGCCTAAGGTAGTACCATGAGCGTCAGGCCGCGTTCAATATAGATGCTGGCGAGTTCTGCTTGGCCGGTGGCGGGATTCATTTGACCCGTCTATCCCGCCACCCTGTGGGCAAAATCAGGATATCGACAATCAAGCCGGGCGCGACATCTCGAGCGTGACGCGCCGTTGGATGCCGACGGTCTGACGGCAACCATATCTTTGTGCGGCATAGGCGAAAAATCCGGCCAATAAACCAAACGTAAAAGCAGCGGCAATCCACAGGCCCGCCACCAACGCCAACGGTGTGAAGATCAAAAACACAATTATTGTTGCGCCAATCCAAGTTTGTATTGCGCGCAAACCGACCGGCAACGGATCGCCGCCGTCAGTCAAGCCATCGACCGGCTGCACAGTGTCCACGACCAGCTGCTGCAAAAGATAAGCGATCAACAACCAGACTGCCAGACCGGCAAACGCAAAACCAATCGCAGACAGCCACAATGTGCGGGAACATTGAAATGTGACAAACGCCACCAGCATCAGCACGGCGGCGGTATAACGAATTGTGTCCGGCCAATGCGCGGGCCGCTGGTCTTTTAATGTAACGCGCGCCATTTGCATCCTTGAGCGTGGTTGTTGCCACCCGGCGATCAAGCGTTGTGGTGACCAGATATGCTGAATAGTTATGGCAAAAAGTTTATCCGCGAAACCGCTTTTGTTCTGTGCGATGACGTACCTGCAGGCCGCTGTTGTGCGCCCCGGAGTGGACGCATTGACATCCATTTTCCACGCTTTTCTGAATAGTTCTTTTTCGTTCGTTACCGCACACACAGCAATTTTCTGAACGTTTATAATCGTCGATTCATACCTACCGGGCAATTAAAATGGCTCAGACTTACAAGCGAGGGCTCTAATATGTCAACAGCCCAACAAGCCCGGCAGTCGTCCAACCCGCAGCCCGACCCCAAGTCAAATCATCTGCTTGCCGCATTGCCACCAGCCGAATGGGATCGTTGGCAATCACAATTGGAACTGGTCGACATGCCGCTGGGACAAGTCCTTTATGAGTCCGGCGGCACGTTGAAGCACGTCTATTTCCCGACCACATCAATCGTCTCGTTGCTCTATGTGATGGAGAATGGTGCGTCGGCGGAAATTGCCGTGGTCGGTAATGAAGGGGTGGTGGGGATCGCCCTCTTTATGGGTGGTGGTTCGACGCCCAGTCGCGCGGTGGTGCAAAGTGCCGGCAAAGGTTACCGTTTGAAGGCGCTGGCCATGGAAACCGAATTCAATTCATCCGGTCCGGTGATGCACTTGATGCTGCGATACACGCAGGCCGTCATTACACAAATGGCACAGACCGCCGTTTGTAACCGGCATCACAGCCTCGATCAGCAGCTTTGTCGCTGGCTGTTGCTCAGTCTTGACCGGCTGCCAGGTAGTGAACTCGTGATGACCCAGGAATTAATTGCAAACATGCTTGGTGTGCGGCGCGAGGGTGTTACCGAGGCTGCACTTAGCCTGCAAAAATCCGGACTGATCCAATATTCACGCGGTCGTATCTTTGTGGTTGACCGTAGCGGGCTCGAAAGCCGTACCTGCGAATGCTACAGAGTAGTCAAGCAAGAGTACGACCGGCTGTTGCCAGACCTGCTTGCCACCTGATCCGGCATAGACGCCGCAGGGCCAAAACTCCGGCACCTTGTGTGCGGTGCCAGACAGCAACGTTTTCACACGTCATCCAAACTGACCTTCCGCTATGTCGGTGTCGTGTGATTCGTGCTTTGCGAATCTGAAGAACGGCAATCCGTCGGCCAATACTTTTATGCCGGAGTGCGCCTGTGATCGTCGCAGAGAACCACCTGATCGAACTGCTGCCACAAAAGGACAAAGAAAAGCTGCTCGCCGGTGGAGATCGCGTTGAGTTTTCATATCCGGCCGTATTGTGTGAACCAGAATCAATCACCCAGGACGTCTACTTCCCGGTCGATGGATTTATCTCATTGGTCACGATGCTCGATGGCACCCATGGTCTTGAAATTGGCATGGTGGGTCGCGAGGGCATGATTGGCGTACAAGTTGCACTCGGCGTCAACCAGCTGCCGGTGCGTTCGCTTGTACAGGGGCCGGGATCAGCATGGCGGTTCGAAACAGGGCAGTTTGCCAAAGACCTGAAAAATATGCCCGCCCTGCAGCAAATTTTGAACCGGTATATTTACGTCCGCATGGTGCAACTTGGCGGCGCCTCGGCGTGCCTGCGATACCACCAGATCGGTCAACGAATGGCGCGCTGGCTGCTGGCTTGCCAAGATCGTGTGCAGGTGGATCAGTTTCACATTACCCATGAATTTCTCGCCTGCATGCTCGGCGTAAGGCGGGTCAGCATCACGACCGCCGCCGGTGAATTACAACGCAGCGGGTTAATCACCTACCACCGCGGCAATCTGACCGTACTCGACCGTGTCGGACTTGAGGCTGCTGCATGCTCGTGTTACAAATCCGATCAGTACACTTACCACAAGATGCTCCGGTAGGTCTTTCGCCGGCGCGGCCACGCCATTTGCCACGTCGCGTGTTCGGCATATTTTTACCGTGTTGCACGTTCTGGTCGATCGACCAACCAATGGTGATGGCTGCATCGACGCCGAATTCAGCCGGCGCAATTGTGTTTTTGGCCGCGCAGGTGAGCGCAACACAATTTGTAATTTGTTGCGTTCGCCAACGTACAGTCAGTCGTTTGGCGGAGGCGCATTCTTGCATCCATCTTGATGTGAACCCGCAAGTACCGTCGATCAACCGGACAGCCTACATGCTCATAGAAACCCAACTCAATGCGTCGATGGCGCAATTGGTGACGCGCATCAAACACATGCCCAATGTGATGCTTACCGGTCTGGATGAAACAAACACACTGAAGAGCCGCCCAATGGCACCAATAGGCGTTGATCGGCTCGGCGCAATTTGGTTTTTTGCCGATCTTCGGTCGGCGACCGTCAAGCGATTGGCGCTGCTGCATTTAAACTTCGCGGAAACGGCGACCTCCAGTTATGTGTCCATCTCAGGCCATGGCGAACTTGATGTGGAGCGTCAACATATCGCACAGTTGTGGAACTCGTCGTCGATCCGGTGGTTCCCGGATGGTCCGACGTCGGTCAATCTTGCCTTGCTAAAATTTATTCCCGAGCGGGCAGAATATTGGGACGGCGCGCAGAACCGGATGGTGCGTTTGTTAGCGCCTGCCAGCGCCTACGTCACCGGCAACCATTCGCCGCGTATCCGGCGCGACCGACCGACCAAACCGCCTGAGAGGATCGTCGTGCGCCAAGGCAACACAGCGGTGATGCAATCATGAAAAACCATTCCGCCGCCGTCGGGCGCTGTTTATCTCTGGTCTTTTTTTGTGTGTCATTGGCCGCCTGTTCGCCGC
>JANMNT010000193.1:0-8005 GCA_031368465.1 Burkholderiales bacterium
CCGGTATTGGTCGAGCGCGATTTGATTCTTTACGAATCAAACATCATCAACGAGTACATCGACGAACGTTTCCCGCATCCACAATTGATGCCCGCCGACCCTGTCATGCGCGCACGCGCAAGGCTGATTTTGTACCGCATGGAAAATGAGATTTTTAACCATGTTGACACGCTCGAGCGCGGCAAACAGGCGACTTTTGAAAAGGCGCGGCTTTACATCCGCGAAAACCTGATCCAGCTCGCGCCGATTTTTGTCAAACAAAAACACATGCTTGGCGATGAATTTTCGATGCTCGACGTTGCGATTGCGCCGTTGCTTTGGCGCCTCGATCACTACCAGGTCGAAATGCCAAAGACCGCCGCGCCGTTGCTCAAATATGCCGAGCGTCTGTTCTCGCGCCAGGCATTCATCGATTCGATGACGGCATCCGAAAAGGCGATGCGCCGATAAGATACCGAATCGGCGGAGCTGACGTGAAAACAATTCAACGCCGGTCGGCTCGCCACGGCGATCGAATCCACACAAAGCCCCCCCGCCAACGTCTGCAAACGCCGACCGGCCATGTCTGAAATCTCAACAAAACCCTACCTGATCCGCGCCATTTTTGAATGGTGCAATGATGCCGGGTTCACGCCGTATCTCAACGTCAAGGTTGATCAAAACGTGCGTGTGCCGATTGAATATGTGAAGAACGGCGAAATCGTTTTGTCTGTCGCCCAGCAGGCGACGCGCGACCTGACCATGGGTAACGACATGATTCAGTTTTCGGCACGCTTTAACGGCGTATCGCGCGAAATCTCAATTCCTGTTTACGCGGTTCAGGCGATATTTGCGCGTGAAAACGGGCGCGGCTATTTCTTTGAGCCGGAAAATGCGCCCGAGCAGGAGACCAGCGGATTATCTGGTGTGCCGTCGAGCCCCGCATTGCAGGCGGTACATACGGCTGCGCCGATATTGCAGTCGGTGCGCAAATCGCCGGCTGCAACCGATGACGCCGGCGCAGATCTGCACGATGATTCCGCAACCGTCACGCCATCACCGGTGATGGTTCCCGATGGTGAGGCCAGTGGCGAGCAGGGTAATGATCCGGACAGGCCACGGGGTCCGCCGCGCGGCAACCTGCGCATCATCAAATAGCGCCGCTGCCACAGGCCTCCCATGTTTGTTATGCTTGTAAAAATAAATTGATTGGAGGTTTGCCATGAGTATGAGCGTTGCCGAACTCCTCGCGGATAAAGCCAGACAATCGCCGGCATCAACGCTGTTTACGGTGGGACCGGAGGTCGGTGTTGCCGAAGCGGTCGCATTGATGAATGAAAAAGCGATCAGCTCGGTCATCGTCATGGAAGAAAACCATATGCAGGGGCTGATCACCTTGCGTGAAATCCTTGCCGCGCTCAATACCCGTGGTGGCGCGATCATGCAGGCAAAATGCCGCCACGTCATGAAAGTCAATCCGCCAACGGCGAAACCGGATGACACGGTCGATCATTTGCGCCAGTTGATGACCGAGTTGCATATCACCCACGTCCCCGTGATGACCCATGGTGTCGTCGCCGGCATCCTGTCGTTTCACGACATTGCCAGAAGTGCGATCAAGGATGCCACCTTCGAGAATCAACTCCTAAAACAGTACATCAAGAACTGGCCGGAATAGTTTTAAGCAGAGAAGGGAATATCTCGAAGGTCTGCGGCGTATCGTCGGTCGCATCCCGCAAGCGGGCCCCTGCTCCGCGCCTCCCGCCGCCCTCGTCGAACCAACTTCTCAAACAGTACATTAAAAATTGGCCGGAATAATCACGGAACAATTCTGTTTTCTCGAAAGTCCGCGGCGTATCGTCGGTCGCATCGAGCAAGCGGGGCCCTGCTCCGCGCCTCCCACCGCCCTGCTCGAACCAGTCACGCCAACGCGTAGTGAGCAGCGATTCCCGCAAACACCGCCGCGCCATACCAGTTGTTGTGTAGAAACGCCCGAAAGCATTGGTCACGATTGCGCGATCGAATCAACGCATAGTGATAGAGCGTGATGGCAGCTGCCACCGTCAGCCCGATCCAGTAGGGCCAGCCGAGGCCGACCACCTTGCCGGTGCCGACCAAGATGACCAGCGACAGCAGATAACACAACATCACCGCGGCGACGTCAAAGCGTCCGAACAATATGGCCGAGGTCTTGAGGCCCAATTTCAAATCGTCTTCACGATCAACCATGGCGTATTCGGTGTCATAGGCAATCGTCCATAACGCGTTTGCCGCGAGCAGCCACCAGGCGAGCGCAGGCACATCGCCTGTCACTGCCGCGAACCCCATCGGTATACCAAAGCCAAATGCCACACCAAGGTACGCCTGCGGCATGGCAAAAAACCGCTTGGTGAATGGGTAGGTGGCGGCGAGTAGTGCGGCGGCGATGCTGAGGAAAAGCGTCAGTCGATTGAGGAATACGACGACCAGCATAAACGCGGCAAACGCCAGCACCGCGGCAACCATCAACGCTTCTTTCGACGAAATCAATTGTGCCGCGAGCGGCCGCTCAGCCGTGCGCGCGACGTGCGGATCAAAACTGCGATCTGCATAATCATTGATCGCGCAGCCCGCAGAGCGCATCAGCAATGTGCCGCCGGCAAACACCAACAGTATTGTCAAATCGGGACGGCCGTTTGCGGCAATCCACAAGCCCCACAAGGTCGGCCACAGCAGCAGCAGCGTGCCAATCGGCCGATCGAAACGGATCAACTTGAGATATAACGAGAGCCGCGACACACGCGGGGCAGCAACTGGATTCATGCCGCTATTTTCACCCATGCGGTGCCGTTCGTGCGGGACAGGGTATTTGCTGACGGTGCGGCGGACTGTTGCGGCGTTGATGTCGCGAATCAAAACTGCTTTATCGACGGGCAGTTTCAGGCATTTTTTGCGCAAACCACCCGTCGTTAAACGACTTTAAGCGTTAGGCAATTGCCCGAAAAAACGCGTCGACCTTGGCGGCATCGAGTGCGCCATTGGTGCGCAGGCCGCTACAAACATCCAGCCCGTATGGTTCAACCGCCGCCGCGGCTGCCGCGACGTTGCCGGGTGTCAGTCCGCCGGCGAGGTACAAGGGTTTGTTGACCGCATCACGAATCTGCCTGCTGATGGTCCAATCGTGAACACGACCGGTACCACCAAGCTCTTTCACCGGCAGCAGCGTATTGCCGGAGTCCAGCAGGATCGCGTCAACCAGCGGTGCGACCGCCTTTGCCTCGGCGATCGATTGGTTGTCACGCACGTGAATCACCTGCACCAATTCAACGTAAGGCAGTTCACGTCGCAGCGCAAGAATCTCATCCGGTGCGACATAGTCAACCAATTGCAAGGTGGTGGTGCGGCATCGATCGTGCTGTGCAATGATGGCCGCAGCAGTCGAAGCAGCGGTCAGCAAAAATGTTTTTGTTGGTCCCGGCACGGCACCGGCAATATCAGCGATAAGCGCCTCACTGATCACGCCCGGCCCGCTTGGCATGGCGGACACTAACCCGACGGCATGTGCGCCGGCGGCAACCGCATGTTGCGCTTCGGCAATGGAGGCAATACAGCAAATTTTGACAAACGGCATCGCCATCAATATCTATCGCAAGACCAGAATCGCCGGCAAAAAAACTTCGGTGACCAGCAACGGCTGCCCCCCTCTGAGGAACACACTGCGCCGAGCCCAACAACGCGATGCCGCCGTTTGCGTATGCCGCGCCACGGCTTTCGACAATGGGTGTGCGATGTTGAGTCGGCGATATTCCATCGGCATACGCATTACGGTCGGATCATGAAACAGCATTTCGGCAAGCGGCCGGCCACCGAGCCTTGAAAGCCCGCGCCATGCACCACGCAAATCTCGCGGGTTGACGGCGGTATGCGCGAACACCAGCGGTGTATCGCCATCACGCAACAACACCTCACGCACCATCGCCAGCACACCGTCCGGCAAACCAATCGCGCGAAACTCATCCGGGTTCGGCTGTGCGAGATGTTGGGTCAGCCGCACCAGATTAAAGTTGTTCACGTGTTCAACGATGCGTGCGGTGAGTGAATCGCGGTCGGTGATCCATGGTCGCAAGCTCCCCATCGGCGGAATTTGACGCCAGGCGTCGGGTTGTGAAAGTTTGACGGTGCGCATGGGTTGTCTGGTCAAGCCTTCAGGTAATGTTGGCGCGAACCCAGCCAGCGCGCCAGATGTTTGTCCGCGTCGGCCTGATGGTGCGCCAGCATATCGGTGGCGGTGTCACGCGCAACCTCAAGCAAATCAATGTCGCGTTCAATATCGGCAAAGCGCAGCAGCGGGGCACCGGATTGACGCGCACCCAGATGCTCCCCCGGTCCGCGGATAAGGAGATCCTGACGCGCAATCTCAAAGCCATCGGTTGATTCGTAGATAACTTTCAGGCGTGCGCGCGCCGTCTGACCCAGCGGCGATTGATACAAAAGCACACAGGCACTTTGTTTTGCCCCGCGCCCGACCCGCCCGCGCAATTGGTGCAATTGGGAGAGCCCCATGCGTTCGGCGTGTTCGATCACCATGATAGTTGCGTTGGACACATCGACACCCACCTCAATGACCGTGGTAGCCACCAACAACTGAATCTCATTGGCGACAAACTGCTGCATCACGGCATTTTTTTCGGCGGGTTTCAGGCGGCCGTGCACCAAGCCAACGCGCAAATCCGGAAACTCGGCAGAAATGCGTTCAAACGTGTCAACAGCCGTCTGTAGTTGCAGCTTCTCGCTCTCTTCAATTAACGGGCAAACCCAATAGGCCTGGCCGCCGGCGAGACACGCCACGCGGATACGTTCGAGCACTTCGTCCCGGCGGCTGTCAGCCAGCAGACGGGTCGTAATCGGTGTGCGTCCGGGCGGTAGCTCATCGATAATGGATACATCGAGGTCGGCAAAATAACTCATCAATAACGTGCGCGGGATCGGCGTGGCACTCATCATGAGCTGATGTGCTTCTTCCACGACCGCCGCTTTTTCGCGCAACGCCAGACGTTGGCCGACGCCGAACCGATGCTGCTCGTCAATGATGGCAAGCCCAAGGTTTGCAAAATTCACGCCGTCCTGAAATAAAGCGTGTGTGCCGATGGCAAGCTGCGTTGTGCCATCCGCAATCGCCGCGATCGCCGTACGTTTCTCTTTTGCCTTCAAGCTGCCGGTGAGCCAAGTCACGGTCACACCAATTGGCGTGAGTAGTTCAGACAGTTTGCGAAAGTGTTGCTCCGCCAGAATTTCGGTCGGTGCCATCATCGCCACCTGAAAACCGTTCTCAATGGCTTGTGCGGCAGCGAGTGCCGCCACCACCGTCTTACCCGAGCCGACGTCACCCTGCAGCAACCGTTGCATCGGGTGCGTCTTTTGCAAGTCGGCAGAAATTTCACCCGCCGCCCGGCGCTGTGCGGCGGTGAGAGCAAACGGCAACGCCGCCAGCATCGCCTTGGTAATTTTGTTGCGCGGCGTCATCGCCGGGGCACTCTTGGCGTCACGTGCAGCGCGCGCTTTTTTCATCGCCAGTTGTTGTGACAGCAACTCGTCAAATTTGATGCGCCGCCAAGCGGGGTGGCTGCGTTCCGCCAGACTGGAAAGCGACGCCGAGGGCGCGGGCCGGTGCAACGCGAACACCGATTCACGAAACGGCTGCAGGTGATGTTGCGCACGAAATTTGGCGGGCAGGCAGTCATCAAATTGTGATTGGCTGTCGAGCGCCTCGAGCGCGCGATCAATCACCCGCCGAATCGCCACCTGCGAGACACCGGCGGTGGTGCCGTACACGGGCGTCAATGCCTCGGGCACCGGGTCACCCGCGGCCACCACGCGATAACGCGGGTGCACCATTTCCGCACCAAAAAATCCCTGCCGCACTTCACCGAATAAGCGCAGCCGTTTGCCAACCGCCATTTGTTTGACCTGGCTACCGTAGAAATTCAGAAAGCGCAGAAACAAAATATCCTCGCCGTCACGCGTCTGCACAACCAGCTGACGACGCGGCCGATACGTCACCTCGGCATGAAAGATTTCCACCTCAACCTGGCAATCGATTCCGGCCATCGCATCACGAACACGCGTGATGCGGGTTTCATCCTCATACCGAATCGGCAGATGCAACGTAAAATCCCATTCGTTGCGAAGGCCGATCTGCGCCAGCTTTTGCGCGAGTGAAGAGGCGGGCTTGGAAGGCGTGGTTTTGGCGGATTTTTTGGCAGAGGCGCGCGGCATAGCCGCATTATTGACGGTTTGCGCCTCAGGTGGGGAAGTCTGATTTGTCGCGAAGCCGACCGGGCAGCAGAATCAAAAATCAAAATCGCCGACTGGCGGGCGACTTCAGGCATTTATGCCCCAAAAGGGCCGTGGATAAAGGACTTTTATTTTCTGATCGCGCGCGTGGAAGGCAACGGGAAATCAATCGCGTGCAAACCTTTCACGCTGTTCGACCCGATCCCTTGGCGCGCCGACAGTCCGTGCCGCAACGGGGCTCTGCCGGGCAAAACAAATTCGTCGTTGACAAGCTTTGTGGCCGCAATGAGAATCGTCGGAGACTTCGAATGCGCATTATTTCGGGCGCGTCACGCAACAGGACGCGACAAGCACGTTGATCTATTAGAGAGGTGTCGTCATGAAATTAAAGCTGCTGACGTTAAAGCTGCGGACATTAAGGCCCGCCACAATTGGCTTGATCACCGCGGGTGCGTTCTCCATTGCGCCGACGCAGGCTGGCGTTGATGACAAATCAACCTATTTCGATCCCCTTTTCAGCAACGGCACCATTTGTGCGCCTGGCACCAGCGGCGCACCCGCACTGCTGACCAAACTGATTCTTGCCAAGGCCGAAACAGCGCCGTTCCAACCGCGTCCAAAGAAGGCGACGGCGGCCACCAAGGCCGCTGAGGACATCCCGCCGTTGTTTGGCGATCTCGGTACTCTGCATTACCCGATCTCAACCAACAACACCAAGGCGCAGGCCTACTTCAATCAAGGCTTGCGCCTCACGTTTGCATTCAATCATGCCGAAGCCGCGCGCGCGTTTCGCGAGGCACAACGGCTCGACCCGAAGTGTGCCATGTGTTTCTGGGGCGAGGCGCTGGTCTTGGGCCCCAACATCAACGCGCCCATGTTTCCTGAAGCGGTGAGTCCTGCAGTCGCAGCCGCGCAAAAGGCCATGGAGCGTGCCGCAGGTGCGAGTGAAAAGGAAAAGGCGCTCATCAGCGCTGTCGCCAAGCGTTATTCCAATGACCCAAAGATTGAACGGGCCGCTCTCGACAATGCGTACGCAGACGCGATGACTGAAGCAGCCAAACGCTTCCGCACCGACGATAACATCCAGGTTCTATTTGCCGAGGCGCTGATGGACCTCGCGCCCTGGGACTATTGGGAAGCGGCGGGGGCAAAACCAAAGGGGCGCACCGGCGAATTGATTGATGCCCTGGAGCGAGTGTTGGAGCGCAACCCAAGGCATCCCGGCGCGATTTACTATTACATTCACGCAGTGGAGGCCTCGACGAGCCCCGAGCGCGCACTGCCCTACGCCCGTCAACTTGGCAAACTGATGCCAGGCGCTGGCCATATCGTACACATGCCGTCACATATTTATTACCGAGTTGGCTTGTACAAGGAAGCCTTGACGACAAATCTTGCGGCCATTGCGGCCATTGCGGTCGATGAAAAGTACTTCAAGAACTCACCAAGTGATCCGCTTTACAAGGGCGCGTATTACCCCCACAACGTTCATTTTGTGATGGTCTCGGCATTAATGGGCGGTGATGCCAAAGTCGCCTTGGAAGCGGCGGGCAAACTCGACAAGTCAATCGACAACGAATTTCTGAAGACTGCCGCCGGCATGCAGCCCGTCAAGGCGGCGCCTTATTTTTCGCACGTGCAGTTCAGTACGCCCGAGACCATTCTGGCACTGGCCGAGCCGGGCAAGGAATTCATTCTGGTCAAGGCCATGTGGCACTACGCACGCGCAGTGGCCCTGGCACGAAAGGGCGAC
>JANMNT010000310.1:0-5987 GCA_031368465.1 Burkholderiales bacterium
GCGCCGAACGCCAATGCCGCCAGCCATTGAATATTTTGCCCCACCGATTTCTCCTTTAAGCGTATATCTTCTATTTACTGTTTCAGTCTATCACCGGCCAAAATTACGCGGTGACACCAAAGGGCGCCCGTCGCCATTGCGACGGCAGCTCCCATGTCGTTATTCCAACAAAAACTTGTGCGGCCAACACCCGCGCCGTCATCCCAGCGCAGGCTGGGACGACGGGCTTCAGTGCAGGCAACCTACGTCGCGTCCTTCGTCGGAACGAAGAGCCTCAACACACCTAGCTATTTCGCGCCCTTTGCCGCAATCCAGCGATTCACCGCCGCCTCAAGCACACTCAGCGGCACCGAACCGTGCGTCAGAATTTCATCGTGAAATTCACGGATATCAAATTTTTTGCCAAGCGCTTTTTCAGCGCGGGTGCGTAATTCACGGATCTTGATTTCACCGATCTTGTAGCTGAGCGCCTGACCGGGGATGGCAATGTAGCGCTCGACCTCCTGGATCGCCACACCTTCTCCTTGCGGCACGTTCGCGATGAAGTAAGCAATCGATTGCTCGCGTGTCCAGCCCTTGGCATGCACGCCGGTATCGATCACCAAACGCACGGCGCGCCAAATCTCCGCTGCGAGCCGCCCGACGTATTGCCACGGGTCATCGTATAGGCCCATCTCTTCGCCCAGCAATTCACTGTAGAGTCCCCACCCTTCGCTGTAGGCGGTGCTGCCGCCGAACCGACGAAACGCCGGCAACGACGGATGTTCGGATGAAAGACTGCTTTCAAAGTGATGGCCGGGTATCGCCTCATGTACGTAGTAGGCGGTGGTGGTGAAGTGGGTGCGGGTTTCAGGTTGATAGGCGTTGAAATAAAAGATGCCCGGGCGCGAGCCATCCGCCAACCCGCTTGAATACGCCGCCGGTGCGAACGCGACCTCACGGAACGCCTCAACCGGCCGGATCTCAAACGGCGTTTTCGGCACACGGCCAAAAAATGCCGGTATCTTGGCATCCACGCGCGGGCGCAGTGCTTCATAGGCAGCCTGGATTTCCTCGCGCGTTTTGAAACGTAATTCGGGCGCGGCATTGAGATGGGCAAGAAACTCGCCGAGCGAACCCTTGAATCCGACCCGTGTTTTGCTCCCCTCAAACAGCGTGCGAATACGCGCAACCTCGGCGAGCCCGATTTGATGAATGGCGCCCGGGCTCAGATCGGTGGTGGTCGAACTACGTGCCTGAAAGGCGTACCACGCCTGGCCGTTGGGCGATGCCGACAGCCCGACGCTATCCCTGGCGGCGGGCAAATAGGTATCGCGCAAAAAAACCAGCAATCGACGGTGGGCTGGTGCAATCTGCTCCCGAACCAATGCCGTATAGGCGGCGGTGAGTCGTTTCTGGTCACTTTCGCCCACACCCGCCGGAAATTTTTGCACCGGCGACATGTAGACATTCTTATTAAGATCATCGGGACTCAGATTTTCAATTTGCGGCAACATCGGTCGCACCAGCGCCTTTGGCAATACCACGCCCTGTTTTATGCCATCGCGCATATCAACGATCCAACCGTCGATGACGGCCGGGATTGACGCCGCACGCGCGAGCCAGTTTTCGTAATCCTTCACGCTCCGAAATGGCTGCGCCGCACGACCCGACGCGAGCTGCGCAAACGCCAGGTGCGTACCAAACATTTGATTGATTGGTACGAGGTGCGATGGGTAGGTCAGCGCTTCCAGGGATCGCTGCAAGTTATAACGCAGCAGATCGTAGCTGATCCGATCATCAGCGGGCAACCCGGCAGGATCAAATTCCGCGGTGCGCGCGAGATACTTGTCCGCGATACGTTTGGTGGTTGCCCTGCTCTCGGCGGACGTCACCGCACCGAGACGATCATTAAAACGATTGTCGCCAATGCGTGTGGCCAACAGTGGGCTGGCCTGCAGATTTTCTTCCCAATACGCGGCATAGATTGCATTCATCGCCGCCGGTGTGGCGGGCGTCTTGGCGATTGTGACTGCGGGTGCAAAAAGAAAAAGGAAAAGTGCGGCAAGCGCAACGGTGACGCGGAGGTTTGTTTTCATTGGGTCGGTGGGTTGAACGAATTTGCAGCGAAGAATACACCGCATTCTGCTTTGGTGGCTGTCGGTTACAGTAAAGGGGTGTCGTCCTGCTCTGGCTATGGCAGAAAGTGTTTTTCTTCCAGCAGCGCACGCTGCTTATCCGAGTCAATTCGAAATTGGTCCGGGTCGTATTTCACTTTGCTGGTGTAGAACTCAGCCAGCGAGCGTATGCCGTGTTCTTCAATTATCGCTTTCAAGCGGGGCGTGGACATATAACGATCCCAACCGGCTTTTTCGCGTTTGGCAAAAATGGTCTCGATAGATGCGGCATTGATCGGTTGATAGCGTTCGTCATGCAATACCCCATCGAGCGGAAGCCGGTCACGCTTGGGCGGATTTTCGTCCGGGTAGCCGACCACAATGGTGGTGACTGGCACACAGGTATCTGGCAATTCAAGCAGTTCGCCGATCTCGCGCATAGCGTGCAGCGTGGTGCCCATATAACAAATGCCGAGACCATGCGCTTCAAATCCCAGCGCCACACTTTGGGAAAGCAATATCGCGTCGAACGCGGCAACGTGGTACCCGATCAAATTATTGAAGCCATCGCGTGCCTCGCGCGCAGCCAGCCACTCACGCGTCCGGTGCCAATCAGCGCAAAACGTGATCAACAGCGGCGCTTGCAACACCATCTCCTGCTCAAAGTGCATCTTGTAGAGCTTGGCCTTGCGCTCGACATCGCGCGTCAGGATCATTGTTGCACTGTTCAAATTTCCCGATGACGAGGTGCCGGCGAATGCATCGCCGCACACCTGTTCGATCATTTGCTGCGGGATGGCATCGGGCTTGTATTGACGAATCGAGCGGTGGCTATTGAGAAGCGCCGAGAGGGTTTGCATGGGTTTGGCTGTCAGGAAAAACGCGCGTCGGAGGCGGTGCCTCCGCATTTTAAAAAGAGCGGTGCCAATCCCCTTGATTTGCGTTTCTCTGCAAGGGGAACGGACGCCGCTAATGAATGCAACTCAACTGTAGAAAAATACGTCGAGTTTGTTACCGTCAAGATCGCGAAAGTAGGCGACATAAAAGCCGTCACCGCCCTCGGCACGCAGGCCGGGCGCACCCTCGTCGGTACCACCGAGTTCGAGCGCCTTTTTATACACACGATCGACCATGGCACGCGAATCCGCTGTGATACCGACCATGACGCCATTGCCGACTGTCGCCGGGCGGCCGTCGTACGGCGTCATGATACAAAACATCGGCTTGTCCATGGAGGGCGCCCAGCCGGAGCCGCGGCTGCCGAATTCCATCAAGCGGGTGATGCCCATTTCCGCCCACAATGCGTCGTAGAAGACGCGTGCACGTGGCAAATCGTTGGTGCCTAAAATGGTGTAGCCGATCATAACGGGCTCCTGAAAGATTTAAGGGGAAGCGGAATGCAATGCCCGCACCCTGCGAATCTAACACGAGTCGAATCGTATGTAACCGACACCAACGTCGGCGACAACCGGGGTTACTAAGCGGCGGCAGGCGTTCAGGGCCATAGCCACATAAACACCAAGCCGCTGATCACGCCATAGATCACCGCGTCGAGCAGATCCTTGGTCACACTGCTCCACGGTTTGCCCATCCAAATACCCAGTGGGACGCTGCCGCCGCCGTATGCAATAAAACTGACAAGGCCAACCATCTGCCCCGCCATGTTGGCATTGGTTTTGCCCGAATAGGCTGTCATCGCCAGCCAACCGGCAAATGCCGCCACAGCAACAGTAAACGCAAACCACATGACAAACGTCGCGCCCATTTCCGGCGGGCCGTTCTTGCGCACCGTCACAAACGCCACCGGGCCTTCGGCGAATTTTTTCATCATCACTTCGCCACCCATTTCCTTCATGTCGGCGCAATAGGGAATCACGTATTGCCCCGGTGCGGGTGAGGCGGTGCGTACGGCGGCGCGAACATCATCTTCGTTTGCCAGTTGGCGGTAGTCCGCGTTATGCCACTTGAACACCATGTGAATCAGCGAGCTGGCGACAAAAATCAATACAGCGGTGACCAGAATGGGAATCCAAAGTTGTGCAATTGCGCTCATCTTTCCTCCTTGTGGGATTTTGTTTGCCCTGCCGCCTGTGGCAGGGTGCGGCCGTCCCTTTTGGTGGCCGGCGATGGGAATTGTATTCGCAAGTAAAAATCGCTGCTCGCGTGGCCTTTGGCGACCGTTGTCCTGCGCAACTACCTCGTCGTCCCAGCTGATTAGCTTCGTCGCCCCTGCTGATCAACTTCGTCGTCCCAGCGCATTTACGTAACTGCGCTGGGACCCAGTCCGTTCCAAGACTTGAAAAATACGCCGGGCTGGATTCCAGCCCGGCGCAACTCTTGTGGTTGTTCGCTGGGATGACGGCGCTATTCGTATTACTGACCAACAAAGGTGCAGGGTTCCACCCAGCTGCAACTACCGCCGTTTCGCATCACCAGCAATGTCGCCCCGCCACGCCAACCCATCCGGCCCATTGCCGGTTTCGACCGAGCCAACCACTTCCAGCTTTTCCATGTCGATCACATCAACGCGTTTGGCCAGCGTGCGCGAGATATAGGCGCGCTTGCCGTCGGCGGCAAACTGGATGCCCAACGGTACACCCGGCATCGCGATGCGTTTAATGGTCTTGCGCGTGGACACATCCACCACCAACACCTCACCGGCGGTGGGGCTCAATGCCTGCAGGGCCGTGAGATTGTTCGCGTCGGTACTGGTGCCGCCGCCGCGTGGGTCAGAGACCAACACCAGTTTGCCGTTTGGGCTGAACTTCAGGCGAATCGGCAACGCACCGACTTTAAAACTCTCTTTGACCTTATTGGTGGCGGTATCGACGATCGAAATTCCACCGTCCGCGTTTTGGCCGACCCACAGTTCCATCCCATCGGGCGACACATCGATTGCCTCGGGCTGCGCGCCGACGGCAATTTGCGTGATATTGGCGCGATTGGGCGCGCCATCCAGCCTAATGGCGGTGACGTCGTTGGAGCCAATGTTGCTGGTGTAGAGCCGCTTGCCATCGGCGGTGACAGCCAGCATGTGCGTCGATGAGGCGCCGGTGCCCATGATCCAATCGACGCTTTCGGTGGCCACGTCAAGGCGCGCCACGGCACGCGCGACTTCAGAGGTGAAATAAACCTTTCCGCCGACCAGTTGCATGCCGTGTGGCCGTCGCAGTGCGCCAAGGTCAATGCGCTTTACCTCCTTTGCGCCATCAATGTCGATGATCGACAACGAGTTGCCAGGCGTTTGCGCGCCATAGTTGGCGACAATGGCCAACTTGCCATTGACCGACACTACTGCTTCGTGCGGACCGTCGCCGGTGCCCACTGTCGCGAGCAGCTTTAGCGAGACGGGATCAACAATGACGGCTGTGTTCGCTTGTTTGTTTAACACAATCAAACGCGCTTCAGCGAACGCGGCGCTGGTCGCCAGCAAAGACATGGTGGTAGTGGCCGCGGCGGCGGCGAGAACTAGGCGTATCGTCATATTGATTCCGGGTGCGTGGCGGGAATTACGATTGTGCCGCAATTTAGATCAACGCGTTAGCGAAGACGTTTATCATGCCCAGGCTGATCTCGAAGAAAACGAACGATTTGTGGACAGAACAAGATTATTCGAAAGCTGCAATACTTGTTTTGGGGAAGGACGTCTGATCCGCTGGATGCGGAAGTTTGAAAAGGGAGAACATCATGAATCAGTCCAACGCGGTACCGATATCGGCGTCCGAACGCATCACGACGCTTGACGTCGTGAGAGGTTTTGCGCTGCTTGGCATCTTCATCATGAATATGCCCGGCTTTAGTTATTCGTTCTGGGCGGGGGCGGATGGCTCTTACGTTTGGCCGGCCGCATATGACAAGGTAGCCGAAGCCGCAAGAGACATGCTGTTCTCG
>JANMNT010000198.1:0-1610 GCA_031368465.1 Burkholderiales bacterium
GCGGTATTGCTTTTCCATCTCTCTACATATCGAGGTCCAACATGGCGGGTTACTACGAACTGAAGCGATCTGGCGAAAACGGTTACATGTTTAATCTCAAGGCCGGAAATAACGAAACAATCCTGACGAGCCAGATTTATGCTGCCAAAGACGGCGCACAAGACGGCATTGTGTCGGTGCAGGCAAACTCACCACTCGATGAAAGGTTCGAGCGAAAAGTTGCCAAGGATGATTCCGTATATTTTGTGTTGAATGCGGCAAACAGGCTGACCATCGGCACCAGTGAGATGTACAGTAGCGCTTCTGCGCGCGACAAAGGCATTGAATCCGTCCGTGCGAACGGCGGGACAAAGACGATCAAGGAAATTGCCTAGTCGCACTGCCGTTGCGGTCGCTGCGACGCGACCGCGCCGCTGAATTTTTTCTGTGCGCAATCAAGGCGGCCGGGTTTGCGTCTCGTCAGGGCGCTGAAAATATCGCCCCGGCTTCATTGATTTTGATTGCTACGGTCTTTGTGACGGTGTCGGGCAACTTGCCCCATGCGGCACCAACGCGTCCACGGGCCCGACAAATGAAACCTCCATCACATAAAGGCACGCGGGGCCTGGTTTCTCCGGAGAAAAGGTGAGCGTGGTGAGGATGCGAGTTGGGTTCTCCTGACTTGCTCGATTGATGCGACGCAGCGTCACTTCGCAGTACCGGACACGCGCGCAATCGCTCCCGCCGATGACTTGCGCGGCCCGGCTTCGCAGTGCATTTTTTTCTCGTTCGATGAACAGAAATTCCGCGTCGGTTAATGATTTGGCAACACTGATCGGCGAGGAAACGTCGGAACAATCCGCGCCGTTCGGGGGCCACGCTTGAAGGCGGGTCAAGTCGTCGTTCGCGTGCCAGTGTCCTTTGCCGGGTGCGGGTGCACCTGCACGTGTGGCGGCGGTTTCAAGATCAAAATGGTGTTTTTCGCTTCGGCAAATACCTGACGCCGTCAACGCCGGCACGGTACTCAACGTGACCGTCAACGGCTGGCGCGCGCGGTCGATGGAATTGCGACGCGCCTCGAGTGACTTCCAATCAAAGAACAAATTGGGCGACGCGTTGTCGAGAAAGCGCTTCAAGGATGCACGCTGCTCAGCGCTTAACTTGACCGGTTTGATATCGAATGTCAGCGCCTGCGCGCAGGGCAGCAATCCCGCGAGAAGCAGGCTCAGCCATATTCTTTTGATGCAGACGGACATCATTGCGCTTTGCGGCTCCTCGAATGTTCAACATTCTAAGTGGCGACGAATGATGAGCAGTATTGCCTTGCCGGCCAAAAACATCAAATCATCAAAATGTCCGGTGCGCTAACTTGGGAACGCAAGAGGTGCAGGCAATAGGTGTGTGACCGACATCGCACGACGATAAAACTTGTCACCCCGGATTTATTCCGGGGCCCAATGTGACGTGGCGAAAACGAAATAGAGCTTGTCACCCCGGATCTATTCCGCGGTTCAATGTGATGTGTCGAAAACGACATAGAGCTCGTCACCCCGGATTCATTCCGGGGCCCAATGTGACGTGGCGAAAACGACATACAGCTTGTCACCCCGGATTTATTCCGGTGCCCAATG
>JANMNT010000328.1:0-1802 GCA_031368465.1 Burkholderiales bacterium
CCCACCTCGGCGAGTGCCTGTTGCAGACGATCGACAATTTCACCGGCGCTGAAGCCATTGAGACCGGTCAACAGCGCGACAAATTCATCACCACCCAGACGGCCGATGACATCACTCTCGCGCAGTTGCATGCGCAACACATCGGCAAACGTTTTTAGCGCAACGTCGCCCTCGGCGTGGCCGTAGTGATCGTTAATCTGCTTGAACTTGTTGAGATCAAAAAATAATAACGATGCCGGCACCTCGACGCGTTTGCAGGTGTTGAGTGAGTGCTGAGCCAATGATTCAAAGCCGCGGCGGTTGGACAACGTGGTCAGTTCGTCCATGGTCGCCTGCTGCACGGCTGATAATTCTTGTTCGACCATTCTGGCCAGATCCTGCAGCAGGCTGCACTCCTCGTCGTCGAGCACACGTGGCACCGTGTCGATCAAACACAGGGTACCGATTTTGTATCCGCCGGTAATGCGCAGCGGACAGCCGGCATAAAAACGGATGTGAGGCGCACCGGTGACCAGCGGATTATCGCTGAAGCGTTCGTCGCTCCGGGCATCTTCAATCTGCATGATGCCGTCATTGAGGATGGCGTGGCCACAAAACGAGACATCCCGCGGTGTACCGGTTGCAGCCAGGCCGACACAAGACTTGAACCATTGACGATTTGCGTCAACCAGGCTGACGACCGCAATCGGCACACCAAACAAGCGCTTGGCAAGCCTTGTGAGTCTGTCAAACCGCTCTTCTGGAAGCGAGTCGAGAATGTTCAGTGACTGCAAAGCAGACAGCCTGTCGTGTTCATTTTCGGGGTCAATTGGCGCCAGCATTTGTTTATACTCCGGATACCGTAAGAGGGAATGTGTGGCTGCCGAACAACGACCATCGGTGCCTGTCTGTCCTGTTTCGGCGGATTTCCACAAATCTTGAATGCCCGGCCGTTCCGGCCAATGCCATATCGGCCGTTGTACATACATCTGGAGAATGTGATGACATCAAAAACAAAAATTCTTTGCGCACTTGGGCTGACGCTGTCCGCCGCCTGCGCCTTTGCCGCCGATATCCGCGACACGGCCTGCCGCACCACCGCTGAGTGTCAGGCTGAGGCTGATAAGCTGCGCGGCCTTTCGGCCAAGGATGCCACCAGCGCACTTGCCAAGGCGCAGGACCAGTTCTATTGGCTGGGGCGCATCAATATGGCAACCACGGTGATGGTGGTTGAGGAGGGGGTTGTCCCGAAAAACCTTTCGCGGCAAATCGCCGAAGGCGTGGCCCACTCGATCGCACAGGCCGACCAGCCGGGCGGCAAGCGTCCGACCGATGTGTTGCAGATCGAAAAAATCATTTCAGACAAAGCCGGGCCTGACGCCACGTTGATCCACGCCGGACGCAGTCGTCAGGACATGTTGGCGTCGGTACGGGTGATGCGGCTACGAACCGAGATGCTCGATACCGCCGCCGCGCTGCTCGAGGCGCGCAAGGCGATGCTCGAGATTGCCGCGCGTAATGTCGATACACTCATTCCGGCCTATACCAACGGTGTGCAAGCGCAGCCGATCAGCTACGCGCACTATTTGCTGGCGTTTGCCGATTCATTTGCACGCGACAGTCAGCGCATTCGTGAGTTGTACGCTCGCTTGAATTTGAGCCCGATGGGCACCGCGGTTTTGGCCAATTCCGCGTGGCCATTAAATCGAAACCGGCTGGCTGAGTTACTCGGCTTTGACCGCCTGGTGGTTAATTCATACGATTCAGGCCAGGTGATCACGTATGACGTCCCGATCGAGGCAGCCAACATTGTCAGTTCGATG
>JANMNT010000335.1:0-3381 GCA_031368465.1 Burkholderiales bacterium
GTGCGGTTTGTCAAATCGTCAGCAGAATCATGGCATAAGGACGTTTCGTTTTTTGACGTTCTGGATGGCGCCGGGCAGGTGATCGGCCAGTTCTATTTTGATCTCTACGCACGCGACAACAAACGTGGTGGTGCGTGGATGGACGACGCGATCAACCGCCGCAAAATCGACGGCCGCGTGCAACACCCGGTTGCCTTCATGACATGCAATTTTCCCGCACCGGTCGAACGCGATGGCCAGCCGCGCCCCGCGCTGTTTACCCACGACGATGTCATCACCTTGTTTCATGAGTTCGGTCACGGGCTGCACCAGTTGCTGACCGAAGTCGATGAGTTGGGCGTTTCCGGCATCAACGGCGTCGAATGGGATGCGGTCGAACTGCCTTCACAATTTATGGAAAATTTCTGCTGGGAGTGGGACGTGTTGCAACATATGACATCCCATGTTGATACCGGTGCGCCACTGCCAAGATCGCTGTTCGACAAAATGATCGCCGCCAAAAATTTCCAGGGCGGCATGGGATTTGTCCGCCAGCTTGAGTTTGCCCTGCTCGATATGCACGCCCACACCAATTTTGATGTGGCCAACGAAAGCATTCTCGACCTGGCGACCAAAGTGCGTGCCGCAGTCGCGGTAATTGACTATCCGCACTTTAACCGCATGCCACATTCGTTTGGTCATATTTTCGGCGGCGGCTATGCGGCCGGCTATTACAGCTATAAATGGGCGGAAGTGCTGTCAGCCGATGCCTATGCGGCGTTTGAAGAAACCGGCGTCCTGAACAGCGACACCGGCGCACGTTTTCGTCGCGAAGTTTTGTCGCGCGGCGGCAGTCGCGGCGCCATGGAATCCTTCATTGCATTTCGCGGTCGCAAGCCACAGATCGAACATTTGCTGCGCCATAACGGCATGAAGTTGGCCGCGTAGTGATCTTGATGCGTTGCCGTTTATGAAAATCGCCACGTGGAATGTGAATTCACTCAACGTGCGGCTGCCACATGTGTTGGCATGGCTGAAGACTTCACCGGTCGACGTGTTGTGTTTGCAGGAGCTCAAGCTTGAAGACGCGAAGTTTCCGCTCGAGGCGATTGAGGAGGCGGGTTACTTTGCGGCGTTTAACGGGCAAAAAACCTACAACGGTGTGGCGATACTGTCTCGCGCCAAGCCGGAAGATGTTGTCAAGGACATGGCCGGTTTTGACGACCCGCAGAGACGGTTGATTGCCGCCACCATCAATGGTGTGCGTATTGTGAATGCTTATATTGTCAACGGACAAACCGTCGAGTCAGACAAGTATCAATACAAATTACGGTGGCTGACCGCGCTCAACGCCTATATGAAAGACGCCATCACAACTTATGGCGACGTCGCCCTATTGGGTGACTACAATATCGCCCCGGAAGACCGCGACGTGCATGACCCTGCCGCATGGGCGGGACAGGTACTATGCACCGATGCCGAGCGCGAACATTTTCGCGGCTTGATTGATCTTGGTCTTGCCGACGGCTTTCGCCTATTTGACCAGCCGGACAAAAGTTTTACATGGTGGGATTACCGCATGAATGGCTTCAAGCGCAATCTCGGTTTGCGGATTGATCACATTCTGCTCACCAAGGGGCTCGCCGAATCGACAACAAGCGCCGTGATTGATGTGGAGCCGCGCAAATTAGAACGGCCATCGGATCACACGCCGGTGATTGTCGATCTTAAGAGCTGATCGGCTGAACCCATACCAATTGGCTCGGCATCAGCAGTCGAAGCCCATGCAGATCCCTTGTGCGCCACCAGTTACAGGCAATTTTTTCTCACCGCCGTGAGCAAGATGGCCTGCTGTTTCGATGTGTTGACAGCCAGGCGGGTAGATGTCGCGCGATCAAGTTTGACGTCTGCAAAAATACCGGCAGCGTCTTCGTGAAAGTGCAGATATGCACCGGACTTTCGGTAAAAGACTCCCGGCTTCTTTTCAATCAGCCCCGGTATTTGGCGAATCTGATTCAGTACAACTTCAAGCGCCTTGAGAGTTTCGGCACCCGCGTGCTTCATTCGTCTAGGCGAGCGCCAACATCAGCTCAATATTCTGCAGCGCGGCACGCCCCGCACCCTTGCCGAGATTGTCCAGCCGTGCCATCAGGATGGCTTGTTCGGCCGCGTGATTGTCAAACACAAACAGCTCTAGCAGATTGGTGTCGTTTATCGCTTCCGGGTTGATCTCTGCCGGCGGCTCTGACGCATAAGGTTTGACGTCAATGGTTTTGTGGCCGGCGTAATACGCGGCGAGCGCATCACGTAATGCCTGTCCGGAAATATTTTTCGGCAGCGCCCACAAATTCAGCGGGACTTCCACCAGCATACCCTGACGAAAATTGCCGACCGATGGCGTGAACAATGGAGCATGCGCCAGGCCGGTGTATTTCTGCATTTCCGGCAGATGTTTATGCGCAAGTTTCAGGCCGTAGGCGATGAAACTGGTTTTGTTCGATTGCGCCTCGAAGGCTTCGATCATTTGGCGTCCACCACCCGAATAACCGGAGACACCCCAGGTGGTGATGGGAAAATCCGCCGGAATGATGCCGGCGTCGACGAGCGGCCTTACCAACGCGATGAAGCAGGTGGACCAACACCCCGGGTTGGCGACGCGACGCGACTGGCGAATACGTTGCGATTGTTGTTGATCCAACTCCGGAAATCCAAACGTCCAGTCGGGCAAAACACGGTGTGCGGTAGATGCATCAACAATACGCGTGTGGTTGTTGTCAATCATCGCAACTGACTCGCGCGCCGCGTCGTCCGGCAGACACAACACCGCGAGATCAACCGCATTTAGCAGCCGCTTGCGTTCGGCAAGGTCTTTACGTTTTTCCGGCGCAATACTGACGACGTCGATTCCGCCGCGCGCGAGCAACAGCTCACGGATCAGCAGGCCGGTGGTACCGTGTTCGCCGTCGATAAAAATTGTGGGATTGGTCACGATGAATTTATTTGCGGGGAAAAGCCGCCCTACATACGATGGTTACCGCCAACATGCAAAAACCTTCGCGCCAATGACGATTTTGAAGACAGGGACGACGTATTCACAATGAGGCGTACTTAAACCGCCGCCAACATTGTCTCGGCGTTCGATACTTCAAATTTTCCCGGCCCTTCGACATTGACGACTTTGACCACGCCGTTGTCGACAACCATCGCGCAGCGCTGCATGCGCATACCGAAATTTTTTGCGGAGAGATCGAGCTCGAGACCAAGTGCTTTTGTCCATGTCGCCGAGCCGTCACCAAACATACGGACTTTGCCTTCGGCGTGCTGGTGTTTTGCCGATTCGCCCATGACAAACGGATCATTCACCGAAACGCACCAGATTTCTTCAACGCCCTTCGCCTTGAA
>JANMNT010000341.1:0-6843 GCA_031368465.1 Burkholderiales bacterium
CCTCGAGAACGGCAACAACAAGACGCCCGACACCCATGGTTTGGCGCGGCTTTCAACCATGGTCACTTCCGATGCACCGGGTGTGTTGCCGTTTGTCCACGAATGCCTCGCCAATATTTTTGTGTTGGAAAATGAAGCTGAAGCGCGTGCCAAGATGGCGGCGTTGCCGTTCGGCGCGATTCTGGTGACGGCCAATGGCCACCTTTATTCGCAGCACGGCGTGACCTTCCACGGTCCGCAATCGGAATTGCACGGCGTGTTGCAGCGCCAGCGTGAAATCGAATCGTTGAAAGCAGACCTGCCGGCAAAAATCGAGGCACGCCACGCGATCGAGGCAATCCAAAAAGAAATCGAACTGGGTTTGACCGACACACAGGAATCGTTGCGGCAATTGCGTTTGCAGCAGCAGGAGACAAAAAATCGCGAGCACAACCTGCAGATGGAGGCGCTAAAACTTTCACAAGCGATTGCGCAGGCAGAGGGTCGGCGCGGTGCCATTCGTGAAGAAACGACCATTATTGACAGCGAAATCGAACAGGAGCGCGGCGAAATGGCGGCCGCCCAAGCGGCGCTGGAAGAGGGCGGCAACAAAATCTCGGAAATCACCGACCGACTGATGGCGCTTGAAGACAAGCAGCGCGAAGCAGAGCGGGCGCTGACCGACGCGCGCGAACGTGTGAATGCGGCAGAGCGCGGTGCACAAGAGGCCAATTATTTCGAGCGCTCGTGTCACGACAAAATCAAATCACTCACCGACATGGTCGGGCAACTTGCCAATCGTTGGGACGCGGTAACGTCAAGCCGCGCGTCGCTGGTGGCCGAACTCGACGGCTTGCAGGAAGGCAATATTCGCGAACGTTTGCAGCAGGCACTCAATCTGCGGCTCGAAAAGGAAAAATCACTTGCGGCGGCACGCAACGCAATGGATTCCGCGTCCGGCAAATTGCGTGAGCTCGACGACCAGCGCCATGCCATCGAACAAAGCCTGCAGCCGCTGCGCGACAAGATGACCGAGTTGCGCATGAAGGAGCAGGAGGCGCGCATCAACGAGGAAACATTTGCGCAGCAATTACGCGACAACGGCGGCAATCTCGAGGAACTTGCCGAGACGGTCGAAAAAAAGACCCGGTCAACCGCATACCAGGCTGAGATCAACCGCTTGAATCAGGATATTGCCGCACTCGGCGCGGTGAACATGGCGGCGCTACAGGAACTCGAGCAGGCGAGTGTGCGCAAGGAGTTTCTTGATGCACAGTCGGCCGACCTGAAAGAAGCGGTCGAGACACTCGAGTCGGCAATCAAGCGCATTGACCGTGAAACGCGCGACATGTTGCAGGCAACGTTTGATATTGTGAATAAGAACTTTATGGAGTTGTTTCCGTCGTTGTTCGGCGGTGGCAACGCATACCTGCGTTTGACCGGCGAAGAAATTCTCGACGCGGGCGTGCAAGTGTTTGCCCAGCCGCCCGGCAAGAAAAACACATCGATCCAGTTGTTGTCTGGCGGTGAAAAGGCGCTGACGGCGCTGTCGCTTGTGTTATCATTTTTTCGTTTGAATACGGCACCGTTTTGTCTGTTGGATGAGGTCGATGCACCGCTCGACGACTCCAATACCGACCGTTTTTGCGAACTGGTCAAAAAGATGTCCGCCTCAACACAGTTCTTGTTCATCACCCACAACAAGGTGACAATGGAAATGGGCGAGCAACTGGTCGGCGTCACCATGAATGAGCCGGGCTGTTCACGGATTGTCGAAGTCGATATCGAGGCGGCCAAGAAGTTTGCCGCCGCCCCGCAGGCGGTTGCTGCATAGACGTACGCTGGGCAAATTTCCGGTTAAAGTCAGGCGGTGTTGTTTGGAGACCGGACAGGCACGCAATTCGTTTCGGGTGATCGCTGGAATCGGCCGTCGGCAAACTAGAATTGAAAAGGCAATGTAGATGAGGCGTTTGGGGCAAAAATGGCTGAAAAAGCCCGCCGAATATCGGGTTTTATCGCTGACATTGCGGCCAGCCTGCCCGTTGTTTCTACCGGCCCATCCATTGAAGGCACACAATGATCTCTGACTTCCAGTTTGTGCTGATTGGCATCATCGCCGCCATTATTGTCGGTGTCATCGTCTATAACCGTTGGCAGGAGGCCAAATACAAGCGCCACGCAGAGCGCGTCTTTGCCAAGAGCGGCGGCGACGGTGAAGACGCACTTTTCGCAGATGGCGTCGATAAGCCCGCGGCGTTTGGCGGACGCGTTGAACCGTCATTTGGCCGGTTGGTCGATGCGGCAGAAGCGGACGCGTTGGATGAATTGACCGCGCCTATCGGCGGCGGTGCGGGCGCGGTCGATTTCGCCAGCACTGAAACCGTTGGCGGTGCGGCCAGTGTTGGAAACGAAATGGCGCCGGCCATTAATCCCGAGATCGATACGGTTGCCATGATTCTCGCCGACGCGCCGCTTGAGGCGGACCGTTACGCGCCAATGATTGCGCAGTCACGAAAGATCGCCAAGAATATTCTCTGGGAAGGCTTGGTTGGCGGTTTGTGGCAGCCGGTTGATCCGACCCTGGACGAAAAATATCGCGAATTGCGAGCAGGTCTGCAACTGGCTGATCGTGGCGGTGCGGTTGATCCGGTAACGTTGCAAAATTTTGACGAGGCGATGACAAATTTTGCCGCCGGTATCAATGCCGTTTCGCAGCGCGAAGATGTGAATGATGCCGCACGCCGGGGGCAAATGATCGACGCGTTTTGTGCCGAGTCCGATGTTGAAATTGCCGTGAACATAATCGGCAAGAGTGGTGTCACATTTGCGGCAACCAAGGTGCGCGGGCTGGCCGAGGCGCAGGGTCTTGAAGCGCTTTCCACCGGCGAGTTCGCCAAAAAAGATGATTACGGACGGCTGCTGTTTGTCCTGCGCAACGGCAACCCGTCAGAATCGCCCAGCATCCGCTCGGATCAGCCGTATCTGACACAATTGACATTTGCGTTGGACGTACCGCGTACACCGCAGGCCGGCCGCGTGTTTGAGCGCATGTTTGCACTCGCACTGCAATTTGCCGATGTTCTTCACGGCGAGGTGGTTGACGACAACAAAAAGGTGTTGACCGCGCACGGTAGAAAACTCATTGCCGAGACCATTCACGGAATTGCCGGGGAGATGCAGCAAAAGGGTATTGCGCCGGGATCGTCTATTGCGCTCAGGCTGTATTCGTAAATCATGTGCCCGGCCGAAACTGCGCCAGCCGCCGCAAAGGCGCGCATTGGCGTTTTAAAACGCGAAATAGAAGAGCACCTGTACCGATATCATGTGCTCGATGCGCCGAGTATCTCAGATGCGCAATATGATTTTTTGTTCAGTGAGTTGCTTGCGCTTGAGCAGCGCCATCCCGATTTTGCCACCGAAGATTCGCCCACCCAGCGCGTGGGTGCGGCGCCGCTTGATCAATTCAACGAAGTCAGCCACCGGGTGCCGATGTTGTCGCTCGGCAACGCGTTTTCCGAGGAGGACGTGACGGCGTTTGACAAGCGCTGCCGCGAGACGCTGGGTGCCGACGAGATCGAATATGCTTGCGAGCCAAAATTTGACGGGCTCGCGATTTCGCTTACCTATGTCGACGGCAAGTTTGTGCAGGGTGCCACGCGCGGCGACGGTGCGGTCGGCGAGGATGTCACGCAGAACCTGAAGACCATCCGTTCGATTCCGCTCAACCTCGACAACGCGCCGGCTCTGTTGGAGGTTCGCGGCGAAGTGGTCATGCAGAAAAAGGACTTTGAACGGCTCAATGCCAGGCAGGCGGCCAACGGTGAAAAGACCTTTGTCAATCCGCGCAATGCGGCGGCGGGCTCGCTACGTCAACTTGATTCCAAATTGACCGCAAAGCGACCGCTGTCATTTTTTGCCTACGGGGTTGGCGCCATTGAGGGAGCCGATGTGGTCGCGACCGCGGCAACCCACAGTGCAACAATGGATGCGCTGGAACAATTGCGATTCCTGGTTGCGCGCGAACGCGCGGTGGTTCGCGGCGCAGCCGGCGCGCTGCAATACTTCCAACAAATTGGCGGCAAGCGCGCGTCACTGCCGTTTGATATCGACGGCGTGGTGTACAAGGTAAACAGTTACGCGCAACAAGATCAGCTGGGGTTTGTGTCACGCGCGCCACGCTTTGCCATTGCCCACAAGTTTCCGGCGGAAGAAGCGATTACCGTACTGCTCGGCATCGATGTACAGGTTGGACGCACCGGCGCGATCACACCGGTTGCCCGGCTGCAACCGGTGTTTGTCGGTGGCACGACGGTGTCGAACGCGACCCTGCATAACGAAGATGAAATCCGCCGCAAGGGATTGATGATCGGCGATACCGTGCTGGTGCGTCGCGCGGGCGACGTGATACCCGAGGTGGCATCCGTCATTCTTGCCAGTCGTCCGTTGGATGCACGCGAATTTGTCATGCCGACCAGATGTCCGGAATGCGCGTCGGCCATCGTCAAGCTCGAGGGCGAGGCGATCGCGCGCTGTTCGGGTGGATTGTTTTGTCCGGCGCAACGCAAGCAGGCGGTGTTGCATTTTGCCCAGCGCCGGGCGATGAATATCGAGGGTTTGGGTGACAAGCTGGCCGAACAGATTGTCGAACAGAACCTGGTGCGCACACCCGCCGACTTGTACCGTCTCGGCCTGAATGCGTTGGCCGGTCTTGAACGTATGGCCGACAAGTCGGCGCAAAATCTGCTGCAGGGCATCGAGGCCTCGAAAAAAACCACCCTCGCGCGTTTCCTGTTTGCGCTGGGCATCCGGCACGTCGGTGAAGCCACTGCCAAAGACCTGGCCAAGGCGTTTGGCAGGCTCGATCGCATCATGGATGCGCCGCTCGAGACGCTGCAGAACGTCAATGACGTCGGGCCGGTGGTGGCGCAATCGGTGCGCAAGTTCTTTGATGAGCCGCACAACCGGGAGGTGGTCGAGCAGTTGCGCGCGTGCGGACTGACATGGGCCGAACACGACGGGATCGCCAACCACGTTGCCACCGGGCCGTTTGCCGGCAAAACGGTGGTGTTGACGGGAACGTTGCAGTCAATGTCACGCGACGAGGCGCGCGAAAAACTTGAGGCGCGCGGGGCAAAAATCGCCGGTAGCGTCTCAAAGAAAACAGATTTTGTTGTTGCCGGTACCGAGGCGGGTAGTAAACTGGACAAGGCAACGGAACTGGCTGTGCGTGTGTTGGACGAATCAACTTTCTTAAGCATGCTGGACTAGGCGGCGTTTCGGTCTGCGGCTTGTGCTGTTTTAAGCCACAAGAGACAACATCAATGAAAATGAAAAAAATTACCAAAGCGGTATTTCCGGTTGCCGGACTTGGCACCCGATTCTTGCCGGCGACCAAAGCCAGCCCCAAAGAAATGCTGCCGATTGTCGATAAGCCGCTGATTCAATACGCGGTCGAGGAGGCCGCTGCCGCCGGCATCACCGAGATGATATTTGTCACGGGGCGCGGCAAGCGCACCATCGAAGATCACTTTGACAAGGCCTATGAACTCGAGGCGGAGTTGCAGCTCAAGGGCAAGCTGAAACTGCTGCACGAGGTGCGCAATCTGCTGCCACCAAACATCCAGTACGTGTATGTCCGTCAACCCGAGGCGATGGGGCTTGGCCACGCCGTGTTGTGCGCCAAACATCTGGTCGGGGACGAACCGTTCGCGGTGATCCTCGCCGACGATTTGATTGACGCAAAAACACCGGTCATGCGACAGATGGTCGCGCAATACGAAACCCATCAGGCATCGGTGATTGGTTGTGTTGAAGTGCCCAAGAGTGAGGTTTCGTCATACGGCATTGTTGCGTCGAAGCCGGTCTCGAAAAAAAGCGGCGAACGTGTCTCACGTATGTCGGCGATTGTCGAAAAGCCGAAACCGGAAAATGCACCGTCAACGTTGAGTGTGGTTGGACGCTATATATTGTCGCCGGCCATTTTCCGCGAACTCGAAAAAATTCAGCAGGGCGTCGGTAAGGAAATTCAACTGACAGATGGTATCGCCGCGCTGCTGAAAAAAGAAAGGGTTTTCGCTTACGAGTTTGACGGGACACGTTATGATTGTGGCTCAAAGATAGGTTACCTGCAGGCGACAGTCGCCTTTGGCATGAAACACGCCGAGGTCGGCGAACAATTCAAAAAACATCTGAAGTCCGTCAAGCTGACCTGACGCCAATTTCCGAACGTCAAGATTGCGCCATCGCAGGCATTGCATTTCCCGACTAACGTATTTTATTTGGACCCGGTATCGATCATGAATCTTGATGAAGCTAACGCAATTTTTGCCAACTCCGACCTGTTGTTCAACCGGGACGAAGTCGATGCGGCAACAGCGCGCGTTGCGGCCGGGATCAATCGTGATTATGCCGATAAGTATCCGTTGATATTGTCGGTGATGGGCGGTGCGGTTGTGTTCACAGGCCAGTTGCTGCCGCAACTCAACATTGCCTGCGACTTTGATATTGTGCAGGCGTCGCGTTACGGCAACGCCAAGGTGGGCGCGGAACTGACCTGGCGTGTTGCGCCGCGCGACAATATCGCCGGTCGCCATGTGTTGATTCTGGACGACATTCTCGATGAAGGCATCACGCTTGCCGCGATTGTGGATTTGGTCCGGCGCACCGGTGCCTTGAGTGTTGCCTGTGCCGTGTTTTGCGTGAAGGATTATGGCGAGGCAATTAATGCAAAGAAGCCGCTGAAGGCGGAATATGTCGGGCTGTCGGTGCCAAACCGGTTTGTTTTTGGCTACGGCATGGATGTATCCGGTGCGTGGCGCAATCTCGGTGAAATCCGCGCCATCATCGGCAAGTAGATCAAACGAC
>JANMNT010000373.1:0-14088 GCA_031368465.1 Burkholderiales bacterium
TCGACGTACTCCATGGCCAGCATCAGATTTTCGGCAACAGAAAGTGTCGGCAACAATTGGAAAAACTGGAATACCACGCCGATATTTGCGCCGCGCCATTTTGCCAGCGCGTTTTCGTTCATCGATGCGAGCAACGCGCCATCGATACATACCGCGCCGGCACTGGCACGATCCAATCCGGCAATCAGGTTGAGCAGTGTTGACTTGCCCGAGCCGGATCGACCCAATATGGCAACATACTCGCCACGCTGGATCTCAAGACTCACACCACGCAGCGCATGAAACGGCCGTCCACTGGGCAATGCATAGGATTTTTCAACGGCGTCGAGAGAAATGATGGCATCGCTTGTACGCGGCGATGACAAGATCCGCATCGCCATCGGACGATCTACCAATGCTGTATTTCCCATGGCTAGCCCGCCATTGTTTGCACTTTGAGCGCAAACAGATCCGACCACAACAAGCGACCATCAGCATCAAATCTTAATAGTTTGGTCTTGACGTTATCAGCACCAAAACGCATCTCAACTTTCGCGCTGCGCACATCGCCGGTTCGATCAATCGATTTCACAACGATATCGGTCGGCCCCGGCAATTGCTCAATGGCTTGCGCAAAAACAGCGCTGGCCTGTTTGCCTGACGGAAGATTGTCAACGCTGTACTTGGATGACAGTCGCGTCAATAGGGGTTTTGCCTCACGCGCCATCAGTGCATCGGCGAACCCACGGAGAAACGACTCGATCTGGGCATCGACGGCAACGCCGGCTGCCGTGCTGACGGTGGCGACACGTTTTGGCGGCAGCGCCTTGGGCTGCGGCGGCGCCTCGCCATGAAAAAAACTTCTGAGGTCGGCAAGTCTGATTGGTTGCGACCGATCGGTGCGATCAAAATCCGGCACATACGCTGCCGCCACCATCATTATCGACATCATTACCAGCGTCATGCTTTGCATTATTGCCTCCTAGAAAAGATGGTCAAACGTCCCGCGTTGTGCAACTTGGTTGACAAAAAAGCGGCCAAAAACGCTTGTTCCGGAGATGCTGAAACAGGCGTATGATGTTCGTATTATATATATTTCTTATTGTTTTACAATCATTTTATACGAAATAACGATGACTACAGAAAATCAATCCTCAATTCAACGCATGTGCCGATGGCTGCGGTTGGCAAGCGCCCTGTTTATCTTCAGCGTTCTGGCGATCTACCTGTTTAGCTGGCTGCTACCAGAGATATCCGGGGGTAGCCATATACACGTGATGCGGCTGCACCTGGCAGGTGTGTCTTCCGATGTCATGGCCAAACTGACCACGGCACAGCGGTTGCAATTGAGTGCGATCAGCCTACCTTACCTAATCGTACTGGTCTGGGCATTTGTGCGGCTAGACAAACTGCTGCAGAGTTTTGCGCGCAACGAGTTTTTTACCCGTCAGGCAATCGGTCATTTGCGCGCGTTTTCGGGACTGTTGCTGCTGGCAAAACTGCTTGCGCTTGCCACCATGCATGTGCGTGCCGGCATGGCCATACATTTGCTCGGCCATACCGGTAATCGGATGACACTCAACCTGTCCAACGACGATTTGGCGGTGATCCTGATGTGCGGCCTGTTTTTTCTGGTGGCGCGCATGATGGAAGAAGGACGCCGGCTCGCCGAAGAAAATCGGGAGTTCATCTAGTGGCCATTATTGTCAATCTTGACGTGATCCTCGCCCAGCGCAAGATGAAATCAAAAGAGCTTGCCGCGGTCATCGACATCACCGAGCAAAACTTGTCCCTGCTTAAATCCGGCAAGGTCAAAGGGATTCGTTTTTCGACGCTTGACGCGATTTGCACGGCGTTGAATTGTCAGCCGGGAGATTTACTTGAGTACCGCGATGATCCCGCTGCTGCTGACACAAACGAACGCGCAGACGACTAACGAATTTTTCCCCGGCACGTTTGTCCACACCGCCATTTTGTCCAATAGGACTGAATGTTTGACTTTCCAAATGTTGGCAAGACGATGATCAATCACAACCGGGTAGCGCGGATACCCATGCAGGCGCCCGATCAAATATCACCGGGCGTCACCCGCAGTCACAAATCGTTGCCAAACGGCCGGATAGGCCGTGTTATCGTCACGGCAACTTTTGATTAGGATATCCATGAAAAAATACTTCCGCCTAATGTTTGTTGTGATGGCACTGCCGGTTTTCGTTTTTGCCAACGAACGTGCCATCAATGAGAAGATTGTTGTCAACGCCGGCGTTGATGATGTTTGGAAGGCTTGGACAACCACGGAAGGGATCAAGTCATTTTTTGCGCCGGACGCGAAGGTCGAACTTCGGGTTGACGGCCCGTTTCAGATCTACATCAATCCGTATGCACCAGCGGGGGAGAAAGGTGCTGACGACATGATTTTTCTTGCGATTCAAGACAAAAAAATGATTTCGTTCACATGGAACGCGCCACCCGGACTGCCCGAGGCCCGCAAACAACGAACAGTCGTCATTGTGCGATTCATACCCCGCGGCGAGATGCTGACTGAGGTAACCCTGCACCATGTTGGCTGGGGCGAAGGCGGTGCCGGCAATGAGTGGGACAAAGCGTACGGGTATTTCGCAAAGTCATGGCCGAATGTTCTAAAAAATCTAAAGAAACGATTTGACGACGGCCCCATCGACTGGAAGTCATGGCTGGACATGTTGAAACCCCAGGTGCGCCCCGCTGCCACGAAGCCGGATCAAAAATAGCGCCTGACCAATACGTGATGTGTGGCTTGTTGCCGCCCTGGTGACAACAACAGTCGTTGGCACGATTGGCACCATCCTGCCACCCGACGGCATGACGGGAGGTTTGCTACCACGTCCGGGTAGCCAACTTGGTTGTCCCAAAAAAACACACGGTCAAATTTCCGGCGCTATTGCTGGCGCGAGCTGTTTCTGGTGTTGCGCAATGACCGCATCCGCGCGCAATCTCAGATGTTGTATTCACACAACGAAATGGCGATTTCAAACGCCTTTACTTTGTGCCGATTCGTTGCGGGTGTGACAAATCGACAAATCAATCAGATTGGCAATCCATCTAATGTGATCAATTCACACACCCCATTTGCGAAACGAACAGACGCAGTCCAACTCGTGATATTTCACGAACGATTGTCGCACTCAGATTCTGTCTCGCATCGCATGATGCGCCTTGTCAATAAATCAACTGACGCTGTCGGCAATTGCCTGCGTCAGCAAATTCCTACTTCGACGAGGAGATTTCATGCAAAGAAAAAAAATAGCAGTTGCCATCACCACAATCATCGGCTCGGGAATGCTTGCCCCGGCGTCATTTTCCCAAACACCGGCGAATCCCGCCACACCGCAGGCGGCCACGGTCGAAAAATCAGTACCTGTCGATCAAATCCTCGTTACCGGTTCACGGGTTGCAAAACAGGACCTTGATTCGAATAGTCCGATTCTGACAATCACCTCGGAAGAGCTGCGTCGGCACCAAGACATCACCTTGGAAACCTTCCTCAATACGCTGCCGCAAGTAAACCCGGCAGCCACCACGACCTCCAACAATCCGTCCAGCGCATCAGGGCGTACTCCGAATGCCGGGCAGGCAAATATTGATCTTCGCGGACTTGGGCCAAATAGAAATCTGGTACTGATTGACGGTCGCCGCGCCATGGTTTCTTCTGATACCCAAACTGTCGACCTCAACACCATCCCGCTTGCGTTGGTTGAGAGCATTGAAATCATCACTGGTGGCGCTGGCGCCGTATATGGCGCCGATGCTGTCGCCGGCGTCGTCAATATCAAGCTCAAGCGCCGCTTTGACGGCGTCGATGTGCGATTGGGCTGGTCCGATAGCGAGCAGTTTCGCGATGCAAAAGAAATCAACGCCACCGTTGTAATGGGCGGCAACTTCGCCGGCGACAAGGGCAACGCCGTGATGGCCTTTGAGTATTCAGACCGTACCAAAGCGATCAAAAATCAGCGTTCATTTGCTGCAGTGGCAACGGCAACCACATCCTTCTTCCCGGAAGGCACATATCGCCCGTCTGGCGCAAACCTGCCTTCGCAGGCGGCTGTTGACGCACTTTTCGGACGCCAGGCGTACAGCGGCGCCCCTGCAGGTAGCGTACCCAATAATTCCGCGTTGAGCTTTAACGCCGATGGCTCGCTGTTTTATCCTGGCATATTTAACAGCCCGCGAGATGTCATCAATTTCCGCTATCCGGTTGACTCAGGGGTTAATACCCGTCTATACCCCGATGTCTACGTCTACAATTTTGACGCTGTGAATATTCTTGTTGCGCCGCAGGAACGAAAGTCGGTAATGGGCAAAGCCAACTACGCCTTCAGCAACGGCATCGAGGCGTCCTCATCTTTCTCAAACACTGTCTATACGTCATTAACCGCGCTTGCGCCGACGCCTGTATCAACGGTTACAGTGGCGTCACCGCAAAGCGCCACTGCCCAACAGGCGTCGAGCGCGTTGATCACGCCGGGGCAAAACGTCGGTACCCAGTTGATCGTTCCGACCACCAATCCGTTCATTCCAGCTGACCTGCGTGTACTTCTCAACTCGCGTACCGGCGACGACGCACGGATTCTTGGCGCAGGCGCCACAGAGCCGTTCCTGATGCGCTGGCGGGTGTTGGGTACCGGTCTTCGCAATGCAAATTACGAAAACAACGTTACACAATACGCCGGCGGCTTGAAAGGAAATCTGCCATTTGACACCTGGCGATGGGATGCACATGTCTCCGAGGGGCGCACCAAGATTACCAATTCGCAGACCGGAAACATCGACACCAATCGGCTGCTCGCGACGCTCGCTGCAGCCGATGGCGGTGCATCATTGTGTCAGGGCGGCGTCAACCCATTTGGCCGGCAGCCACTCTCCGCAGCATGCCAAAATTTCCTTGGGGTGCAGAGTTCACTCACCACTGAGTTCACCCAGACAATTGGGCAGGCCTTCGTAACAGGTGATGTCGGAAAGACCGCGGCCGGCACGATATCGGCGGTGTTTGGTGCGGAGTTCCGCAATTTCAAGTACATCTTTGACCCGGGCTCTGCATCCGGCCCGACGTCCGGATTTACCAACCAAACCCCGTCGGCCGGTCGTAATAGTTTTAAGGATCTCTTTGCAGAGCTGTCGGTTCCGCTGTTACGTGACGCGCCGATGGTGAAGTCTCTTGAACTCCACTTTGCGGCGCGCTCGTCAGAAAGTGAGGCTCGCGACAATATCCTTGGCACCGACACGCCAAAGACCCGCAGCGGGTCGTGGTCCGCAGACTTCAGTTGGGAGACCAGTGACTCAATGCGTATACGCGGCTCGGCCCAGAAGTCGGTTAGAGCGCCGAATTTTGGTGAGCTATTTGGCAGTACGTCGAGTGCACCACAAATTTTCGACCCCTGTTCGGTCACCAGCGTTGGCCGTACAACCGGTGCCAATGCCGCGCGGCTTGCAACCCTTTGCCGCGACGCGGGTCAGGCCGGTGGATTGGGCGGCGCGGTGTCCACCTATGTGCAGACGCCCGGAACACAGGCGGCAACCACCTTCACCGGCAACACCAACCTGAAGCCGGAGACTGGCGAGAGTTACACACTGGGCTTTGTCTGGGTTCCCAAGTTGCCGGGCATGTGGAACGGCTTGCGCGGCTCGCTGGACTATTACTCGATCCAAATTACTGACCCCATTCAGGTCGCCGATTCGAACGAGTACATTGCTGATTGCTACAACTACTACGGCAAAAATCCCAACTACAATGCGGCCTATACGAGTTGTGCCCAGCTGTTTCGTGCCAACGACATTTTGGGTGTCAACGACCTGACCACCAAGTGGCAACTTCCCAACCGCCAACGGCGGCACGTTCAAGACTCAGGGACTTGACCTTTCGTTGGGCTGGGGAAACAAGGTTGGACCCGGCAAGCTCGATCTGCAGTTGCAAATGAATTACCTGCTGTCATACAAAAACAGAACACTAAACAATTTCCCGACCAACGAATTTGTCGGAACGCTGCCCTACTTCGGGGTAGCCTTGGGCCAGGCATTTCCGCGCATCAAGGGAAATGTCACGGGTCGCTATACATGGGGTGATTTCTCATTTGATGCCCGCTGGCGTTATATTGATGCGATGAAAAATCGCATGGCTGTGATCTTTCCTGGCGAAAATTTCACCGGGGTGCCGGCAGTGACCTATTTGGATCTTGGTGCCGGGTACCGATTCGGGAAATACATTACTCTGCGGGTCGGCATTTCCAACGTGCTCGACAAGAAGCCACCTACCTACTCACCAAACGTTCAATCAGGCACAGACCCCTCAACATATGACGTCGTGGGTCGCCGTCTGATGGCCCAACTCGCACTGAAATTCTAAACCGTTGTCGTGCGAGGCGCGGTGGGTCGGTGTATCGGCCCACCGCTTTTTATTTGGACATGTATTTTCAGATACTCGGATTCCAACGGATTTTTTGGGGGTGTGCTGCGTGTCATTCGCACCAAACCCATTGCAGCGGCTCACATCCCCATGCAGCGAGAACAAATGTGAAATGAGCGAACGAAAGGAATCAAAAGACTGCTGATGTCAAGAATCAGCCTACTTGCAATCTCACTGTTTACGACGGCGCGAGGCGACGGCGCTAGGCCATTTCAAAGGCTTGCCTTAGCCAAGCTCTAAGTTCTGCATCGACCTGCTTGATGTTGTCGATTCGCACGCGGTGCGACACCATTGCGTTGAAGCTCCCGGCAGATTCCAAACGTCTTCCCGCCGGCACCCCTGTCAGATTGATACCGACATCGATGCGGGTTGCCGTCGATGGTTGGATGAGCGCGAACTGCTTGGAGCGGCGTAGCGACACATACGTCTTCTTGGGCGAAAATTCCACGTCGTTACCAAAGCTTGCAATCATCTTTGCCAGCGCATCGTAAATCGGCTTGAGTGGCGCCTTGCTGCCAGCATATTGCGCCACCAGCAAGTCTTCACTGCCTTTTGCACCATCAACCGATGCCAATGCCGCGTTGGCGACGAGGTTTGCATATCCGTGGCCAAGCGCATGATCTGACTTCAGCCACGCAACCATCTGGCCGTGCTTCTCGAATTTCTGCTTTTTTGTGAGCGTGACCCAAGCATCCAGTGTCCTGCCGGTTTTTTCGGCAAGGTTCTGAATCATCGTTTGCATCGCGTCTTCAATTTTTCCCATCTGTTCCTCCATATGTTCGGTGGCGCGGCAGATTCCCTGGCAGATACCCATTACTTTGCAGGACTGGCTACCTTTGTTGGCCGCACGAATACCGTATCGTCAAGCGGCGCATTGATTCTGAGCGAATTGATACTCGCGCGAAACGTGCCATCGGCCGATGACGTCCAGACGGGATGGCGAATGCCGCCGATTTCATATTTCCACGGCCCCGCAAGTGCCCCACGCTCGTCGTCATGCGCACCATAGGCAAACGGCTCACCCATCGAATTGAGCCGATACCATGCAATCCGTTTACCGCCTTCTATAACCTGCAGCCGGCCATCCTTGGATACCGACAGGCTGATGGCCGGATCGCGCTTTGCGATGCGGGCAATGGTGCGGTACACGTGTGCGGCATACCATCGCAAATCTTCCGCTCGCGTCGCGGCCGGCACCTCGGCAATAGTGCCATCGCGCGTGAGCCGCCAATCCCGATCGCCGTCAATCACACGGGTGACGCTGAGTCCGGGGGCGGTAGTATCGATTCGAAACCGTGGCCGTTCGAAGTCCATGCTGATCACCCCACGCACTTCGTTCGGGGCATCGGTACGAAATTGCTGTGCATCGTGAACGGTATTACGAACGGCGGCCCAGTTGGCACGCCCACCAACGGCTGCCAGCATGGTTTCAGCAAGTGGTTCTGCAGCGGGCTCATTTGATACGCTTGCGGATGCTTGGCCGAGCCATAACAACATAAATCCAATCCATACAAGAACGGGTGACGTTCTTGCGTTACGAAGAGTATTGGTCATAGCTCCCGCCGGTCAATTGAATATCGACTGATTTTGCCACGCCAAACAGAAACGGTTTGCCACGGAATATCGCAGACTGGTCGGCGCCGCTGGCAACACATCCAGATCGATGGCCAGTCGTCGCCGTTGCGCTGGCGGCGTCTAATTCCATCAAGCCTCGCAAATGTCAATACTATCGAAAGAAACTGCTTTCGACCGCCTGAACAAACGCTTTGCAGATGTGGTCGTCACGTGATCCACCGTTTGCTGCGATTGCAGCCACAATGTTTTGTTTCGGCCAGACCGCGTAGCAGGCACTCAACCACGGCGTACCGCCGGCATGTATTGCACGTTCACTGGGCGGTCGCCCCTCCAGACCATGCCATCGCTTTGATGTTGCCGGTTTCAACAATGGATCCTTTCCCATTGCCGCTGCGAGTTCATATTGTGCAAACCGTCCCAAATCGCCGATGGACATATGTGCGTTGCCAGCCGCGCGAAAAATCACCTCCGGTGGACGAATCACGTCCGGCTCAGGTATATAGCCGTCGGGACGATCAATGTGCAACCAAGGTTGTGCCGGACGCTCGGCACTACGAGGTCGGCCCCAACCGGTCTGTGTCATGGCGAGGGGACGAAATACGTATTCATCCATCAGCGCTTCATAGCTCTTGCCGGCGGCCTTTGCGGCAATATAAGCAGCCAACATATAACTCGCGTTTGAGTAGCGCGCGTCTTTGCCGATCGCACCGGCAGGCGGCTCCTGCAAGACCTGTTTAACAAAGCGTGCTTCGCGTTCAGCGAGCGTACCCTCTGTATCAAACAGATGGGGCGTAATCTTCGGGCCGATACGCTCGTAGGCAGATATCCCCCCGGTGAATGCCAGTAGCTGCGCGATTGTGACCGGCCGATATTCATCTCGCATCGGCACATCCGGCAGCGCACTCGCGAGCGTGGTTTCAAATGACAACTTACCCTCATCAACCAACCGGGCAATCATCAATCCGGTCATGCGCTTGGTACATGAGCCAATGCTGAAACGGTCTTCCACAGTAACGACATCTTGGTCACCCAACTTGCGCAACCCGGCCGCGCCGTTGGCAACAACCTTGCCATCACGCACGACCACCGCCGCAACACCTGGCAACTTGGTCTGCTCACGAACGGTCGCAAGCATTGCGGCAAAGTCATTGGATGGTTTTGGCTGGGCATCGGCTGTTGGCAATCCCTGAAAAATTGTGATCATCAGGCAGGCAACTAACCGCAAGGATGCACCCCGGCAAATGCCTGGGTGGAATTGTTGACAATACATGCAATGCTCCGGTTGGATGAACGAATCAATGAGGCCCTTTCATTTGCTTTTTGATGAGCAAAAAGTTCCAACACGATTGGGTTGTCCACATTGCTGATACTGACATTAATTTTAATTCGTACATCAATCCACGACAGCTCTTTGTACCAACATGCAACCAAAGATGGCGAACCGCGTAAAAAAACGCATTGTAAGAGCGATTGCTGTTGCACAAATTGATGCGATCGGCACAGTTTGGTGCAGCATCGCAGTGGTCCGTTGTGGTGAAATGCACTAACACAATCATTGTTGCCCGACTAAATACCCATGCCCAAGGCAATGCCCCGCGCCATCACTCTATTTGTATCCGTATTGACGTTGGCAACCTGCGCCGCCAACCGGCAATCCGTTACTGATCCGCGTGAAGACTTGGATTGGCGGGCGGCACCGGCAATGACGCTTTCACGTTCTGCACATGCCGTTGTGAGTGACGAAAAGACGATTTATGCACTTGGCGGGACCGGCGTTGGACGCAAACCGGTTCTTGCCGTGGAGCGCTTTGACGGGCATGAGTGGAAAGTCGAAACAAAACTTCCCGGGATCGGGCTGAATGCGCCGGCAGCGGCAATGCACAATGGCATCATTTATCTGATTGGCGGCTTCAACACAACAACCAACGTACCGAGCGCGTTCGTTTGGACCTACGATACCGCTGGCAAAAACTGGCGCGAAACACGTCCACTACCATCGCCCCGCGGCGGACATGCCGCAACTGTTCACAACGGCAATATTCACGTCGTGGGTGGCGGCAACGCCGTTTCGACGATATCAGACCACAATGTATTTGACCTGGCGACCGAAACGTGGCGCACGCTCGCACCGCTACCAAAAACGACCGGCAGTCCTGCGTTGGTCTCCTATCGTGGCGAGCTGTACGCCATCGGCGGACGAAGCGGTGATAGTGATTTTGGGGAAACATACGTATACAACACCACCAGCAATACCTGGCGCCTGGGTACGCCGGTTGCACCACGAGGGACGGCCGGCGCCGTCGTTGCCTGTGATGCGATCTACTTAATTGGCGGCGAATCTCAGTCGGCGCGCAAAGTGCTCAATGATGTTCTGCGTTTGAATTTGTCGGCGGGCCAATGGGAGAAGTTGACACCTTTGCGAACCGCACGAAACTTCGCCCGTGCAGTCATGCTAGGACGGGATATCTACGTTGTTGGCGGTAACCTTACTATCGAGGGCAGTCACGAGTCGAAGGGTAGCGCCATTGTTGAACGGATGCGGCCTCATTGCTGACCGGTTGTAGCCCACTTTTGGTGGGACACCAGCACAATCGAATACAAATCGGCACAGCGTTCGCTAACCGTTAATGGGAATTTGTACGGTAAACGATTCCAGTGTTTGGCCAATTAGAGTTTCCCGCCCCAACGCCAATCGGCAACGCCGGGAAAGACTTGGCAGACCAACCCCAGTCGAGACGATTTTTCCCGACTAATACAGCCAGCGATTGCCTTACCAAAGAAGAAATGCAATCGCGACGAGAAATTCACGGCTCGACCAAAAATCAATGCCGTTTGCCGGTGCATCGTGCAGTACACCGTTCGCCCACGCAACGCTCATACCTATAAATGGAGGGGCGAGAATAATCGCCATATGGTCATTGAGACGCGAATCTATCCTGTTCGATGCATATCGTTCGATCTGACCTGCCGTTTGTTCAACCATATCCATTCTGATGGCTTTGCGACCACCAAAAACTAGACGACCCGATCCGCAGGACACCAAAGTCGTGGCGCAATGGTCTGCACTGTTTCGGCTGCAATCGGCCGCAACCTGCTCTGCACATCGGCGTCGACATTAAAGCCGGGTATCGCCGGCAAATCAGCCGGCGACAAGCCGGTGATCGTCGCGTACAAAACCAGTGCAGCGAGGAACGCGCCAGCAGGCGCCGAGTGATTGCCATCGTTGGCATGAAGCGTGATCGATGGCTGTCTGGCGCGCGCCAAATCAAATGCCTGTGGAATCGGCGGCACACAAGCTGGTTCCTTGATGGCAATGGAAACGTACTTATCGTAAATCGTACTCGATTCGGCAATGTTCAGACGCGGCCACTCCGGAAACAGTACCGGTATTGCTCCTGCCTGCCGAGATAGCCGAACCAATTGCTCCGCGCCGGTCGTCGGATAGAAAAATTGCCCGCTTGAGCTGATCGCTTGCGCTTGCAGAATCACAAAATGCCAGCGTTGGCTACGCAGCAATGAGAGAGAAACGCTATCATTTGCGCGCTGTTCCAGAAACATCCAATCTGGCGCTTCTTTGGTTGCAACCGTCTTTTCTGGCTTGCCCAAACGCACCATGGCACCGACCATGCCAGAAACATTGTTGTTGCTTGTGTGACTGTTCCCCATGAAAAGCAGACTGATGTCTGCCGCCGCCGTCGAAATACCTGGCGGTGGCGGCGCAATATCAGCGACAGCCGGACCAGCCGACCCGCCATTGCAAGCGGAAAGTTGCAGGACGATGGCGATCGCCAGAAAATATACGCGGCGTGTTGAGCTGTCGTTCATCTGACGACTAATCGTTGATTTGGACAACCGGCGTCACCTTTTGCGAAGCTGCAGCACTTGTCTCTGGCACAACGGGTGCACCAGCTGCCGCCAAAGCAGGCTGGGGTCGGCTGGACCTGACGTACTTCCCGTCAAACGCAACGGTCCACGTTTTTCCGCCATCTGTCGAGGTGCGCCATAGTTGTCTGACCGCGCCATCCGAAAGCTTCGTCCATCGGATTTCGTTAACGGCATTGGGATCCTTCTTTCCCGGTTGGGCAATATCACTTAATGTCATCGCGTCATTTTCATAGCGACCCTCTATGACCAAAAGGTTGCCACCGGTGTCCACCCAGGTTTGATGCCAGACATTGCGCGTGGCATCGTAGGTGTTAAAACTCTCGCCCGCAAATCCGCCTGCCGCCTTCCAGCTTTCGTGCAATACGCAGCCGCCCATCACCGGCTTGATGGTGTTGGTCCCGGCAACTTTACCGTCCGCGCCGGTGACATCCCAATCACCAATCCAAAAATCGAACTGGCGGAATTGCGGCATCGAACACGGCTTGCGTCGCTGTGGTTGCACGGCGGGGGGCGTTGCGGCTACGCCGACGGTCGGCGCGGCCGTTTGCGTTGGCGGCGCGGGCGCAACCGGCGTTTGCGCAAAAAGTTGGTGTGAAATAAAGATGCCACACACGACAAGCAGGCTGACAAATGTTTTTGTTTTCACTAATTTCCCCAATGAATATTTGAATCGACCAGCTGCATGGTGCAATTACATATGAATTACCAAGGTTCCAAACAAAACATGTCGCCGTGCGGTCTCACCGTCTTGATTTTCCAGGCTGCCCGGTCCGCGACCGCTGCACCAGCTCCCCAATCTTCTGGGCGAGCAGTTCAGGCACATCACTTTGGATGTAGTGACGCGACTCAGGCACGATCACGTGCTCCACACGTGACATTCCTCTAATGTCGGAAACGTGAAGTGCCAGCTTCAAATCTTGCTCAAGCGGATTACCCGGAAACTGCGGATTTTTCTTTGTCCCGGTCAGGAGAATGGTTGGAATGTCCGTGCGATACGCATCTGCGACGACTGTCGTGCTTGGCAGCGCTGCAAATTCCGCTCTTACTCCCGGTGGCATGGATGGCATTGCATTTGCCAAGGCCGCCTCCCGATCTTTCCAAACTTCGCTTGGCAGTTGCATCTTCAAGGTATCAAGCAGCCTCTGATCTTCGGGATCGACCAGCACCAATCCCGCGACATCGCGTTTGTGCAGTCGCGCATACTCGATTGCCACGGCGCCCCCCAGCGAATGCCCTACCACCACATAAGGTGGCGCATGTCCTGCGCCCTTCAATAAATGGTCGAGCTCGGCGACCAGCGAGGCGATATTTTTGGCACCCGGCCTCGCGTCAGATCCACCGAGACCACTGCGGTCGTAACTCATGCTGTTGGCGAATTGCGCTACCAACGGTTGCACCTTTCGCCACGTGCCCAGATCTTCCCCCAATCCGGCGACAAAGACGACCGTAGGACTGAGAAGTCCGAGCTCAGCCACTTGAACTTTATGACCATCAATTTCTACAATTCGCTTTTTCGGGACCGACTGTGCCTGGGCGGTATTGAAGCCCCCGAGCAGCAGTGCGAAGCAAAGGGCTCCAAATAGCGCACGTGGGATGTAAATCAACGCTGGGAAGTGCTTTGACATTTATGGTTCTCCTATCCACTTCGCAACGGACTCAAACGACGTTGCATTCCTGTCAACAGGATGCTATCCAATTAAATTGCAACACGTTGCGACCAATTGTCACGACGCGTGGCCGGCGCTCAATCTATCGACACGACGGAAAAATGCAAGCCTGCGACGGTCCGGCTGGTGTCGCCACTTTTATCCTGGTGTTACGGCTCGCCGCTATTTGGTAGCGGCCTCAATGCGTCCGGAGAATTGGTTTGTACCGGAAGTGATCGCTTTCATCACTGCCGCCATTGGTGCATCGCGTCCTGCCGCCCAGTCAGCGAAGGTGTTGCGCGTTGGCAAATCCGGGGCGATCCAGCTGCGCGCATCCTGTGCGAACGAGGATTGCCAGTACAGCGGCGAAATGCTCACACGCATTTTGCTATACGGCAGCGTGAGCTCGCTGTTTTCGCCGATGAAGTTTGGGCTGGAGCCGGTGGGTTCACCAACAAATACAGCGTGGCTGAAGCGCTCCATCTGTCCGGCGAACACTTGCGCGGCCGAAAAGGTGTGACGTCCAACGATCAGGTATAGGCCGCCCGGACGGTTGACGGCGGG
>JANMNT010000012.1:0-4186 GCA_031368465.1 Burkholderiales bacterium
CATCGATACAGTCGGTGGTTGTCACCAATACCGGTACCGCGACACTGTTCATCAGCAACATAGCCCTCAACAGCGCCGCCGTGTCGGCTGGTTTCACGTTGATTGCGGGCCGCGCCGATCCGGTGCCACCAAATCCACCAATCGCGGCGACCACGCCCGGCTGTGGCGGCAGCGTGCCACCAGCTGGTAGCTGTTTTGTCAGCGTCATCTTCAGCCCAACCGGACTGGGTATGGTTCCGGGTGCCGCCAGCCTGAACATCACCCACAACGCCACCGCAACCGGTATCGGCACCACCATACGCAATGTCGGCCTGACCGCCAATGGCACGCCGCGCCGCGAGCCGAGCATCCGCGTGATCGGTGGCAATAGCGGCACCAACAACGCGAATCTCAACTTTGCCGAGCAAGTGATCGGCACCGCCGGCAGTCCGCAGCAACTTTCGATCACCAACACGGGTACGGCCAACCTCAGCATCAGTAGTGTGGTGGTGGTTCCCACCAATGGCACCACCAACGCCGGCGACTTCACGCTTGGCGGCAGCTGCGCCACGGCCATTGTTCCCAACGCCAGTTGCGGGCTGACCATCAGCTTCAGTCCGTTGGCGCCGATTGGCACCAAAGCGGCCAACCTCGTGATCACCAGTAACGCCAGCAATGCGACCCAGCCGGCCGGCACCACCAGTGTTCGCCTGGGTGGTTTGGCGGCTGCGGTACCGGTACCAATCGTACGGCTCAACCCGACCACCATTGGATTTGGCACCGGCCTGTTGGGTGCGCCGACGACCCAGCGTTTGACGGTGAGCAATGTCGGCCAGTTGCCGTTGAATGTGACGCGGATCAACCTGACGGGCGAAGACTATTCACAGACCAATGACTGTTCGTCGCCGTTGAACCCGACACAGAGTTGCACCATCAACGTGACCTTCAGTCCGCAGCGGATCGGCAGCCGGCCGGGCACCCTGACCATCACCAGCAACGCCACACCAACCACCAACGCTGTGCCGCTAACAGGTACCGGGTGCGTGTTCGTGCCACTCGGGGCGGGCAGGTTTATCTTGTCTCCTTGCGGAAATTAGCAGCAGGACGTGATCAAGCGGAAGGCCGCAGGTATATCGCCTGAAGGCATAGACGTTTTTATTGGCGAAACCCAATATCAAGAAAGGGCTATTTTTGGCCGAGCTTGATTTTAAAAACCAAGGCTCAATTTTGGTTAAACAAAGTACAAGCGTATCAAATATCAAACACTAGCGAATACGCGGTGTTTCAGGCAAAAAAGCCTGGAAACGGTTGCCTTTAAACGATTTTCCCCTTCTAACCAAGGCGACGTTGCCCATCCCCTGATGGCGGGATGGGCAACGTGACACAGTTCACACCGAGAACCTGACGGTCGGCGTAATATCGTAGACGCGATGCCATTGCATGGCATATCCAATTCAGGGTGGCGATCATGTCGAATCAGGCGCAACAACGCAATCAGTCAATTCATCACGTTGCCGGCAGGCTGGTGATCGCTGTTTTTGTCTGCCTCGCAACCATACCCACCGCATGGGCATCTGCTTGCCTGACCGGTCTGGCGGGGACCTCCAGCCTTGCGGTCGCACTCAAACCAAAGGTCGCCGCAACAGGTGCGGCACAAACCGGCGTTAACAAAAAGGCGATGCAGGCGTTGCCGGCGTGTACCGTTCCGGCACCCGCCTTGAGCGTTTCGCCGACCTCAATCAATTTTGGCTCGGTTCCGGCGGGTTCAAGCAGCGGGTCGCGAGTGGTCACGGTAACCAACACCGGCACAAGGTCGGCGAACCTCTACACAAATCCTTTTCCCGACTTTCGTCTTGTGGCGGGTGGCAGCTGCAGCGGAAATCTCGCGCCGGGTGCCAGTTGCACCTATAACATCGTGTTTGATTCATCCGGCACGGTTGGCGTACGCTCATATAACCTGAGGGTCCAAACCTACACGAATCTTGGCAATACCCTTAGTCAATACGTTGCACTTTCCGGCACCGTCACGGCGGCGGCACCGGCACCGGTTTTTTCAACCAGCCCATCGTCGCTGACTTTCCCGGTGACGCTGATCAGTACCAGCTCGGCATCGCAGACGTTTACCGTCACTAATAACGGCAACGCCAACCTCATTGTTTCGGGCGTCACACCGGACAATGCAAATTTTGAGGTGACCAGCAATACCTGTGTTACCCCGGTTGCGCCGGCGGGTACATGTACCCTTGGCGTTCGGTTCAATGCGCCGGCGAGCATTTCAGGGCTTTTGCAAGCGTTTGATTTCGGTGTGAGTATTGCGCATAACGGGCCCGGTGGCGGTAACTACGTACCGCTTAGCGGCAAGGTTTCCTCGGTTGCCTTGGCGCCAAGCCGCGCCAACATTGCGTTGGGCAGTATTCCCGCGACCAGTTCGATTTCCACGCCCATAACGTTTACCAATATCAGCGCGTCATCGATCACGGTGACCGGTGTGACGAGCTCGCACCCCAATTTCATCGTGACGTTGCAATCCTGCACGTCCGTCGCTATTGTGCCGGGTGGGACGTGCAGTGCAACGGTGAGTTATGGGCCGGTTACGCCAGGCAGCGAGCCGGATAGCGGTTTGTTGGCACTGGTGTATGCCGGCGGCTATTCCATGCCGATGTCGGCGTCGCCATACAACGTGCCGCCACCGCAACCGACACTTTGGTTTTACGACGCCGCCAATGGGTTTACACAAACCAACTATTGGGGGCGGAATTTCGGCAATGCGGTGATCGGTGGCGCAGGCGTTCAGGCAACCGTTACAGTTACCAATCAATCCGGTGCGCCGCGCAGTTTTACCGTGAACCGCAGCGCTGTCGGTGCATTCCGGATCACGCTCAGCAACTGTGATGATGGCCCAGTGGCGCCATTGGGTACTTGCACAATGACCGGTGAGTTCCGGCCAACCGTGCCGGGTTATCAGGAGGAATACTGGGCGCCGTTGCGCGAAACTACGACCGGTTCCGACTATTACATTTCAATGGCAGGAACCGGCAAGTCGCCCAACGCCAATATCAGCGTAAGTTCTGACGCATATTTTTCAGCAATCGTAAATCAGACCGACATCAACTCGGTCTATGTTTACAACGAAGGTCTCGCGGAACTCACCATCAGCAGCGTCAATATTGCTGGGCTGAATTTCGCCATCAATTCACAAAACTGTACCGCCACACCGGTTGCACCGGGCAGCTACTGCACCGTCAACATCATCTTCAGCCCGGACTCCATTCAGATGTTTAACGGCAGCCTGACCATCAATTCCAACGATCCGGCCAACCCGTCGGTGAATGTCAATTTGAATGGCTATGGCGACCCTCCAACGACTTTGACGGTAGATTTCAATCCGACCTCAATCGCGTTTTCACCACAAATGGTTGCTACAACCAGCGCAAGCCAGTATTTTTCATTCGCCAACGTGACGGAAGACCCATACTATGATCGTGCACCTGATCCGTCCGGCCTCAAGCGCACCTTTTTGAAAAACAATGTCGATACCACGGTGGTTGTCACCGACGTCATATCGACTTCGCCAGATTTCACCGTCGTTGGCCACAATTGTTCGTCGCTCGGGATTGGCGCGTGTTGTACGGTTGAAGTTGCGTTTTCACCGTCGGCACCCGCAGGCGCCAAGACAGGCAGTATTGTGATCAACAGCAATGCAACGGAAGTTTATTCGGATTTTCAACCTGGCGTTGCCCCGCCAAATGCGTCAACTGGCGCCAAGTCAAAGGCTTCTGTGCGGCGGAAAAGTGATCCCGCCCTGGTTGAGATTCCAGTAACCGGCACGGCCAGCGGTAGCACCGCGCCGACCGTGACAGTCGATGTTTCGCCACCAAACGTTGCGCCGGCCACTAGTGCGGTCGTGACGCTGACGCTTGCAAACCCGCGTGGCCAGAGCCAGTTCATCACGAGTGGTAGATTTGACATGCCTGCCGGTTTGTTGATTCAAACACTGCCTGCTCCATCGAGTACTTGCATCGCCGCGTCGCCCCCTGTGATCGCGCCGCCGCCCACTGACCTAAAGAGTGGTGTGCAACGTAAACCGGCATCGTTAATGACGCCGAACATCGCCGGCGGCAGAACCGGAATCACGTTTAATTCCGGACTGATTCCGGCGATGGGAAGCTGTATCGTCACGTTCAGTGTGCAAGGCGCAAACATAGGC
>JANMNT010000017.1:0-6144 GCA_031368465.1 Burkholderiales bacterium
TTTCGCGAGGCGGTGTTGTTGACCCATCGCGGGTTATCCGGCCCGGCGATATTGCAGATTTCATCGTACTGGCAATGTGGGTCACCCAAGGCGCCGATTCACGTCAACCTGTTACCGGACAAACAGCTGCTGGCGGCGTTGCAGCATGCACGGCAATCAAAGTCCCTCATCCACAATGTTCTGGCGGAATATCTACCGCGGCGTTTTGCCGAAGGCTGGTGTGACGCACATACCCTCGACAAACCCGCCAATCAATTTACCGACAAGGCCTACGCGGCGTTGCTTGCTGATTTGCAGGATTGGCCGGTCAAACCATCGGGCACGTTGGGTTACAACAAGGCAGAAGTCACCCTGGGTGGCGTTGATACCGCCGCGCTGTCGTCCAAAACCATGGCGGTCAATGCATTGCCGAACCTGTATTTCATCGGTGAAGTGGTCGATGTGACAGGCCATCTCGGTGGCTTTAATTTCCAGTGGGCGTGGGCCTCGGGCCATGCCGCGGGCGTTGCCATTGCCGGAGCCAAACATTGAAGCCATTGCGTTGGGTGGTCGATACCAATGTTGTGATTGATTGGCTGATGTTTGACGACCCGTATATGCAACCGATGCGTGAGCGGGTGGCCGATGGTCGGCTAATGGTGTTGACCCATCCACCGGCAGTCGATGAGCTCAAACGTGTACTGGCTTATCGCCAACTCAAGCTTTCACCAGACCGGCAGCAGGAAATCTTTGATCGATACTGCCAACACACCACGGTGGTGGCGCTGCCGGCTGGCGCGACACTGAAGAATTTGATGATGCCGGGTGGATTCCCGCGGTGTCGCGACCGCGACGATGAACACTTCATCGCGCTGGCCTATCATCAGAAAGTGGATGCATTGGTTTCCCGCGACAACGCGGTTTTTGGACTCAAGGCGCGCGCGGAAAAATTTGGGCTGACGATTCTGAACGTTCAGCAGGCAATCACCAGTTTAGATTCAAACTAAAAAGTCGTTTATTTGTGCGCATTTTGAAGCAAAAATGCGCCAAACATGCCGTGTTTAGGCGACTTTCGAAACTGGCGGTTCGGCAATTGCGCTGTCGTCCCGGCGTAGGTCGGGATCCAATTTTTGTAACCCCTTGATGCCCAATCAAAATTGGGCCCCTGCCGTCGCAGGGCAAGAAGCTTGTAGGGCTGTTAGTCGTTGCCAACAGGTTGCCCGGCAATTCTCGCCACGCTCCACGCCGCCACAATCGCAAACAACAGCGTAACGGCAATGCCGACAAACACCGCGCGCGGTTGGTTCGCGTCGAGCAACATGCCGAACGCAATCGGCGCCAGTGCCAAGCCGACGTCCAGCCCCGAATACACCATACCGTAAACTCGGCCAAATGCACCCTCTCCGAGCCGTGCTTTTGTGGCGGTGCGCACCAGCAAATCACGTGACGGTCCGGCAATGCCCACCGCAAAACCCATCGCTGCCATGGTCGGCAACACCAGCCACGCGGGGAACGGCAGCATCGCGAGCAGTAATGCAATAGTCGCACCAACACCAAACGAAAGCGCGACGTAACCTTCGTGTTTGTTGCCCGGCTTGGCAAGAAAGCCACCCAGCACCAGGCCGCATGCACTGCCGACCAAATAAATCGACAACGCCGACGTTGCCGCGCCGAGCGACAGGTTGAACAATTCTTTTAAGAGTGAGGGCGCGAAATTTTGCAGCGCACCGAAACCAAAGGTGGCAAAAAAGAAAAACGCAAACGCCGCCCACACCAGCGGCTGGCGCATGATGTCAAAAAAGCTCACATTGGCATGTGCCGCCATCGGACCGGTGCCGCCGACAACTTGCTTCAATTCGTAGCGCAACAGGTCGCGCTTCCAAACCAGCAGCGTCAATGAAAATGTCCCAAACAACGCCGCCGCAAGGCCTGCTGTCCGCCAGCCGAATGCGGTTGCCGTGGACAACATCACAATCGGTGCCAACGCCCAGCCGATGTTGCCGGACAGGCCGTGTACCGAAAAGGCGTGACCGAGGCGCTGGCTGGAAACCCGTCGGTTGATTAACGCAAAATCCGCCGGATGAAAAATACTGTTGCCACACCCGGCGACAAATGCGGCGAGGATCAGGCCGTTGAAATTGGGCGCGACCGACACCAACAGCCCCGACAAAATCAATAACGAGATGCCGGCAAACAAAACCCGCTGCGCGCCGAAGCGGTCAACCCAGATACCGGCAATGGCCTGCCCAACGCTCGACACGACAAAAAATACCGTCATCAAAATGCCCACACCCGCGTATCCCAGGCCGAATTCAGCCATGAAGAACGGGAACAGCGGCGGCAGCATCAGATGAAAAAAATGCGAGGTGCCGTGGGCAAAACCGACCAATGAAATGACGGTCGCGTCGGATCGAAAGTCGTTGGTCAATGCGGGGGCGGTGGCAGACATGGCGACATTTTACGCCTGCCACCCGGCCGCCCGTCATGCGCGGAAATTGTCCGAGGTCAAGACTTGTTGAAGCTGAACGCCCCGTTGCTGACATCAACTTTGATGGTGTCTTTGGCGGCAAATTTGCCTTCCAACAGCGCCTTGGCCAGCGGATTCTCGATTTGCTGTTGTATCGCACGTTTTAACGGCCGTGCACCATACACCGGGTCAAATCCCGCCTTGGCGATTTCAGTCAACGCCGCGTCGGTGACATCGAGCGTCATCTCCATTTTGGCCACGCGGGCAATCAGGCTCTTTAACTGAATCTTGGCAATCGAAGCGATGTTGGCTTCATCCAACGCATGGAAAACCACCACCTCGTAGTTGCGATTGACATTCTCTGGGCGGAAATAGTTTTTCACTTCCGCCATGACCGCGAGTTTGATCACGCCGTAGTCCGAGCCCGCCATGGCCTGGATTTGTTGCGAACCGAGATTGGAGGTCATCACGATGACCGTGTTTTTGAAATCGACAGTGCGACCCTGACCATCGGTCATGCGGCCGTCGTCGAGCACTTGCAACAACACGTTGAAGACATCCGGGTGCGCCTTCTCAACCTCGTCGAGCAGGATCACAGAATACGGTTTGCGCCGCACCGCTTCGGTGAGCTGACCACCTTCGTCATACCCAACATAACCCGGTGGCGCACCGATCAGACGCGACACCGAGTGTTTTTCCATGAATTCACTCATGTCGATGCGGATCAAATGCTCTTCCGAATCAAACAGGAATGACGCCAGCGTTTTGCACAGTTCGGTCTTGCCGACACCGGTCGGCCCCAGAAACAGGAACGAACCATACGGCTTGCCTTCATCAGACAAACCGGCCCGCGAGCGGCGAATCGCATCCGACACCAGTCGCACCGCTTCGTCCTGACCGACCACCCGCTCGTGCAGCTTGGCCTCCATTTGCACCAGCTTGTCGCGCTCGCCCTGCATCATCTTTGAAACAGGGATGCCGGTGGCACGCGAAACCACCTCGGCGATTTCTTCTGCACCGACCTGGGTCCGCAGCAGTTTGGCCTTGGCGTTTTTTGCTTCGCCCTTCTCCGCCTGCTTCATTTGTTTTTCAAGCGCAGGCAATTTGCCGTACTGCAACTCAGCCAATTTGTCGAACTGACCCTTGCGCTGCAAATCGCCGATTTGGGCGCGAATTTTTTCGATTTCCTCTTTGATATGCGCGGTACCCTGCACCTGCGCCTTTTCGGCCTTCCAGACTTCCTCGAGGTCCGAGTATTCCTTGTCGAGCCGGCGGATTTCGTCCTCGATCAGCGACATGCGCTTTTTCGACGCCTCATCTTTTTCCTTGCGAACCGCTTCGCGTTCGATCTTTAACTGAATCAAACGACGGTCGAGTTTATCCATCACCTCGGGTTTGGAATCAATTTCCATCTTGACGCGTGACGCGGCTTCATCGATCAGGTCGATGGCCTTGTCAGGCAGGAAACGGTCGGTAATGTAACGGTGCGACAGTTCCGCCGCGGCGACAATGGCCGGGTCGGTGATCTCGATGCCATGGTGGACTTCGTATTTTTCTTTGAGTCCGCGCAGGATGGCGATGGTTGATTCCACACTCGGCTCATCGACCAGCACTTTTTGGAAACGCCGTTCCAGCGCCGCGTCTTTCTCGACGTATTTGCGATACTCGTCAAGCGTGGTCGCGCCGATGCAATGCAGCTCACCGCGTGCCAGCGCAGGCTTGAGCATGTTGCCGGCATCCATCGCACCTTCGGCTTTACCAGCACCGACCATCGTGTGCAGCTCATCGATAAAGACGATGGTCATGCCTTCGTCGAGCGACAACTCTTTTAATACGGCTTTTAACCGCTCTTCGAATTCACCGCGGTACTTTGCGCCGGCCAACAGGCTCGCCATATCCAGCGACAACACGCGTTTGCCTTTGAGGCTATCCGGCACTTCACCGTTGACGATACGTTGGGCGAGACCTTCGACGATGGCGGTTTTGCCGACGCCTGGTTCACCGATGAGCACCGGGTTATTTTTGGTGCGACGTTGCAACACCTGAATGGCGCGGCGGATTTCGTCGTCGCGTCCAATCACCGGATCCAGCTTGCCCATGCGGGCGCGCTCGGTCAGATCGATGGTGTATTTTTTGAGGGTCTCGCGCTGCCCCTCCGCCTCTTGTGAATCGACGCTCTCGGTCCCACGCACGGCCATGATGGCCGATTCGAGTGACTTGGCATTGGCGCCGTTCTCGCGAAACAGGCGGCCGGTCTCACCCTTGTCATTCACCAGCGCCAGCAAAAACCATTCGGAGGCAATAAATTGGTCGCCCCGCTTGGTGGCCTCTTTGTCGGTCAGGTTGAGCAAATTGCCCAACTCGCGCGAAACCGATACCTCGCCGCCGGTACCTTCGACTTTAGGCAAATTTTTGACTGCCAATTCCAACGCCGACTTCAGCTTTGGCACGGCCACACCCGCGCGCGACAGCAACGACGCGGTGCCGCTGTCGGGCTGGTCGATTAATGCCTGCAATAAATGCGGCGGTTCAATAAAATTGTTATCGTTGGCCAGGGCAAGTGATTGCGCATCGGCCAGCGCTTCCTGGAACTTGGTGGTGAGTTTGTCAGCGCGCATGGCGTGATATCCTGTTTTTAATCATTAGTTAGCTCATAGATGATGATTAACCTTAACTTTTCAAGGGACACTTGTGTCGGATTTAATGCATGACCTGGAAGCGGCCATTACCGATGATGTCACGTCAGCGTTGGCCGAGGATGTTGGTAGTGGCGACCTGACCGCCGGGCTGATTGCCGCCAGTGCGACCGGCAAGGCCAGCGTGATGACACGTATGGACGGTATTTTGGCGGGTCAAGAGTGGTTTACCCGTACCTTTACCGAGCTCGATCCGGATTGCGAGGTCTTTTGGCACGCCCAAGACGGCCAACGGGTGACTGCCGGCCAGCCGATCTGCGAAATCGCCGGCAACGCCCGTGCGATGCTGACCGCGGAACGCTCGGCGTTGAATTTTTTGCAAACACTGTCGGCCGTGGCGACCAAAACCCGCCAATATGTCGATCTGGTTGCCGGCACCAAGGCAAAAATTCTCGACACTCGCAAAACCCTGCCCGGTCTGCGCCGGGCACTGAAATATGCGGTGCAGGCCGGCGGCGGACACAATCACCGGATCGGCCTGTTTGACGGCATCTTGATCAAGGAAAACCATATCATCGCGGCTGGTGGGATCAAACCGGCGCTTGCAAAAGCATTTGAGCTGGTCAAACATCAGGTGGCCGCGAATACCATGATTCAAATCGAGGTTGAATCAAAAGCGCAATTAAGCGACGCGATTGAATGCGGTGCCAAACTCATCCTGCTGGATAACTTTGGCCTCGAGGATATGCGCGAAGCCGTTAAATTTACCGCCGGACGGGCGGAACTGGAGGCCTCCGGCGGGGTCAATCTTGGCAGCGTGCGTGCCATCGCCGAAACCGGTGTCGATCGCATTTCTATCGGCACCTTGACCAAAGATATTCATGCGCTGGATTTATCCATGCGTTTCAAACTTCATTAACCACTTTGCCTATATGTTCAAAAATCTGATCGTTGTATGTTCACTTGCCCTGCTGGTTGGCTGCGCCTCAACCAGCGCCCCGCCGGCCGATCCTTTTGAAGGCCTGAACCGCGCCACCTTCAAATTTAATGACGCGGTTGACC
>JANMNT010000018.1:0-9048 GCA_031368465.1 Burkholderiales bacterium
GCCGGTCTTTCTGCAAAGACCGCAGCGGGGTTCGGTGGAAGCTTTCCGGGTCTTGTGAGTCGCCACCTTCTTTCGAGCCGCCATGATTCCCGTTCGCACTGCGCGCGCTAACCGCTACGCTTCAGCCGCCCGCTTCGTCGCAACATACTCACGAAGTGCCCGGTTGACCGATTCGGAGTCCGGGAACAGCTCATGCAGATCCGGGTCGATGAGGACGATATTGGTTCCCGCGCGGTAACTCTTCGTGAACCTACCTCGCACGCCGGATCCAATCAGATTCTCCGGATATTCATCTCGAAGGGCATCACTGTCGGTGCTCATGAATTTTGCGCTTGCTACTTGCCAGCTACTGCCAGCAATGCTTTTGGATTGGTTTGTGCAATTGTAAGCAGAGTACGTGCGGCGCCGCTGGGTTGCTTGCGGCCTTGTTCCCAGCCCTGAAGCGTGCGTACGGACACACCCAATAGTGTGGCGAACTGCGATTGCGACAGGCCAGTACGTTCGCGTGCCTCTATGGCGGGTGATAGAACTACCTGCGTTTTTCCTGCTTTCATTTGACGCACTGACTCAAGTAAATCAGCGGCGAGATCGCGCGTCGCCTCATAAGCCAGAAGTTGCTTTCCTGTCAGTGGTTTAGTTTTCGAGGGCATGACGAATCTCCTTTAACTTTGCACCTGTGATGTTGTCAGTCTTGGCCTTCGCGTACAGCGTCAGAAGCACGATCTCTTCATCCACTGTCCGCGTAAAGTAAATGACGCGAACACCTCCAGATTTTCCGTTGCCTTTTCGCCGCCAGCGGACTTTTCGGATGCCACCAGAATCGGGGACTACATCACCGGCGTCCGGATACGCTGCGATGTACGCCGCGAACTCACCCCGCTCGTCTTCGCTCCAGTAGAGCGGCCACTGCTTCTGGAACAGGACAGTTTCAACGACCGTATACATGGAATCACTATACGCCTTAGGCGTAGTTCTGTCTAGTAGTCAATTTAAGTCAGGGCGCTCTGGCGTCAGGGATAACTAGCGGAAACAGACGCAATTGGACCTTCCGCGGGAATGTCGGCTTTTTGGCCTTACACAACTTCCCAACCGAACTAAAACCCCAATATTTGCGGGTCGTTTGAGGCAAAAATGCCTGAGAAGTGCCGTCAATAGGCGACTTCACCCTAGAAATCGCAACACCCGCTAACGCGTCGCTTGCTCGATAAACGCTTTGACCGCGTCCGCATTGGCGGGCATCACCTCAAACCGCTGCGGCAGGCTTTCAATGCCGACAAACTGCGGCGGCCGCTGTGGCGGGCGACCGAGCGCCTCTATCATGCTGGCTTCGAACTTAGCCGGCAAGGCGGTTTCAAGGCAGACCATTGGCACGCCGGGCTGGCGATGTTCCAGCGCGACTTTTACACCATCGGCCGTGTGTGTATCGATTTCGATCTGATATTTTTCCCAAACGGCACGAATGGTGGCGATACGATCAGCATGGTTGCTGCGCCCTGAGACAAAACCGAAACCCGGCAGACGTTTCCATACGTCTTCACAGCTCGCCAGATCAAAACCGCCTTCGTTGTCAACCTTCCACATCAATTCACGCACCATCGCCGGGTCGCGCCAAACAAGGTCGTACAAAAATCGTTCGAAGTTTGATGCCTTCGAAATATCCATCGACGGACTGGATGTTTGCTGGGTCTCAGCCGATTTGCGCGGGCGATAACGGCCGCTGGTGAAAAACTCATCAAGCACATCATTTTCGTTGGTGGCAACAACAAGTTGGGCAATCGGCAAACCCATCATGCGCGCAACGTGCCCGGCAAGCACATTGCCAAAATTACCGGACGGCACGGCAAATGAAACCTTCTCATCATTCATGCGGGTGACGGCGAAATAGGCCTTGAAGTAATAAACCACCTGCGCGACGATGCGGCCCCAGTTGATCGAATTGACCGCGCCAATATTGTGGTGTGATTTGAATGCCAGATCGTTTGACACGGCTTTAACAACGTCCTGACAGTCGTCAAACACGCCATCAACAGCGATGTTGCGGATATTTGCATCCTGCAGCGAGAACATCTGCGCCGTCTGGAACGGCGACATTTTGCCGCGCGGCGACAACATAAAAACATTCACGCCGGCTTTGCCGCGCATTGCGTACTCGGCCGCGGAGCCGGTATCGCCTGACGTTGCGCCAAGAATGTTGAGGGTGCGGTGCTCACGTGCCAATACATACTCAAACAAGTGCCCGAGAAATTGCATGGCGATATCTTTAAACGCCAGCGTCGGGCCGTTTGAACATTTCAGCAAATGCAGACCGGGCTCGAGTGTCACCACGGGCGTGATGGCGGCCGCGCCAAATACCTCGGCCGTATAGGTCTTGTCGAGCATCGCCTTCAAGTCGGCTGCCGGCATATCGTCGGCATATCGCGAGATGATTGCGTAGGCGAGCTCCGCATACGACATGCCACGCATTGCCTGCAAGTCGTCGCCGCTGAGTGACGGATACGATTGCGGCAGATACAAACCGCCGTCTGGCGCCAACCCTTCAAGCAGCACTTCACAAAACGTCAGCGACGCATCATCCGCACCACCGGCCGTACCCCGGCTGCTTACGTAACGCATGGTCATGTCATCGACTCCGGCAAACGCCATGGCGGATTGAGGCGATTTTCGCCGGCATGGTACAAACAGATCGGGTTGCCACTCGGGTCACGCAACCGGGCTTCACGCCACAACCAGCGCTCATCGGTCGGGTTTGTGTCAAACACCAAGCCGTCACGCTTGAGGCGTGCGACAGTTTCATCGAGTGTGTCGGTTTCAAAATAGACAACGGTATTGGCTGTAGTGGTTCGATCGCCTAAATGGACCGAGAAGGTGCCATCCCCATCGGGACAAACAAAACGCGCGTAGTGATCAGAGCGCACAATTTGTTTCAGCCCCAGACGTGAATAAAAATCCGCCGCAGCAATCACGTTATCAACAACGACGGTGACTTGATTCAGACGCATGTCAGTTCAACTCTTCCAATCGAATCCGGACCACCTTGTTGGCGATGGTCGCCAGTTTTTCAATTTTGGCAATGGCGGTATTGGCGTTTTCCTCGATGCAACGGTGGGTCAGGATGATCACGTCAACCACATCCTCGCCCTCCTCCGCTTCCTTTTGCAGCATCGCATCAATCGAAATATTGCTGTCGGCAAGAATACGTGTCACGTCCGCCATCACGCCCGGTTTGTCGTACACCGACAGACGCAGGTAATACGCCGTCTCGACCTTACCCATCGGCAAAATGGGTGTGTCGTGCAGCTGATCGGGCTGAAACGCCAAATGCGGCACGCGCTGTTCAGGGTCGGAGGTCAACATGCGCGTCACATCAACCAGATCTGCCACCACCGCGCTGGCGGTGGCTTCTGCGCCGGCGCCACGGCCGTAGTACAGCGTCGCGCCGACCGCATCACCCTTGACCAGGATGGCGTTCATCACGCCTTCAACATTGGCGATCAGGCGTTTCTCGGGAATCAGGGTCGGGTGTACACGTAATTCAATGCCGTCTTTGGCGAACTTGGTAATGCCCAACAATTTGATGCGGTAGCCCAATTGTTCGGCGTACTTGATGTCCTTGTCGGTCAGCTTGGAAATGCCCTCCGTATAGGCTTTGTCAAACTGGATCGGCACACCAAACGCGATCGCCGACAAAATCGTCAATTTGTGCGCGGCGTCGATGCCCTCAATATCAAACGTCGGGTCGGCTTCGGCATAACCCTTGGCCTGTGCATCCTTTAACGCGACGTCAAAACTGGTGCCTTTTGAACGCATTTCCGACAAAATAAAATTCGATGTGCCGTTGATGATGCCGGCGATCCACTCGATGCGATTGGCGGTGAGACCCTCGCGCAGCGCTTTGATAATCGGCACGCCACCGGCAACGGCCGCTTCAAACGCCACCATCACCTTGTGTTTTTGTGCCGCGGCAAAAATCTCATTGCCGTGTTTGGCTAACAGTGCTTTGTTGGCCGTAACGACGTGTTTGCCGTGCGCAATCGCTGTCAACACCAGATCTTTGGTGCTGGTGTCGCCGCCGATCAATTCACAGACGATATCAATTTCCGGGTTGGTCACCAGTTCGAACGGATCGCCCACCAGCGTAATGCCGTCAAGCGGGACGTTGCGTGGTTTGGTCAGATCGCGCGCGGTGGCGTGGGTGACACGAATCTCACGCCCGGCGCGACGCGCAATCACGTCGCGATTGCGCATCAAGACATCGATAGTGCCGGCACCAACGGTGCCGAGGCCGAGCAGGCCAACATTGATTGGTTTCATTTCAACGGTTTGGAAAAATGGAATGAGGTCACTGTGAATCCCTCACGAAAATAAAATTTGTGCGCCTGTTGGCGTTGTGTGCCGGAATCAAGTGTCACGATATTCGCGTCACGTTCACGTGCCTGCGCCTCGACGTGGGCAAGCAATGCGTGACCGACGCCGGATGAACGTTTTTGGTCGTCCGCGACCAGATCGTCAACGTAAAGATCGCGACCGGTGAATGTACATTCGATCAACCGAAACACCGTCACACCACAAACATCATCGCCGTCCACCGCAACCGCCATTTCCGCGCCAAGGGCAAAGATCTCGTGCATGCGTTTGACGTAATCAGCCGGCAATTGCGGCCGCAGTTGGCGGTGCACCGTTTCCGCGCGCGCCAGCAATGCCGGCTCAACAACATTTCCCGCGCGATCGGTTACGGCGACAACGTTCATTTGATCAGCCCGTCTTTGCGGAACATCTCCTTGATGCCGCGCACTGCTTGACGAATCCGTTCGGCATTTTCGATCAATGCAAAACGCACGTGGTCATCACCGTATTCACCAAAACCAATACCTGGCGAGACCGATACCTTTGCCTCCAATAACAACTTCTTGGCAAACTCAAGCGAGCCCATTTTGGCGTAGGCCGCGGGGATTTTTGCCCAGATGTACATCGACGCTTTTGGCTTGGTGGTTTCCCAGCCCGCCTCCGCCAATCCTTTGTGCAAAACGTCGCGGCGCACTTGATACTCGGCCACCACCTCCGCCACACACTCTTGGGGGCCGTCGAGCGCTGCAATCGATGCGACCTGGATCGGCGTGAACGTGCCGTAGTCGTGATAGCCCTTGATGCGCGCCAACGCCGACACCAGCTCTTTGTTGCCAACCATGAAGCCAACCCGCCAGCCGGCCATGTTGTACGACTTCGACATGGTAAAAAATTCGACCGCAACATCGCGTGCGCCGGGCACCTGCATGATCGACGGCGCTTTCCAGCCGTCAAAGGTGATGTCCGCGTAGGCCAGATCGTGCACCACCAACACATTGTTTGCCTTGGCCAGCGCGACAATGCGTTCAAAAAAATCCAGCTCGACACACATGGCCGTCGGATTCGACGGAAACCCAAGAATCAGCATCTTGGGCTTTGGATAACTCTCACGAATGGCTTTTTCGGCTTCATCGAAAAAGTCGACACCTTCGGTCATGCGCACATGTTTGATTTGCGCGCCGGCAATCACCGCACCATAAATGTGGATCGGATAACTGGGATTCGGCACCAGCACGGTGTCACCGCTATCGAGCGTTGCCAGCATCAAATGCGCCAGCCCCTCCTTCGAGCCGATGGTGACAATCGCCTCGGTGTCAGGGTCAAGGTCGACGTCGTAGCGCCGCTTGTACCAGTCGCAAATGGCTTTACGCAAGCGCGGAATGCCTTTGGAAACCGAATAGCCGTGTGTGTTTGGCCGTTTGGAGGCCTCGACCAGCTTGTCGACGATATGCTGCGGCGTTGAGCCATCCGGATTACCCATCGACATATCGACAATATCTTCGCCGCGATGGCGCGCGGCCATCTTCAGCTCGGCGGTAATATTAAAAACGTATGGCGGCAGGCGTTTGATGCGGGAAAATTCGTGGTTCATGGGGGACCGGAGGAGCAGGATTTATAATATTGTGCAGTGCAAAACTAATTGTAGCTGAGCCACGGCTAAATTTTCAGCAGCGATGACGGCTAATCGACTATTTATGACTCTTCCATGAAGCTCCATCTGAACACCACCGCCGGCCAAAACACCATTTTTGGGCATGGCCCGGGCTATATCGATATCAATGGCAACCGCTTGGCACATCCGGTTGTCGTCACGCCAGACACGCTGATTTCGCCTTGGAATGTGATCGACCTCGCCACCCTGACCGTTGCCGACTTCGATGAGGTAATCCGGCTCGAGCCGGCCCTTGTCATTTTTGGCGCCGGCAGTGTGTTTCGCTTCCCCGATCCGCGCATCATGGCAGCATTTTCAAAGGCGCATATCGGCTTTGATGTGATGGACACCGCCGCCGCCTGTCGAACCTACAATGTGCTGATGAGCGAAGGACGTCGTGTTGCCGCGGCGTTATTGATCGGATGAGGATTTTGTTGTTTGGTGCGCTGCTTGTTGCGATGCTGCTTGCAGGTCATACGGCCTTGGCACAGGACAAACCCGAACTCAAAACGGTGCCGCTGTTACGGGTGGTCGATCAGGTCGATGTGATGCGGTATATGGGACGCTGGTATGAGGTTGCACTGTTTCCCAACCGATTCCAGGCACAATGCATCGCCGATACCACCGCGACCTATGCGCTTTTGCCCAACGGCTGGATCGAAGTCAGGAATCGCTGCAAGATGGCAAACGGCATTGTTGATGAAGCCATTGGCGAAGCGAAATTTGCCGAACCGGACAGCACTGCAAAACTGAAGGTGCGATTCGCACCGTGGTATCTCAGCTGGCTGCCGCAGGTTTGGGGTGACTATTGGGTAATTGATCTCGAACCGTCTTATCAATACGCCGTTGTCAGCGAGCCATCGCGGCAATTCTTGTGGATTTTGTCGCGCACCCCGGCACTCGACGACAAGACCATGGATAAAATCCGTGCGCGCCTGACCGCGGCGGGTTTTGATGCGACGAAACTGCAGGTCAAGCCTCAGTCGGCACCAACCGGCACCGGAATACCGGGCCAAACCAACCCTTAACTGCCGATCACACCACCGTCATTTTTACGAATGACCAATGTGGCCGTGCGTGGTTTGCCATCCAATTTTGTATTGGGCCACCCTTTCATCGGGTGCTGCACATTGACCCAGGCGGTGCGCATATCCGGTGCAAATGTCAGACCGGTAATTTCCGCGCCATCTGGTCCCGCAAGAAACCGCCTGGCTTCGCCGGTGCGGTGGTCAATGGCGATGATGGCGTCATTGCCGCGAAATTTTTGCTGCTCTTCGGTTGCCTCGGCGGTATCAGTACACGCCCACAAGCGCCCGGCGTAATCAAAGGTCAATGTATCCGGATTGGTAAACAAATCCCCCTTGACGTTGCCACGCAAGTTTTCATCGGTTGACGACGGATCACCGCAACTGATAAACACATCCCATTCAAATGTTTCAGCCGCCACATCATTTTCCGCTTCCCGCCAGCGGACGATGTGCCCGAACAAGTTATTGGCGCGTGGATTCACCGGCGTGGCGCCTTCCTTGTCCGGTTTGCCGCGATCACGATTGCCGGTGAAGGATGCATACACTTCACGCGTTTGTGGATGCACCACAATCCACTCCGGCCGGTCGCATTTGGTGGCACCGACAGCATCGCCGGCGGCGCGCGCAAATGTGACCACATCGGCCTGCGCGGTAAAGCCTTTCTCTGCCGTGAGCCCATTCTTGCCGTGTTCGAGTGCAATCCAGCGACCCGTCCTGTTGTTATCGCGACCCGCATCAAAACGCGCCACATATAGCGTGCCGTGATCAAGCAAATCGCGGTTTGCCACGCGATTGTCGGGATTCCATTTGTCGCGCGAGACAAATTTATAGACGTACTCAAAACGCGCATCGTCGCCGGTATAAATCACCACGCGGCCGTCCTTTGCAATCGAATAATGCGCTGATTCATGAAAGCAGCGGCCAATGGCGGTGCGCTTGGCGGGTACCCAGGTTGGATCATATGGATCCAGTTCGACCACCCAACCAACTTTGTGAAATTCGTTGGGGTGTTTGCTGCTGTCGTGAAGCACATCAAAGTTCGGATGCGGATAAAGAACGGTTGCACGCAACTGGTAGCGCTTTTGCATCGGCGACAGCGCACCACCCTTGGTGGAAAAATAATCGTGCACGTTCTCTTCACACGTCAAATACGTTCCCCACGGTGTGGTGCCCATGCCGCAATTTGCCATCGTGCCCATCGCCACGCGGCCGGTTGCGTCCAACACCGATTGCATCAGCGGTTTGCCCGCTGCCGGACCACCGATGCGCGCGGGCGTCAACCCATGAATACGTCGCGCATATTTGGACGGGCGTACGATCTTCCATTGCCCGGCTTCGCGCTTGACCTCTAACACCGACATCCCAACCGTTGCCTGCATTTTTCGCACTTTTTCGGCGGACATATTTTCTGCCCCATCCGGAAACAACTGCGCGGAACGCGGGTATTCATGATTCATGACCAGCAATCCGTGATCGGAATTCGTCGACCCCTGCGGCAACGGGAAAAAATGCATCCCGTCGTGCATTTGGCCGCCCTGTGTCATCGCTTCATCGGACGAATTGGCGGCGTTAAATTTCCAGCCAACGTCGCCCGTTACCGGATCGCCATGCAGGAAAAAAGGCGTTGCCGAATAACCTTCGGCAACGACCACGGTATCCGCCAGCGAGGGCGGCACCGACTTGAACGTAAATGGTGCGGATGCTGCGCCGGCATTCGCCGTAACGCTTGCCGAATTAGCGCAACCAGCAACCAGCCCACTCGCCGCCAAGGCGGTTGCCGCCTGTAAAAACTGACGGCGCGACAATGCACCGGCCACCAGTGTGTTTAGACGATTCGGGCGGTTGATTCGACGCATGTTGGACATCCCTGACAATGCCCGGCAACGCAACAGGCGGTTGCAATACCAGCATTCAGTTAATAGTTTGCCATGCATTCATGACAGCGCCGTGAATGGCTATTTCCAACCCGCCCGATCAAAGATCTGTGCCGCCGCCGCATAGTTTTTGCCGACCATTTCCATCTTT
>JANMNT010000069.1:0-1874 GCA_031368465.1 Burkholderiales bacterium
GTTTTGCCGCAGCAACCGTTTGTACAATAAACGCACTTCGAGCATATTGCGAATGCGGGTGGTGACTTCGACCAAATCAAACGGCTTGCTGATGAAATCTTTTGCCCCGGCCTTGAGGGCCGCAATTTTATGGCCGGGTTGCGCCGTCAGCACAATCACCCGCATGTAATCGTCCTTGAGCGTGGCGTTGAGCGCCGCCATGACCTGAAAACCGTCCATATCGGGCATTTGCAGGTCGAGCAAAATCAAATCGTATCGGTGCAAGCGGTGCGCGGCACAAACGGTGGTCGGGTCCATGGTAAAGCTGACATTGCGATAACCGGTCTGTGTCAGCAGATCCATCAGCAACAAGATGTTTGACTCCTGGTCATCAACAATGAGTATGTTGGCATTAAACAATTCATCTTCAGTCATCATCATGGCTCACCACCTTTGCGTTATCGGTATCGCGATCACTATCGCGATTGTTTGCGTTGTGTTTTAGCGCCTCATCCAATGCCGTCATCAGTTCATTGACGATGATAGGCTTGGTCAAATAGCGAAAGAATCCAGCCTTCAGACCGCGACTAATATCGCGCGGCATGGCATTAGCGCTCAGCGCCATCACCGGGATGTGCGCCGTGGTCGGGTCAGCCGCCAGTATTTGTTTAGCTTGAATGCCGTTGGTGCCGGGCAGATTGATGTCCATCAGGATGACGTCTGGCAATATGGCGCGGGCAATCAAAATGCCGTTATCGGCATCGATTGCCGACAGCAGCCTGATATCCGGGCGCCTCGCCATCAGGTCTTCCACCAGCATCAGGTTGGCTGGGTTGTCTTCGATGTAGAGCAGGGTGAAACGCGCAGCGACAGACGGCGCCTGCCTGGTCGCCGCCGTGCTGATTTCGCCCGCCTGATCGGCGCCAATGGCCATTTTGCCATTGAGTCGATCAATCTCACTCATGTGTGCCATCGGCGCGTCGGATTGCGGCACTTCAATCCAAAACGTCGTGCCGACATCAACGCTGCTCTCCACACCGATACGGCCGTTCATTTGTTGTACCAACTGTCGGCAAACGACCAAGCCGATACCGGTGCCAACTTCCACGCCATTTTCCTGACCCAGGCGGTTGAATGGCTGAAACAGTTTTGCCACCTTTTCGGCCGACAGGCCGAGCCCGGTGTCGGTCACGCTGATGCGTATCTGGTTCGGCATACCGACGATCGCCGCGTTGTGTTCGCGGGTGCTGGCATTGCCGACATAAACATGTACTGTTACCGTTCCGCCAGTTCGGTTGTATTTAATGCTGTTCGACAGCAGGTTCACAATGACCTGTTTTAGCCTTGTCCAGTCGGCCCTCACATATAAGTTCGCCGCCAACACAGGGAACAATAACCTGATATTTTTTAGCGCCGCCTGCGGCTCAATCATCATCTGACAATCGGTCAGCAACTTTCCCAATGCGGTTGGCTCAAGTGACATCGATATCCGGCCTGACTCGATTTGCGCGAGGTCAAGGATTTCATTGATCAGATCAAGCAGGTACCAACCCGCTTTTAAAATTTGACCAATGCTGCGGGCTTGTGCAACCGAGGGCGCCGGTGTTGCCGACTCAAGCAGTTGCGCAAACCCCAGAATGGCACTCAGCGGGGTGCGCAGCTCATGGCTCATATTGGACAAAAAATCCGACTTTGCCAGATTGGCCTTTTCGGCCAATTTGGTCGCCTCTGCAAATTCATGGCTTTTGTTCTGTAACGCAAGATCAAGCGCACTGCGTTCGGCCTCGACTTGTTTGCGGATGGTGTTGTCACGCAAAATCGCGGTAAAGAAGCGCTCGCCGCCAATGGCAAACTCGTTGACGGCGATTTCCATCGGGAAGGCGCTGCCGTCGTGC
>JANMNT010000086.1:0-7506 GCA_031368465.1 Burkholderiales bacterium
CCCGCCGGCTGCCATTTAAACGGTTGCCAACGGTTGTTGATCGCCACCTTCTCCATCACGACCGAGATCGCAAATGAAGGATGGGGATTGGGGGAATTAGTCATGTTTGGATATTAAGCGATATTTGACCGCGGGCCCGCGGCAAAACGATCAGCGACACATACCGCGGCTATACTTCCCGCATGGTTTCAACCGTCATTCCAATTCTCGACCAGCGCACGCTTGCCATCCCGATGCCGACCGGAACGGTCGACACCGCCACACTCGCCGACACCCGTGGACGCCGCATCCGCGATTTGCGCATTTCGGTCACCGACCGGTGCAACTTTCGCTGCACCTACTGCATGCCCAAAGAGGTGTTCGACAACAATTACCAATACCTGCCGCACGATGAAGTCCTGACATTTGAGGAAATCACCCGTGTTGCGCGTATTGCCGTCGGGCTTGGCGTGACAAAGTTGCGATTGACCGGTGGCGAGCCGTTGATGCGGCGCGGCATTGATGATTTGGTCGCGATGTTGGCAGGGCTGCGAAACGACGCGCCGGCACTCGATATCACGCTCACCACCAACGGCAGTGCATTGAAACAAAAAGCCGCCGCGCTCAAAGCTGCCGGCCTGAGCCGTCTCACGATTTCACTCGATTCGCTGGACGATGCCACCTTTCGCGCCATGAACGACGTTGATTTTCCGGTTTCCAAGGTGCTGGAATCGATTGACGCGGCCAATGCGGCCGGATTCGACCGCATCAAAATCAATATGGTGGTCAAACGCGGCGTCAATGATCATCAGATCGTCGATATGGCGCGTTATTTCAAGGGCTCGCCCAATATCGTCCGCTACATCGAATTTATGGATGTCGGCTCGACCAACGGCTGGCGCATGGACGACGTAATTCCGTCGCGCGACGTGGTGCGGCAAATCAATGATGTATTTGCCTGCGCACCGGCGAATCCGAACCATCTTGGCGAAGTTGCCAAACGCTGGAAATATCTGGACGGCGGCGGAGAATTCGGCGTGATCTCGAGTGTCACCGAGGCATTCTGCAGCAGTTGCACCCGCGCGCGGCTATCGACGGATGGTTCGCTCTACACCTGCCTGTTTGCGCAAAAGGGCTACGATCTTAAGTCACTTCTTCGCAGCGGACAAACCGGCGACGGCAGCCAGGCGGATATCCGCATCCGTGCGGCGCTGGCGGGCATCTGGCAGCAACGACGCGACAACTATTCCGAAGTCCGGACAGCCGGTACCGCCGGCGCGGCACCGCGCGAAAAGAAAGTTGAGATGAGTTTTATCGGCGGCTAGACCACCTGATTGGCAAACGACCCGTGCGCCATGCAACCAATCCACGTTTGACGAGTGAAGATCAACATGCACCTCCCCGCCCTGCTCCAGTTTCTCGCCGAACTGCACGAGAACAACAACAAGCCCTGGTTTTTGCACAACAAGCCGCATTACGATATTTTGCGCGCCGAGTTTATTGAGCTGGTGGCAGAGGTCGGCAAACGCATCCAAAAATTCGACACCAGCCTTGGTCCGTTCGAGGCAAAAAAGGCGCTATTCCGCATCTATCGCGATGTGCGATTCACCAAAGACAAGGCGCCATTCAAAAATCATATCGGTGCGGTGATTGGTGCACGCACCACGGATAAAACCAAACCCGTCTATTACTTTCATATCGATCACAAAGGCACGTTGCTGGTTGCCTGTGGCATGTGGGGTCCGGAAAAAGACGTGCAAAAGAAGATTCGTGACGCACTGGCGAATACGCCAAAGACATTTTCGGCGATGCTGAAGAACAAACAATTTGCCGCCGTCTATGCCGGGTTGTCAGACGAGGATCGCATGACCCGGCCGCCCAAAGGTTATGCAGCGGATTTGCCGATGATTGAACACATCAAGAACCGGCATTTTTATTGTGTTGCGCAAACCAGCCTCGTGAAGAAGCCGCCGAAGGACTTGGCGGCGTGGGTCGGCGATCGCTGTGAGGCGGCATATCCGCTGGTAAAGTGGCTGCGTGATGCGGCGGGTTCGCCGAAATGATGCCGGAGGCTTTGTGCGCAAAAACGTGATTTCCCGGGTGAGGCTGTGCGGTGTCGTGGCCGCTTTGGTGGCGTTTAGCCAACACGCCGCGTCGCAAACGCTCAAAATCAGCGTGCAAATGTCGTCAGGCTACAGCGTGATTGCAACACCAACGCTGGTTGTCAAAAACGGAACACGTGCCTCTGTCACCGTCGGCAACGAGGCCGAGACCGCCGCACCCGGTCAGCGCCTGCCATCGTCGTTTGTGAATGTGGACCTGATTCCCACGTTGGATGGCGACAACAATGTTGACGTCGCAGTCAGCGTTAGAGCCATCGACGAAAAAATCGTCAACGACCAACCCGTCAAAAGCACCCGGTCGATGGAATTGGCGCTCAGACTTTCTTTGGGCAGACAGGGCTCGATACAATTACCGGGCAGCAGCGGCGCGACCGGGTTGACCTTATACATGACCGTTGATGCGATTAATGACGCGTCAACGCAGAACAAGAAATAGAAAGATTAAACCCATTTATTGACGGGCACCTTCAGGCACAAATGCCTGGAGACGCCCGTGCTGATTGGACTTTGAAACACATGAAATACGCCATCGCCCTGCTTTTACTGTTCGCCCCGTGGGTGATTTTTTTGTTTGCCGCGCAATCGACCGGCGGCACCAGCACCTTTGTGTTGTTGTTGACCTTAATGGTGTCGGCGTTCGGCTTCACCATGCTCATCGGCGGCAGGAAGAGATAGCCGATGGCCTATCGCCCGGAACTCACCAACGCTGCGCGACCTTCAACATTTACGGTTGATGCGATCGATGAACACGGCGCGACCCAACCGACACCAATCGCCGGTGAACATCCGCTGACCATTTACGTCGACAAGCGCGAGATCCTCACCATCATGACCCTCGGTGCCGCCCCGGAAGCACTGGTGATCGGTTATTTGCGCAAACAGCGGCTGTTGCCGTCGATTGAGGACATCGTGTCGGTACAGGTTGATTGGGATGTCAACGCGTGTTCCGTCACCACCCGTAACAGCCTGAAAAATCTCGACGAAAAAATGGCCAAGCGCACCAAGACCACCGGCTGCGGCGAAGGCACCGTATTTGGTGATTTGATGGAAGAGATCGACACCATTCATTTGCGGGATGACGTGGTGCTGAAACAGGAAACCCTGTTCGCCATGTTGAACAATGTACGCATCCACGAGTCGATTTATAAACAAGCCGGTGCGGTGCATGGTTGCGCGCTCGCCAGCAGTATTGACGGCGCCATTCTCACGTTTGTCGAGGATGTCGGCCGCCACAACGCGGTTGACGCCATCGCCGGCTGGATGTGGCTCGAAGACGTCGATGGCGGCGATAAAATTTTTTACACCACCGGCCGCCTGACTTCCGAAATGGTCATCAAGGCCGCACAAATGCGTATTCCGTTTTTGGTCTCACGTTCCGGCTTGACACAAATGGGCTACGACATCGCCAAACGGGTCGGCATCACCATGATCGGCCGCGCGGTCAACAAGCACTATTTGTTGTTCGCCGGACAATCGAGATTCAAGGCGTGACGGCCAATATCACGGGCCTGATCCTCGCCGGCGGCCGCGGCTCGCGCATGGGTGACGTCGACAAAGGTCTGCAACTTTTTCAAGGCAGGCCGATGGTGGTGCATGTACTCGCACGTTTGCAACCGCAGGTCGGTACCATCATCATCAACGCCAACCGCAATATCGACACCTACGCGACGTTTGGCCACCGTGTCGTACCAGACGCAATCGACGGGTTTGCCGGCCCGCTGGCGGGGTTGCATATTGGGATGTCCAACGCCACCACCCCATTGATTGCCACCGCGCCGTGTGACTCGCCGTTTTTGCCGCTTGATCTGGTGACGCGTTTGCATCGTGCGCTGACCGAGCACGATGCCGATCTGGCGGTGGCCAAGACGTTTGACCAGGCGCATCCGGTGTTTTGTCTGACCAAAACCGCCTTGGCACCACACCTGCACGCCTTTCTCGCCGGCGGCCAACGCAAGATCGACAAATGGTACGCTAGCCTCGCGGTGGTTGAGGTGTCATTTGATGACGTCGAAACCGCGTTTGCCAACATCAACACGGTTGACGAGTTAAAGTCACTCGAATCAACTCGGTAGTTTTTGTCATTGCATTTGAGGAAAACCCGTGCGACGGCGCAATGTACGACAACTCACGTTTCGCCCGCCGTTGCCGCGCCGTGCCATCGTCTGGTTTCCGCAATTTTCCGATGCGACAATGGGCGCACGCATCCAACGTTTTCGCCTCGACCACGACCCGCTTGCCGCCAGCATCGCGCCGCACGTCAGTATTGTCTTTCCATTTCACGCCAATCTGACCGTCACACAACTCGCCAGCCACATCAAACACGCCACCGCCGGCTGGCCGGCCTTGCCGGCGACATTCCGTGGCGTCGAAACGGTACAGGGCGAATTTATCCTGTTGATGTGCGACCTGCGACGCGACGCCATTACCGAATTGCACGACCGGCTTTATCAGGGCGTCTTACGGGCGTTTTTGCGCGACGACATTGTCTATCAGCCGCATATCACCATCGGCCGCAGCCGGCAGACTGCCGAATTCGAACAAAAACGCGCCGAAGCCGAGCTGCGCTTTCGCGACACCTACCCCGCCATCCTGCGTGAACTTTCTATTGTCACCCTCAATGATGACGGTACAATTGACGTCAACAAAACCGTCTCGATATCCGCCTGAACATCGCGCCAATATTTCCGCCAATCGACCAATGACATCTCTCACCATCACCGAAGCATCCTGCGCCGACGACTACGACCCGAATTCGATGCCGGTCGACAAGGCGCGTGCATTCATTCATACCTTTTTGACACCGGTTGCCGGTGTCGCGCGGGTACCGATCCGCACGGCACTGGGTCGCGTGTTGGCCGCCGACATTATTTCACCCGTGAATGTACCGGCGCATCGTAATTCCGCCATGGATGGATGGGCGGTGCGATTTGCCGATCTTGGCACGACTGACACCACCCTCACCGAGGTCGGCGTCAGTTTCGCCGGCACGCCGTTTACCGGCGCCGTCGGCAAGGGCCAATGTGCGCGTATCTTTACCGGTGGCGTGGTGCCTGGCGAATGCGACAGCGTCATCATGCAGGAACGAGCCAGCGCGGCAGGAAAGTCCATTACCTTCGGAAGTGGCGTCAAACGCGGACAAAATGTGCGCGAGGCCGGCGAGGACCTGCGTCAGGGTGATGTGGCATTGGCACGCGGCCGGATCGTCAAACCCGCCGAGTTGGGGTTGATGGCATCCCTCGGCATCGGTGAAGTCGCCGTGCACCGGCCGTTACGGGTGGCGTTCTTTTCGACCGGCGATGAATTGGTGTCGATCGGCAATCCGCTCGGCGAGGGTCAGATTTACGATTCCAACCGCTACACGCTGCACGGCATGTTGTCGCGCATGGGAGTTGAGGCGATCGACATGGGCGTGATTCGCGACGACCCGGCGTTATTGGAGCAGGCATTTCGTGATGCCGCCGCAATTGCTGATGTGGTCATCACGTCAGGCGGCGTTTCGGTGGGTGAAGCCGATTACGTCAAAACCCTGCTTTCCAAGCTGGGCGAAGTGGTGTTCTGGAAAATTGCCATGAAGCCCGGCCGGCCGCTCGCCTACGGCAAAATCGCCGGTGCGCATTTTTTTGGATTGCCGGGCAATCCGGTCAGCGTGATGGTGACGTTTTATCAATTTGTGCGCGATGCGTTGTTGACGCTGCAAGGTGTATCGCCGCTGCCGGTTCAGCCGTTGCTCAAAGCCATCTGCACTTCCCCCATCAAGAAGGCACCGGGTCGCACCGAATTTCAGCGCGGCGTGTTGTATACCGAAGACGGCGTATGGAAAGTACGAACCACCGGCGAGCAAGGCTCGGGTATTTTGAAATCAATGTCAGACGCCAACTGTTTCATCATGCTGCACGACCACGTCGGCAATGTCGATGCAGGTGCCACGGTTGACGTACAAATTTTGGAAGGTGTGATCTGATGAAACGACGCAAATTCATTGAGATATGTGCAATCGGTACCGGTGGTGGAGGCTGTATGGGTGCGGCCATGGCGGCGGGCAATGCGACTTCTTCGTTACCACCCCCTACGCCGAAAAAATCCGGTGTCACGCTCAAGGCAAAAGATTACAGCCGGGCAAAGCTGGTCGATCGGGACGGCAAAGCCATCAAGGCCAAATCACTCAAGCCAAATCACAACTACGTCTTTAACTATCCGTTCGAATCGACGCCGTGTTTTTTGTTGAATCTCGACCGCGCCCTCAACCAAAATGTGGAGCTACAAACTGCGCAAGGTGACAGCTATGCATGGACCGGCGGCGTTGGCCCCAAAAAAAGCATCGTCGCTTATTCTGCCATTTGTGCGCACAAACTCGCCTACCCGTCGCCACAAGTCAGCTTCATCAGCTTCCGTGATAAACCCTCGCCACTGAGTAAAGACGGCAAGGTCATTGGTTGTTGTGCGGACAAAAGTGTTTACGACCCGTTTAACGGCGCCAAGGTGCTAAGCGGCCCGGCGCCCCAGCCGCTGGCGACAATTCTGCTTGAGCACGACGCCAAAACCGATGAGCTGTTTGTGGTCGGTACTTTTGGTGGGGAAAAGTTCGACGACTTCTTTAAGCTCTATGAATTCAAACTGTCGCTTGAGGCCGGCGGCAACCGCGCCAAAGACCGCGTGACCAACACCACCGTGCTGCGGGATCTTGCAGCACACTCCAAGCAGACCGCGACGTGTTGAAATCGCCGCGCGCACAAACATACCGGCGTCGTCCCAGCGCAGGCTGGGAACCAATACTTCTTACCACAGACATACGCGCGGGCTGGGACGTGTTGATATCGCCGCGCGTACAATCAACCGGCGTCATCCCAGCACAGGCTGGGATCCAGTACTTCGTAGCACTGACATACGCGCGGACTGGGTCCCAGCCTGCGCTGGGACGACGGGCTCGTTGGCTCAATCTTTCAGCCTGTGTCGCCGCGTGATGACAACTGAAATAGAAACGCGCGCGGTAGGCCGATCTGGCCAGCCCAATTCAGCCTGCGCCGGGACGACGGGATTTTTTATCCAACGACCGCCTACTTCCAGAACATGATCCCCTGGATCACCAAAGGCGCGCGTTTCCCCAGCCCGAACACCGCACTCATCGAGCCGGATGGTTTGCTCTGCGCTGGTGGCGACCTGACACCGGCCACCATCATCAATGCATATTCACAGGGCATCTACCCGTGGTTTTCCACCGGCCAGCCGATCCTTTGGTGGACGCCGGACCCGCGCATGGTGCTGTACCCCGCCGAATTCAAATGTTCAACGTCACTTGCCAAGACGCTGCGTCAACAAAAATTTGAGGTGCGCTTTGACACCGCATTCCGGGCGGTCATCGAAGGCTGCGCCGCACCGCGCGAAGTCGGTGGCGGCACCTGGATCG
>JANMNT010000216.1:0-15878 GCA_031368465.1 Burkholderiales bacterium
ACGCTATCCAAGTAATGAACTCAAGCCGTTCGTCTTCGCTCCAAATGTCGTCCGCATAACGCTGAAAGATCGCAGTTTCGGCAACAGTTCGCATTCAGTAATGCTACGGCATTGCCGTAGCGATTGCAACAGATATCTGCGTCTACCGCGGACAATTCTTTGCGTAACGCGATGTAATCCAGTGGCGAATCCGGTGATTTTGGTAACCAAGGGCCCTAATCTGGCGAGTCCTTGGAAGGTCCGCTTCTGGCCGCTAGGCGGCAATCAATACGTCAGCTGAAATACCAAAATCAGTGTGCAGTTTACGAATCATCGCCAACGATAAAGGACGCTTACGGCTTAGAACCTCATACGCACGGTTTGGTCGGCCAAAAACAGGCGTCAAGTCGTGAATCGTCAGGCCGCGTTGTTCCATCACAAATTTGATCGACTCGACAGGGTCGGGCGGCATCATCGGATAGTGCTTCGCTTCATAGGCCTGAATCAACGTAACCAATATGTCGAGCGTGTCGCCTTCAGCCGTGCCGATCTTGGCACCCATTAGACCTTCGACTGTCTTTAGCGCCTCGTTGTAGTCGCGCTTTGAACGAATTGGCTTGATAGTCATGGTGCCTCCTTTATTTCGTTTGAGCATCAATTTGGTCATATTGCTTGTGCGTGCCAATGAACCGAACATACACCACACGAAACGGATAGTTGATCCATACGACGAGACGATACTTGTTACCCGCTAGGTTAAACACTACCCGACCATCTTTCAGAATGCTGGCCGTCCCGAGATCGGCCTTTACCTCAGCCGGACTTTTCCAATCTGCGGAAGATGCGTGCTGAAACCATGCTCGCGCCGGCTCCACAACATCCCGGTAGGCAGGGCTTGATTCTCCGAAATCTCTCAGCGTTCGATAGGCGATGACTCGCATGCCTCAGTATAGTCCCATAATGGGACTAAATGCAAGGGTCAATTTTGATAGTTTCGGACTGGAAACAAAGCGGTTAGGCGCGATACATTACCGTCGCTGACCAGTAGGAAGTTGAAGCGGATCCCATGATTTAGCGGGTTTACATTCGTAATTGGATGCTCAACGGGAATGACGGCTATTGGCCAAACCCGTCAGCCTATCCGCCCGATGATCGGTCGGCGGTCAAGGCCATCACGCCTTCAATCTCAATCAACGCACCGCGTGGCAAACCCGCCACCGCCCGACGTCGAGCGGCAGGGAGCGACGCTGATACGAGATGCCGGCGAAAGTACGCGTTGAGCTTACATTGGCTGCTGCTGCCGCTGAGCATATTCCGCGCAGGCAACCTTCGAGATTCTTCGATCGAGCGGGGGTGATTGGGCCGCTCCGTCACTGGCTGAAAACAACCACGCGATTTCGGCCGGCGCGCTTGGCTTGATACAGTGCGTTATCGGCGGCAACCATCAAGTCGGACGGTTTCGCCGAAGGCCAGACCGACGCAATCCCGGCGCTGAAGGTGACGCAGAATTCCCCCTCGGGCGCGGCGTGCTTGATGGCAGCGAAATCCTCACGCAGTTTGTCGATAACGCGCGCCGCCGATGGCGCGGCGGTATCGGTGAGCACCACCGCGAATTCCTCGCCGCCGTAGCGGCCTACGACATCCGCCTGGCGCAGTCGCTGCCGCAAAAAGCGCGCCAGCGACCGCAATACGCTGTCGCCTATCACGTGGCCGTAACTATCATTTACCGCCTTGAAATGGTCAACGTCAATCATGACAAATGACAGCGCAGCATCACTGCGCTGCGCCCGCGCAAGCTCGGTCGCCAGCTGCTGGTGCAACTGACGGTGATTGCTCAGACCGGTCAGGCTGTCCTGCGTCATCATCGCGCGAAGCTCGCGCTGGCGGGCGATTCTTGTCGATACCGCCTTGACCAGCTGTGCTGGCCGAATCGGTTTGGTGAGAAACTCGTCGCCCGCGAGCTGCATCGCATCGAGTTGGCGGTCAAGTTCTGTCTCTGCCGAGAGGAACACGATGGGCAGGCTGGCATACTGCGTCATCTGGCGGATTACCGACGCCAGTTCGTCGCCCCTACAATCGGACAGATACATGTCCATCAACACCAGGTCCGGATCGAATGCCGCGAGATATTCAAGCGTGCTCGCCGGGTCGGTTGCGATGCGCGTTTCCATGCCTGCCAGGCCTAGCGCATGCGAGAAATACGCCGCCTCCTGTGTCGAATCGTCCACAAGCAGCACGCGATAGGGGTGCGAATGCCTTGATCCGATGAGTTTGTCGAGGACAGTGATGAGTTCGATCAGGTCGAGTGGTTTGGTGAGATAAACGGCGCCGCCTGCTCGGACGGCGTGGACGCGGGCTTCGTAATCGCTGCGAGCTGATAAAAATACGATCGGCACCTGCCCAGCGGCCGCAGTCTTCAGGGCGGCGGCGGCTTCGGTTCCGGCGAGCTTGCCTTCGGCAAGGACGATGTCCAACACCGCCGCTGCTGGTGCTTCTTTTTCGACCGCCGTCCGAAAGGTTGGACCATCGCCGAAGATCCGGACGCAGTAGCCGAAACGTTCTAGATGATGCGCGACGAGTTGCGCCTGCTGCGCGTCGTCTTCCAGCAGATAGAGCAGCCTCGATTCCGATGGTTTGACGATATCCTGGAGCCCATCCGGGGCAGATCTGGCCTGCTCTGAGGCGGATCGACCCGGAATGCTCGCCGCTTGCCGCAACCTGTCAAGCAAGGGCGCCAAGGGCTGCAGAGCGCCGCGCGGCAGCGTGATGCCGTCGAGCAATGCCTCGATCGGGAGTTCCAGCGCCTTGGCGATTTTGCCTAACTCGGGTCGGCCGAATGTCCCGGCTGAACCAGCAAGCGAGTGCAGCGACAGATGCAACGACTGCAGGGATTCGCTATCGCCTTCCGCCGCGACCCGAGCCCACAACGCATCGATCTCCTTGATCCTCGCCGGCAGTCGTGCAGCGAATGCATCGTATATCGCTTGAAATTTGTCGTCCTGCGACGGCGTAGCTTCCATATTTCGGCTTAGCGAAGGGTTGCGTTCTTCGGCCGCGACGGGAATTCGTCGCGGACGGAACTGATCGCTAACCGCCCCGCCGTTCCCATAACGACTTTACGGTGTCGGCGAGCGTCCCTGCATTGAACGGCTTCGCAATGACCTCCAGCGCGCCGAGCGCTTTAAAAGCGGCAATTTCAGAAGGCTGGACTTTGGCCGTCATGAATGCGACCGGAACGTTCGCTAGCGCCGGGATTTCACGCAAAGCCTTCAGCGTCGACGGGCCGTCCATGCCCGGCATCATGGCATCGAGCAGAATGAAATCGGGCGCGAACGCCGGCCCATTTTCAATGGCCTCTTTGCCCGAGGCGCACAGCAGGACGCTGTATCCGCCGACCGCCTCCAGCGCAAGTTTCACCACCGACCGGATATCGGGCTCGTCTTCCACGCACATGATGCGCTGCAATGAATTCATGTCATTCCTTTGTCCGCGTCCCAGCATAATCGTATCGCCTAACCATCGGAGCTCGCGACGGTCGCGCCGACACGCGCCACATACGACTTGATGGTGCGCAGCAATTCTTCGTTGGTCGTCTTGGATTTGACCAGCACCGCCTCGATGCTGGCCACCATGTCGCGCGATACTTCTTGCGCGGAAAAGATAATAACCGGCATGCCCTTGCCGGGGCCCCGCTGCAGCAGAGGCAGCACGTTCTCGCCCGGTCCATCGGGCAAGCCCAGGTCGAGGATGACCAGATCGAAGGTTTCGGCAGTCAGCAGCCGCACCGCGTCCTTCAGCGTTCTCGCCGATACGAGCCGGGCGCTGTCGCCGACCAGCGCAGCGACCACGGAAAGGATATCCACATCGTCCTCCACATGCAGAATCCGGGGTCGCGCGCCGGTGCCGGCATGAACCGCCGCGCGCAGCCCGCGCGCGAGGCGGTCGGGATCGATCGGCTTTTCCAGCCAGTCGATCACCCCCACGGCGTCCCCATTGATTTCCTGCCGACCTTGTGCTGCCTTGGCCGAGATGACGATGATAGGAAGGCCCCGGGTCGCAGGCTGGCTGCGAAGTTCGCGCAACAGGGAAATGCCGTCCTGGTCCGGAAGGGCCAGATCCAGCGTCATTGCGGCAAACGATTTCTGCGACAGCATTTCTTTAGCCTGCTTCGCCGTATAGGCCACTTCCGGACGGTACCCGCCCTGGCTGAGCATCAGCGACAGCAGGTGCGCGATGTCCTTGTCGTCCTCGCAGATGAGAATGCGCGCGCTGCCTGCGTCGTCACCGGCCGGGGCGGCGACGGTCCGTGGAGCGGAGCGCACCGGCAAATCGACGTAGAACACCGTTCCCTTGTCCGCGCCGGTGTTGAATCCAATCGTGCCGCCATGGCTCTCGACGATTGCCTTGGTAATGCTCAATCCGAGTCCCGTGCCGCCTTTTTGCCGCGTGTCCGAGGAGTCTGCCTGGGCAAACTTGCCGAAGATGCGCTGTTGAAAATCTTCTGAAATTCCAGGCCCGCGGTCTTCGACTGATATGCGTACCCTGCCATCCACGAGCGCGGCCGAAACGGCCACGGTTTCCCCGGCCGGCGAAAACTTTGCCGCGTTCGACAGAAGATTGGTCAACACCTGCAACATGCGGTCGTGATCGACAAAGACTTGGAGCTCTGGAACGTGTCCCCGGATCTCGAACCGTACCTGATGCTCGGATGCATAACCCGCGTTGTCCGCAACCGCCCTTTCCAGCAGACGCCGCAGTTCAACCAGCTGGCGTTCGAGCGTCATCATCCCGGCCTCGATCTTTTCCATGTCGAGGATGTCATTGATCAACCGAACCAGCCGCTCGCTGTTATTGTGCGCAATATTGATCATCTCGCGTGCTTGCTCGGGGACCTCGCCGGCAAAGCCGTCGATGACCAAGCCGAGTGCGCCGCGAATGGAGGTCAGCGGCGTTCGCAACTCGTGGCTTACCGTTGAGACGAACTCGTTCTTCATCTGCTCAATCCGCTTGCGCTCACTGATGTCGCGCAGGATGCCCGAATATACCCGCCGTCCCTCAAGGTTAATGCGGCTGAACGACAGCTCGACGGAAAATTCGCTTCCATCGCTGCGCAGGGCTGTTGCTTCAATTCCTGCACGCACCAGCGGGTCAGGAAGTTGCTCGAGATAGTGCGCGTATTTATCCTGCGCGGCGCGATCGCGCTCCGGAACCAGGTCGCGGATGTTCTTGCCGATCAGTGCCTCAGGTTCGCATCGAAACATCTCGCAGGCTGCCCGATTGACCGTCTGGATTTCGCCGCCTGGAATCTTGGTGATAACGCCCTCGGCGATGCCATCGAGCACGGCCTCGAGACGCGTTTGGCTTTCCAAGCGTATCGCCATCGTTTGCAAATCGCTCAGGATTGTCAGCTCCCGCTCGACCCAGCCGGCCAGTCCTATGAGCAAGCCGCGGTCACGCCCGTCGAAATGTCGCGGCTCGTGCCCGATTAGGCATAGCGTACCCAAGGCAAGCGTACCGGAATTCAAAGGCGCGCCCGCATAGAAGCGAACGAAAGGGGGGCCGGTTACGAGGGGGTTGTCGCGAAATCGTTCATCGATGGTGGCATCCTCGATCACGAACACCTCCTGGGCGAGGATCGCATGGCCGCAGAAGGACACCGAGCGCGGGGTTTCGGTGGCTTCTAAACCCGCTCTGGACTTGAACCACTGGCGCTCCTTGTCCACAAGAGACACCAAGGCAATTGGAACCTGGAACAGGTTCTTGGCAAAGGCGGTGATGCGGTCGAACCGCTGCTCCGGCGGCGTGTCTAGGATTTTCAGCGCTCGGAGCGCTGCTAGGCGCGCAGCCTCGTTCTGGGGGGAAAGCGGACTTAGCATTTTGGTATGCCTGTGCGTTTTTTTACGGGTTACTTTGCCAGCTTCCGGCTCGAGTCATCATACCCCAAGAAGCTTCGGAACTCGTAGCCCAGCGCCACAGTCCGATCAGCCGGTAAAAAGTGATCAGCTGGCGGTAGCCAAAGTTCTCCAGTACCACGATCCCGAGCAGGGCGAGAAGTTGGCGCGGCTTGGAATAGATGTGGAACGACAACTCTTCCAACAGCAACGCGCTGACCGACAGTAGCATCCCGAATCCGAGCGCAACCAGGAAAAACAGCGCAAGCGCCTCGAACTGCACGATGCCGAATGCAAAGCCGACCAGCATGAACACGTAGCCGACGACCTCGATCAGCGGCGAGATCCACTCGAACAGCAGCATGAACGGCATGGCGAGCCATCCTGCTGCGCCGCCGCGTCGATGGAACAGCAGTCCGCGATTCATCGCCAGGCTCTCGGACAGTCCGCGCTGCCAGCGTATGCGCTGGCTTTTCAGCACCTTCAGCGACTCCGGTGCCTCGGTCCAGCAGATTGGGTCAGGGACGAAACTGATGCGGTAGGGCTTACCAGCCTCGCGGTGCAGCCGGTGCAGCCGCACCACCAGTTCCATGTCTTCACCCATGCAGTCGCTGCGGTAGCCGCCGGCCTCGATCACCGATTGCCTGCGAAAAACGCCGAACGCGCCTGAAATGACCAGCACGCCATTCATTGCCGTCCAACCGAGCCGGCCGAAGAGGAAGGCGCGCAGGTATTCCACGATCTGGAACGTCGGCAGCATTTTGTTCGGGAGGCCAACCTCTGTCATGAATCCCGCCTCGACGCGGCAGCCGTTGGCGATGCGCACAGTGCCACCGGAGGCGATCATCGTCGGGTCATCAAGAAACGGCTCGACGATGCGCCACAGGCTGTCGCGCTGCAGGATGGAATCGGCATCGACGGCGCAGAACAGCGGGAAGCGGGCGGCGTTAATTCCCGCGTTAAGCCCGTCGGCCTTGCCGCCATTTTCCTTGTCGATCAGCCGCAGATTCGGGAATAGGGTGGATCGATAGATCCCGTGTATCGTCTTGCAGCCAAGCAGTTGCCGGTAGGCCTGCGGAAAAGGCACCATGCAGAATTCTTCTATCAGCACCTTGAGGGTCGCGTCGCGCGAACCATCGTTGACTACCACCACCTCGAACTCCGGATATTCGAGCTGCAGAATAGACCTGATTGAGGCGCAAATAGTCACTTCCTCGTTGTATGCAGGTACGAGAATAGAAATCGGCGGCTCAAGCCCGGAGTAGGGGCGGGGGAGCTGATCTAGGGCATGCTCGTCGAGATAACGCTTCATTGTCGCCAGCGCCACCAGATTGAGCAGCAGGTAGCCGGCGTTGATGGCGATGAAGTACAGGATGAACGCAACTTGGGTGGCATAGAGCGCGCTCGTGAAGCTCATTTGCTTCTTTCTTCGGCCATCACCTGTGTCAGTGCGTCACGCGCGAATCGATCCGAAACCGAGTCGCGCAGCCTTGCAAGTTGCTCGCTCTTAAGGAACGGCAGGCGTGCCAGCGCGCGGGCTGCGCGCAATCTGACCCACCATTCGGGGTCGGCCAGCGCCGTCACTAGGCGCGGCAGATCTTCAGTGCTGGCAATCCGCTCCAAGGCGCTAACGGCACGCACGCGTACTTGCCACGACCGATGCTGCAGGAACCGGCGCACTAGTGGCGCGTCGCGCGGGTCGGCGATGAGGCGCAACGCCGCAGCGATCTGGTCCTCGCTTTCTGATTTTTCCAAGGCCGATCTTGCCCATTGCGAACTGCGTTCTTGCGGGAGCACCGCGGCGATCAACAACAGCCGCGCGAGTTCCGCACCGGAGACGCGTGGCAGCGCATCGACCAACGCGAGTTCCAGCCGCGCGGTATCGGCGGCGCGCAACATCGGGAACAGTCGCGCAAGCGACCATTCCTTCCGCTCAAGCATCAAGGGGAGGAGCTTGGGTAGAGCCGAAGTTGAGTCAATTCGGAGCAGCGCCCGGACCGCGGCGAGTGAAACGATGGCGTTATCGTCACGGCAATAGCGTTCAAGTTGCGTTGCAGTCTCGATCGTGCCGATATGGCCGAGCGTGTTTATCGCGAGCAGGCGTGCGCGCGTGCCGCCGGAAGCGAGCAGCGCCCGTGCTGTGCGGTCCAGGCCAATACTGCAGGCGAATGCATCCAGCGATGCCTCGGACTCGCCCCGGACAGACTCGCGCAGCTGGTTCCACAACGGGAGCAGGAGCTCGCCTTCGGCGTCGGAGATCGGCTGGGCTGCGCTGACGTCACCTGCGGCGGCCATCGCGAGTCGCGGCCGCCAGAGATCCAGAATGACCTTGGTTCGGCGCTCGCGCCGGATCAGCCTAAATCGAAGCACGACGATGGCGATCAGCAACGCGATGGAAGTTGCCATCACGGCAATCGCGCTCACCAGAACGCCGTGCAGCAGCGGATCAGAAAGCGTGGCGGATGCCAAGTCCAAATCCATGCCGGGTGTAGAAATCGCCTTGGCGCTGCCTAGACCATTCATAACTGGCGGCCCAACCCGGCGCGAACTCATGCCGCCCTGCCAGTGAAAGGTTGCGCAACTGCGTTGACAGCACGCCGCTCGGGAAAATGTTCTCGACTTCTCTGCCAGCGGCGGCGGAGATGCCGATGAAGCTGCGGTCGCTGTAATAGTAGCTCCCCTGCAGCCGATGGGTCGGGCCGAACCCGGCGCCGTCGGGCCGGCCGAGGTACAGCGTATAGGCGGCGCGGAAATTGGAGAAATACCTATCAACGGTCACGATCCCGAGGTCGGAGCCGGTCAGTTTGTATTCGCTGCGCTTGTATCCGGCCTGCACGCCCCAGCCGCCGTCGAAGCGGTGTTCGAGTTGAGCCAGCAGGGAATCCTTGGCGAGGACATTGTGGGTGGGGCTCATCGCGGCTTCGATCTGTACGGCCCAGGAACCGCCGAACGGCTGGTAGGTGCCCATCATCACTTCGCTGTCCCGCTGGTCGAATCGCGCGGTCTCCCGCAAGTATCCGTAGAACGACTGCCGCGCCGCGTTTTTGGCTTGTACATCCAGCTGGGTGTTGCGCCAGTCAGCGCGGTCTCCGGTAAGCCGCTCGATGGTGCTTCGTGCCTCGGCCTCGACCTTGAATCCGGATTCCTGCGCGGCGAGGCCGGCGCTCAACGCCAGGGTGAAGGCGAATGCGATGCCGCGGGTCGATGAGTTCATGCCTAGCTTACCTTGGTCAAGCGTCGGACGCGAGCGAGCAGTTCATTCGGCTGGAACGGCTTGACCACGTAGTCACTCGCGCCCGCTTCCAAGGCGCGTACGATTTCGCTCTCTTGGGATTTCGCCGTCAACATGATCACCGGGACCCGCTCCCATTCCTTGTGGCTGCGAATCTGCGCCAGCAACTGCATGCCATCGACGTATGGCAGCATGATGTCAAGGATTACCAGATGCGGCGGCGACATCGTGGCAATTATCTGCTCGGCAGCGCGCCCATCCGACGCAAGTTCGACGCCAAAGCCTTCGCGTTCTAGAAGAAATTTGATGAGAAAAGCGATTTCGTTATTGTCCTCAACAACCAGGACTGTTGGTGCATCCATTAACGTTCCGCCCAAGGCCAAAACTCATTTGTCCAATTCAACTTTTATGAAGTATAGGCCGGTTTGGTCAGCTCAGGTCCAGTCATCAGTCTTGTTAGCGGATGCTCGCGCCAACCGTTCAATTTTCCCAACGACGCACATCGTGAGCGGCACCAATCTCCGACAACCGGCTGCTCGGTCGCTCGATGTTTGGTTCCTCACGTGGTCCGCTATTGGCCGTTTTTCACATTGTTCAATGAGGAACTGCCTGTGCGACGAGTCGAACACCGAGTGCCGCACAAACGCGACTGACGGTGTCGAAACGCGGCTGCGCATTCGGGCGTAGCGCCTTGTAGAGTGCTTCGCGTGTGAGGCCCGAGGCCTTGGCGATTTCACTCATGCCTCGCGCACGCGCAATGTCTCCCAGCGCGGCGGCCAGCATTGCGGGATCACCTTCTTCAATCATTGCGGTCAAATACGCTGCTACCGCTTCTTCGCTGTCGAGGTACTCCGCCGCATCGAACGCGGGTAACTCTGCTGGTCGAATTTTCTTCGTCATCGTTAATCCTCTATTTGCGCCGCCAGCTTGACGGCTTTTGCAATATCCTTGGCCTGCGTGGACTTATCACCTCCACCCAGCATCACAATCAACAACCGGCCGCGTTTGACCTAGTACATGCGCCAGCCTGGACCAAAGTCTTCCCGCATTTCATACACGCCCGATTCAACCGACTTTACGTCCCCCAAATTACCCAGCTGCGCTTTTCTCAATCGCGCAGCCAGACGTGCACGCGTCACGCCGTCGCGAAGACCTAAAAACCAAGCGTCAAATTCCTTAGTTCGCCGAACGGTAAACATCATTTACTGTAATCGATCGATTACAATAAATCAAGCAAGAGAGGCAAGGCCGCTGAAAATGGAGCACACCCGGGAATGTCCGGTTCTGCACGAACCCGCCAACTTACCCGCCTGACGATCCATCGGCCTCAATCACCATCACACCTTCAATTTCGATTTGCGCGCCACGCGGCAGTCCGGCAACGGCAACTGCGGCGCGTGCCGGGTAGGGCGCTTGTATGTAGGTCGCCATGATTTCATTGACCTTCGCGAAGTGCGCGAGGTCGAGAAGATACACGTTGACCTTGACCAGATGATTGAGCGAACCACCGGCGGCTTCACAAACCACGCACAAATTTTCAAAAACCTGTTTCACTTCATTGTCGAACCCTGACACCATTTGCATGGTCTTGGGGTCCAGCGGAATTTGGCCGGAGAGATACACGGTTTCAACATGTCCGCTGACTTTGACGGCTTGTGAATAGGTGCCGATTGCAGCGGGTGCATTGGGGGTGGAGATAATTGTCTTCATTTTTCGCTTGGTTTGTTTTCGTTCTTGATCTCGCGTGCCTGTCCTGACTTCACACGGGTAATGCGCACCACCTCTGCGAGCTGTCGCATTTGCCGCAGTACCCGCGCCAGATGCTGGCGATGGCTGACTTCGATAGTGAAATGCAGCGTTGAAAATTTTTCGTCGCGCGGCATATCATCCATGCGGATATGCACAATATTCGAGTCGGCGCTGGATATTTCGGCCGCCAGTTTCGCCAACACGCCGCGCGCATCGGTGACGACCATGCGAATGTCGACTTTGAATAACTTGTTGATAGCGCGATCCCAGGTGACATCGACCCATTTGTCCGGGTCAAACTTTACCGCGCCGCTGGCGTGATGCGAGCGCAGCGTCGGGCAATCATGGGTATGCACAATCAAGCCCTGCCCACCTTTCATTGCCGCAATGATCGGGTCGCCGGGGATGGGCCGGCAACACGCGGCAAATTGCACCGCCATGTTTTCCGTGCCGCGGATAACGATGGCGTCTTTTGGTTTGTGTTTTGGTTGCTCCAATTCGGCGACTTCGAACAAACGGCGCGCGGCGACAATCGCCAGCCGTTTGCCCAGCCCGATTTCCGCGAGCACCTCTTCTTTGCTATGTGCGCTGTCGCCTTTCAGCAACCGCTGCCAATGGGTCTTGCCAATATCGTTCGGGTCAAAATTGAGTGTGCTGACCGCCTGAATCAACAGCAACTCGCCCAATTCAACCGATTCGGTTTGCTGGGTGGTTTTCAGATAATGCCGGATGTGTGAACGTGCGCGCCCGGTGGCGGCGTAATTCAGCCATGCCAGATTCGGTCGGCCGGTTTCGCTGGTAACCACTTCGACACGATCACCATTCTTCAACATTTGTGACAACGGCGCGGCCTCGTCATTTACCTTGACTGCGGTGGTGCGGTTGCCGACATCCGAGTGGATGGCGTAGGCAAAATCGATGGTGGTGGCGCCACGCGGCAGCGAGATGATCCGGCCTTTTGGTGAAAAAACGTACACCGCATCTGGAAACAGATCGACCTTGATGTGTTCCAAAAATTCAAGCGCGTCACCGGTGCCGGATTGAATCTCCAGCAGCGATTGCAGCCATTGATGAGTTTTTTGCTGGACGTTGGTGACTTCGGCATCAAGGGTCTTATAGAGCCAATGCGACGCCACGCCCGCCTCGGCGATCTTGTGCATGTTGGCGGTGCGGATTTGCAATTCGACCGGTGTGCCGTGCGGCCCGAAAAGGGTTGTATGCAGCGATTGGTAGCCGTTGTTTTTCGGGATGGCGATGTAGTCCTTGAACTTGCCCGGAAACGGTTTGTAGAGTGTGTGCAGTGCGCCCAACGCCACATAACACGACGCCATATCGTCGACGATGATACGAAAACCGTAAATGTCCAACACATCGGAAAACGAAATGTGTTTTTCCTGCATCTTCTTATAGATCGATGAAATGTGTTTTTCCCGCCCGGACACAATCGCCTTGACGTTGAATTCGGCGAGACGGCTCTTGATCGCCTCAAGGATTTTTCCGACCACTTCGCGCCGGTTGCCGCGCGCCGCCTTGACCGCCTTGTCGAGCACCGCAAACCGGTTCGGATGCAGCACCTTAAAGCCCAGATCCTCGAACTCGTAATACACCGCGTTCAGGCCGAGGCGATTGGCAATCGGCGAATAGATCTCCAGCGTTTCGCGCGCCACACGCTCCTGTTTGCTTTGCCGGACGGCATCGAGGGTGCGCATATTGTGCAGCCGGTCAGCCAGTTTGATGAGGATCACCCGCACATCACGCGCCATCGCCAGCAGCATTTTGCGAAAATTTTCCGCCTGCGCTTCTTCGAGCGTGGCGAATTGTAATTTGTCGAGTTTCGACACGCCGTCAACCAGGTCGGCAACGGCCTTGCCAAACAATTTGGCGATATCGTCCTTGGTGGTGGGTGTGTCCTCAACCACGTCGTGCAGAATCGCGGCGATCAACGCCTGTGCATCAAGATGCCATTGCGCCAACAGGGTTGCGACGGCGAGCGGATGGGTGATGTACGGCTCGCCCGACAATCGTGTTTGTCCGGCGTGGGCATCGCGTGCAATGGCGTACGCCGCCTCGACTTTTTCGATGTCGGCCGGCTTTAGATAGGTTGCAATGATCGTCTTGAGCGACGCCACCTCGGAGACGGCAAGCGTCTGCGCTTCCAGCGCCTGGACCGGATCAATGATCGTCGGTAAGGTTAGTGTGCCAGTCTGCGTATCGGCGTGTGTTGGCGACGCGTCGAGCGACGCATTCGGCAATGGCGCGGGATGAGGACTGGTATTTGGCAACACACGAACCCCCTCCCGTGAAACTACATGTCAGCAGGCACCGTCGGAATGCTTGGTGCGATCGGCTTCAGAATGTCGACTTTGATGTGGCCACCGGCGATTTCGCGCAGGGCGATCACGCACGGTTTGTCCTTGCCGGCTTCAACATATGGCGCCGAACCGAGCGCAAGCTGGCGGGCACGGGTGGTCGCGACCAGCGTCAACTCGAAGCGGTTTGGGATTAGTTTGATGCAATCATCGACGGTAATACGGGCCATTTGCTGCTCCAACAGGTCAAAATTCAGGGAAAACAAATCATTGGCGTCGCTGGCGACACCAATGGAAAACGGGTTGCGGGTTACTTGATTAAATCGGCGTGGCGGGAAATCTGCCGGGAGGCGGTCAATTGACACGCCCGCGTGATGGCACATAAATCTGCCAAAGCCACGCTAAAGTCTTGGTTAATAATAACATAGTCGGCCTTATGGACGTGTTTCAGGTCCTCGCGGGCCTCGCCCAAGCGCCGCTCAATCACTTCCGGTGTGTCCTTTGCGCGTTTGACCAGCCGCCGTTCGAGTTCATCGATCGACGGTGGCAGGATGTAGATATAAACCATGTCCGGGAAGATCTTTTTGACCGCCCGCGCACCTTGCCAGTCAATTTCAAGCAACACGTCCGCGCCGGTCGCACACGTTTCCTCGATCCATTTTTTGGATGTGCCGTAAAAATTGCCATAGACCTCGGCATATTCAAGAAACTCGCCCTGCTTGATCAATGCCTCGAAGGCTTCGCGGGTTACAAAATGATATTCGCGGCCCTCTTCTTCACCGCGCCGTGGCGGGCGGGTGGTGTAAGAGACCGACAACCTGATCGACGGATCACGCTCAACCAGCCCGCCAATCAGGCTGGATTTGCCGGCGCCCGACGGTGCCACCACGGTAAAAAGACAACCCATCATATGGTCACTCGATATTCTGGATTTGTTCACGCATTTGCTCGATCAACACCTTCAACTCAATCGACACCTTGGTCGATTCGGCAGAAACGGATTTTGAGCCGAGGGTATTGGACTCACGATTCAACTCCTGCATCAGAAAATCCAGCCGCTTGCCGATGGCGCCGCCGCCTTTGAGCACGCGCCGTACCTCGGTGGTGTGGGCGCCAAGCCGGTTGAGTTCTTCGGCGATGTCAATGCGCGAGGCAAACAACACCACTTCCTGTTTCAGCCGGTCGTCACTGGCGGCGCTCAGGTTGGCGTCGGCAATTTTTTGCTTTAACTTGTCTTCATAGGACTGCACCATTTGCGGAATGAGCGGTGCAACTTGTTTGGTCAGCCGGTCGATGCCATCGAGCCGCTCGATCAACATTTGCGCCAGTTTTTCACCTTCGCGCACTCGCGTTGCATCGAGCTCCGACACGGCGTCGCCAAACAGCGACAACAGCGGCTCCTTGATGCTTTCGGCGGTCATTTCAGTCATGGCCATCACACCCGGCGCGTGCATGATTTCCCAAACCGACAGTGGGCGGGCGTCAAACGTCGCAAGAATTTCTGCCTGTGTCGCGATCAAGGCGGCGAGCGCGGCGGGGCTTGGTTTGGTTGCGGTTTGTGTGGCGTCATTGGTCAACGTGACCCGGCAATCAACCTTGCCGCGTGTCAGTGCGGCGGCAAGTTGCTCGCGCATGGCACCCTCGAGACTGCGAATTTCTTCCGACATACGTGTCTGAAATTCGAGGTAGCGGTGGTTGACTGATTTGAGTTCAATGGCAATCCGGCCGCCGGTGACGTCACGGGTGACCGCCGCAAAGCCGGTCATGCTTTTGACAGGTTGAGCCATATTGCAGGTACCCGAGAATAGGTTTGGAAGTCCGGGGGAAGCGGGCAAAACACGATTATGCGACGGACGTGTCTTGCAGGGCGGTTTAAGGCACAATTATAACTTACGGTCACTGCCCTCTCGATTGCGGCAAAGACTCTTGCGTCACCCCTGATGAAGCGGAATCATGGCGTCACAAAATAATCAGCCGTTGCCGGAAGGCTACCAACTGAACAATTACACAATTCAAAAGGTGCTCTCATCGGGCGGCTTTTCGATTGTCTATTTGGCGCATGACGAGAACAACACGCCGTATGCAATCAAGGAATACCTGCCCGCCGCGCTGGTGGTGCGATCCGAGGGGTCGGATGTGGGTGTCAGCGCCGAAGAAAATCTGGCGGTATTTCGCCACGGGTTGAAATGTTTTTTTGAAGAAGGCCGTTCGCTGGCGCTGATTTCGCACCCCAACATCATTCGTGTGGAAAATTTTTTCCGCGCCAATGAAACTGTTTACATGGTCATGCAATTCGTGCGTGGTCGTACCCTGCAATTTCACATCCAGCGGCATCGTCATGAATTCTCCGAGGCGTTTATCCGCCGCATGTTCACGCATCTGTTGAACGGTCTGCGCGAAGTGCACGCCAACAAGTTGTTGCACCTCGATATCAAGCCGGCCAACATTTATATCACCATGGAAGGCAAGCCGGTATTGCTCGATTTTGGCGCCGCGCGCCAGACGCTGACCACCGACGCGCCAAAATTACGGCCGATGTACACCGCCGGTTATGCCTCGACCGAGCAGTATCGCAACCCAGAACAAATGGGGCCGTGGACCGATATCTACGCCATCGGTGCGACCATGTACAACTGCATCGGCGGTATTCATCCGCAACCGTCGAACGAGCGCGAGGAACACGACCGCATGGAACCGCTGCGGGGTCTCGCCAAAAGT
>JANMNT010000153.1:0-17076 GCA_031368465.1 Burkholderiales bacterium
CGCTTGATCAGGTCATTGAAACCATGCGACGTACAGGAGCGGATATGCAGACCAAGTACAAAGAGACATCGCTCGGCGGACTCGCGCTGGCCGCCGTCGAATGCTAAACAGATTGCTGCAAATGACCCTGCCTTCCCGCAGACTGGTTGTTCTGGTGGTTGCCGCAATCGTGGCCGTCACGTTGCTGGTCGTCGTTTTCAAGCTGCGCGGCAAAGAGGTCGAGGTGTTGGTGGCGCGAAGCGGACCGTTGGTGCAGACCGTGGTGGTTACCGGACGCATGGCCAGCGAGTCGAGGGTGTTTTTGGGCGCCACAATCACCGGGCGTGTGCGCGACGTTCGATTTCGCGAAGGCGCGCTCGTCAACGCGGGACAGGTGATTGTTCAGCTCGAAGACAGTGAACAGGTGGCGGCGGTACAACAGGCGGCGGCATCACTACGTGCGGCCGAGGCGCGGCTCGACAGTCAGCGCCGATTATCCGGCCCGGTTGCGCAACAGCAGCTTGAGCAGGCGCGCAGCAATGCCACTGCCGCCGAACGCGAACGCGACCGCGCCGAATCATTGTTTCTGAAGGGATTTATCGGCCAATCCCGACTGGATGAGGCGCGGCGTGCAGGGGATGTGGCAAAGAGCCAGATGCGCAACGCCGAGACCCAGGCCGCCGCCAACCTGCAGGGCTCGGAAATGGAGCAGGTATTGGCGCGGGTGGCCGAAGCGCGTGCGGCGCTGGACTTCGCGCGCTCGAAACAAACACAAACACGGATCATTGCGCCTGCGGACGGGTTGTTGCTCGAGCGGTTGGCCGAGCCGGGACAAATCGTGCAGCCCGGCGCCAAGTTGATCGAGATGAGTATTAAAGGGCCGGTGCAGCTGATCGCACAGGTTGATGAGAAATTTCTCAGCCAGCTTGCGGTCGGTCAGCAGGCGCAGGTGACGGCGGATGCGTTTCCGGGTAGCCGCTTTACCGCCAAGGTGCAGAGTATTGCCCCCTCGATCGATGTTCAGCGCGGCTCCGTCGAGGTCAAATTCGCCATTGATACGCCGCCGGTTTTTCTGCGTAACGACATGACACTTTCACTTGAGATCGAAACCGCGCGGCGTGCCAATGTGCTCGCACTGCCCGCCGAGTTCGTGCGAGCCGGCCCGGCTATCTGGGTGATTGACGACGGCCGTGCTGCGCGCCGTGCGGTAAAGACCGGCGTGCGGACATTGACCGCCGTTGAGATCGTCGACGGACTGAAAGACGGCGAAGCAGTCATTTTGGATACGGCCATCGCCGAGGGTGCGCGTGTGCGCGGCATCCCCCGTCGCGCGGCGGCGGTCAGCCCGATCAGCGATGCTGCTGCTGAAGGCATGAAGTCGTTCACGCGCGAGTAGGCCGTGGGATTTGCGCTCACCATTGCGACCCGTTTTTTACGGGAAGGCCGCTTCCAGTCATTGCTGATCATCGTTGGTGTCGCCGCCGGCGTGGCGGTGGTGACTTATATTTCGGCATTGATCGACGGCCTGCAAGGTAATACGATTCGCCGCACGCTGGGGACACAGGCGCATATTGTCGTCAAGCCGTTCGAGGAAAAATCGATTCCAAGTCTGGTGGCACGACCCGGCGAAATCGTTGCGCGAGATGTGCAACCGCGTGCGCAACGGACGCGATCAATCGACAATTGGCAGGCACTCATTTCGGAGATCACCGCAACGCCAGGAATTGTCGCCGTCACGCCGATTGCATCCGGCGCGGGACTGGCCATCCGCGGTGACGCGAGCCGGTCGGTTGCGATGATCGGTATCGACCTCGACGGATACGATCGCATCGTTTCGTTGCGTGAAAAGGTCATCAACGGCGTGGCGCGGGTTGCGCCCGGCGAGGCAATGATCGGTCTGCAGCTCGCCGAGGATCTGGGTGTCTCAATCGGCGAACGTATCGTGTTGCGCACCGGCGGGGAGGCGGCTGATACGTTTAAGGTGTCGGCGATTTTTGACCTCGGTAGCCGCGATTTGAACCGGCGCAACGTTTACGTCACGTTGAAGAGCGCGCAAAGTTTGCTCAACATCCCGGGTGGCGCCACCAACATTTATGCGACTGTGACAGACTTGTTTAGCGCCGATCAGACCGCGGCATCGCTCAGGCAACGCACAGGCGTGGATATTGAAAGCTGGATGGAATCCAATGCCCAATTGCTCTCCGCACTCAACGCGCAGACGATCAGCACCCAGTTGATTCGCGGCTTCACAACGATTGTGGTCATGCTTGGTATCGCGAGTGTGCTGGTTGTTTCGGTTGTTCAGAAGCGCAAGGAAATTGGCATCCTGCGGGCGATGGGTGCGACACGCACGCAAATGACGCGGGTTTTCTTGATGCAGGGCGGCATTGTTGGATTAGTCGGTTCGGTGCTAGGGGTGGCGCTGGCGAAGCTGATGTTGTGGGTCTTTACAACTTTTGCGCTGGGGTCGGATGGCAAGCCGCTGTTTGTGACCGATTTGCCGCTTGATCTCGCCGTCACCGTCGCGCTGGTGGCGACGCTTTGCGGTGTTCTTGCCGCCGCCGCGCCGGCGCGAAGTGCCGCCAAACTCGACCCGGCACAGGCTATCCGGATATGAGTGGCAACACTGAATTGATGCGGCTCAGCGGGGTATGCAAGTCGTATGGCGTGGGTACGCCAGTCGAGACCGAGGTGTTGCACAACGTTGATCTCGCCATCGGACAGGGTGAGTTTGTTGCGTTGATCGGTCCATCCGGGTCTGGAAAAAGCACATTACTCAACATCATCGGCTTGTTGGAGCCAATGAGTGCGGGCGAATACGTGCTGCAGGGTCGTTCGGTAGCAAGCCTGAGTGATGCCGAACTGACGCACTGCCGAAGTGATGCGCTGGGATTTGTATTCCAGTTTCATCACCTGTTGCCGGCGTTTAGTGCACTTGAAAACGTATTGATGCCGAGCCTGATCCGCACCGGCCGGTTCAGCCCGGCGGATCGTGTGCATGGACTAGATTTGCTTGACAAGGTGGGTCTCAAAGACGCCGCCGAAAAACGACCCGGCGCGTTATCGGGTGGCATGCAACAGAGGGTGGCAATTGCACGCGCCCTGGCGCGCAACTCGCCGCTGGTACTGGCGGATGAACCGACCGGAAACCTCGATACCAAGAGCGCCGATGATGTTTTTGCGCTGATGCGTAAATTTAATCAGGATATCGGCACCACTTTTCTGATCGTCACCCACGACCCGCGTCTGGCGCAGCGCTGTGACCGGATTATCGAGTTGGTCGACGGACGGGTCCGGCCGCAATCGGATGTGCATGACAGGACCGGCGTACCAGCGTAAAATAGCGGCTGCGCTGATTTGATTCTGCTTGCGGGCGCTGGGGCGGCACGATGGTGAGACGCCGTAACCCTGAATCCGGCTAAACGAGACTCGTTGTACGCGAACCTGTCTGCCTTAGTCACGGTGGCGACAGGTTTTTTCTTTTTTGGATTTCGTAATGGACCACGTACTATCTGACCGCCCGATTCGAACAAAAGCGTTATTGGATGCGCTGGCAAAGCGCATTCTTGTGCTCGACGGCGCCATGGGCACCATGATCCAGCGCTACAAGTTATCTGAGGCAGAGTATCGCGGCATCCGTTTTGCCGATTGGAAATCGGATCTGCGCGGCAACAATGATTTGTTGACCTTGACCAAGCCGGACGTGATTCGTGAGATTCACGGCGAATATTTGTCGGCCGGCGCCGATATTCTCGAGACCAATACCTTCAACTCGACGACCATCTCGATGGCCGACTACCACATGGAGTCGCTCGCCTACGAGTTGAATTTGGAGGGCGCAAAACTCGCGCGCGCCGTGGCCGACGACTACTCGGCCAAAACGCCGAACAAACCCCGCTTTGTTGCCGGTGTGTTGGGACCGATGAATCGCACACTGTCGTTGTCACCAGATGTGAATGACCCGGGATTTCGTGCGGTCAACTTTGATCAGGTCAAGGATGCGTATCGCGAGGCCACACGCGGGTTGATTCAAGGCGGGGCGGATATCATTCTGATCGAAACCATCTTTGACACGCTCAACGCCAAGGCCGCCATTTTTGCGGTTGAAGAGGAGTTTGAGGCGCTCGGCATTGCCGGCGAATTCAGGTTGCCGATCATGATTTCCGGCACCATCACGGATGCCTCGGGTCGAACGCTGTCGGGTCAGGTGGTTGAAGCGTTTTACAACTCGGTGCGTCATGCCAACCCGATTTCGATTGGTTTTAACTGCGCACTGGGGGCAAAAGAGCTGCGACCACATGTTGAAGAGCTGGCGCGTATTGCGGATTGCCGCGTCTCTGCGCACCCGAATGCCGGCCTGCCCAATGCGATGGCGGAGTACGATGAGTTGCCCGCTGAAACCGCAACATTCATCCGCGAGTGGGCGGAAGCGGGTTGGCTCAATATCACCGGCGGATGTTGCGGGACGACGCCGCAACACATCAAAGCGATCGCAGACATCGTCCAATCGTTTACACCGCGTCAGGTTCCGGTCGTTGAAAAGCGTTTGCGTTTGTCGGGTCTGGAGCCGGTCAACATTGGCGACGATTCATTGTTTGTCAACGTCGGCGAGCGCACCAATGTCACCGGGTCACGCGTTTTTGCCAAGCTGATTCTGAATGACGACTTTAATGCGGCATTGACGGTCGCACGGCAACAGGTCGAAAGTGGTGCGCAGGTGATCGACATCAACATGGATGAAGCCATGTTGGATTCACAGGCGGCGATGACCAAGTTTCTGAATCTGGTGGCGAGTGAGCCGGATATTTCGCGTGTGCCGATCATGATTGATTCGTCAAAATGGAGCGTCATCGAGGCGGGTCTCAAGTGCGTGCAAGGCAAGGCCATCGTCAATTCGATTTCGATGAAAGAAGGCATCCCGCAATTTATCGAAGCGGCCAAACTATGCCGCCGTTTTGGTGCGGCTGTGATTGTCATGGCGTTCGATGAAAAGGGCCAGGCGGATACGTTTGAACGCAAAACTGAAATCTGTGCGCGCTCGTACAAAATTCTGACTGAAGAGGTAGGTTTTCCGCCGGAAGATATTATTTTTGACCCGAACATCTTTGCCGTGGCAACCGGCATTGAAGAGCACGCAACCTACGGCATCGATTTTATTCGTGCAACCGAATGGATCCGCAAACATTTGCCTTACGCCAAGGTCAGCGGCGGTGTATCCAACGTGTCATTTTCGTTCCGTGGCAATGAACCGGTACGTGAAGCCATCCATACCGCGTTTTTGTACCATGCCGGTCGTGCCGGTATGACCATGGGTATTGTTAATGCCGGTCAGCTTGGTGTGTACGACGAAATTCCCAAGGATTTGCTGGAACGCGTTGAAGATGTATTGTTCAACCGACGCGCAGATGCGACCGACCGGTTGGTGTCGTTTGCCGAGCAATACAAGGGTCAAAAGAAGGATCAGATTGAAGACCTCGCTTGGCGCGAAGAAACCGTCGAGGCGCGCTTGAGCCACGCCTTAGTGCGTGGCATCACTCAATACATTGTGGAGGACACCGAAGATTGTCGGGTGAAGATCAACGCAGCCGGCGGACGCCCCATCAACGTGATCGAAGGACCGTTGATGGATGGCATGGGTGTGGTTGGTGATTTGTTTGGTGCCGGCAAGATGTTCTTGCCACAAGTGGTCAAGTCTGCGCGGGTCATGAAGCAGGCGGTGGCGCATCTTATTCCGTTTATTGAAGAAGAAAAACGCCTTTCCGGGGCGGCGGATGCGAAAGCCAAGGGCAAGATTGTCATGGCCACGGTCAAAGGCGATGTGCACGACATCGGCAAAAATATCGTCGGCGTGGTTATGCAATGTAACAACTACGAGGTTGTCGACCTCGGTGTGATGGTGCCCGCCGAGAAAATTTTGGCCGCCGCGATCGAGCACAAGGCGGACATCATCGGTCTTTCCGGGTTGATTACCCCGTCATTGGAAGAGATGGCGCATTTCGCCAAAGAAATGCAGCGTCTCGGCTTTACCATTCCGCTGTTGATTGGCGGTGCGACCACATCGCGCACACATACCGCCGTAAAAATCGAGCCGCACTATAAGGGGCCGGTGGTGTGGGTGCCCGATGCATCACGTGCGGTTGGTGTGTGCAGCAATTTGTTATCGGATGATTTGCGTGACAAATTCGTCGGTGATGTGCGCGACGACTATGTAAAAGTGCGCGAACAACACGCCAACAAAAAAGGCGTGAAGCTGGTGACGCTCGAGGCCGCCCGCAACAATGCGACCAAACTTGATTGGGCCGGATATACACCGCCCAAGCCAGCGTGGCTCGGCGTCAAGGAGCTCAGAAATTTCCCGCTCGAACAATTGGTGCCGTATATCGATTGGAGCCCGTTTTTTCAGACTTGGGACCTGTGGGGAAAATATCCGCAGATACTCGACGATGCGGTGGTGGGTGAGGCGGCCAAAGAGGTTTTTGCCAACGCACAAAAAATGCTCGACAAGATGATCAAGGGCAAATGGCTGCAAGCCAATGCGGTGTTCGGCTTCTGGCCGGCCAATACTTCAGCATCGTGCCGCGATTCGATCGATGTCTACACTGATGAATCACGCGCGACGGTGCTTAAAACATTTCATCACCTGCGCCAGCAAAATGAGAAGCCCGCCGGCAACCCCAACCAATGCCTGGCGGATTTTATCGCGCCGATCGGCAGCCCCGACTATCTTGGCGGCTTTGCCGTTACTACCGGTATCGGCTGCGACGAACGCGCCAAAGCGTTTGAAGCGGCGAACGACGATTACAGCGCGATCATGCTCAAGGCATTGGCAGACCGGCTGGCAGAGGCATTTGCGGAATATTTGCACCAGCGGGTAAGGCGCGATGATTGGGGCTACGCCAGGACAGAATCGCTGGGCGCCGATGAACTCATCGCCGAACGGTATGTTGGTATCAGGCCCGCACCGGGCTACCCGGCGTGTCCGGAACATTCTGAAAAAGCGTCGCTGTTTTCACTGTTGGAGGCAACCAAGCGGGCGGGCATTACGCTCACCGATTCGTTTGCCATGTGGCCGACCGCTGCGGTTTCCGGCTTCTACTATTCCCATCCGCAGTCACAATATTTTGCCGTCGGCAAGATCGACAAAGACCAAGTGGAGGATTATGCCAAACGTAAGGGTTGGAGTATTCCGCTGGCGGAGCGGTGGTTGGCGCCGAATCTGGGCTGATCAAATTGCCTGCCATGGGTCAATCGGCCGGTTTGACCACAGTTTAGGCGGCATTTCCGCGCCGTCATCTCATCACTTCAGGCGTAAAATGAAACGCTGCAACAAATACAATTCATAAAAATCACAAAACGCGCGCAAAATGTCCACATCGAAAAATCTGGTTGGCTCATACACCCATCTCCCGTCACCGATGAAATTTTATTTACTTTCGGTTCTTGCGATCATCTGCTGCGCCGTCCCATCGGCAATTTTGTCGTCGTGGGCGTGGAAGTCGGTCGGGCTGGAAGGCATCCCCTTGGCGCTGGCGACCGTGTTTAGTGCGATGGTGCTTGCCACAGCGCTGTTCTCGCTGCTTTCTTATATTGGCAAAGCGCTGAAACTTACCAAGTAGACACGTTTATTGGCGCGGCTTTTCGGGCAAAAATGGCTGAAAACAGCCGCCAATTAACGCGTTTCAAGTTTTGTTTGAACATACAGTGCGGCAGGGAAGATCAACAGGCGCCGCATATTGGCGACGGGCGAAAATCGGCATGCCTACAGTGGTACCAGCCGATCAGCAATCCGCCCATCCGCAATCAGCCCGGCCAATTCATCGCGTAGTCGCGCACTTTCACCCACCGCAAACCGCCAGTACTTGAGTCGCCCCTCGTAATCATCGACGTAACGGGTGAAGTCATTGCGATCTGGTAATTTCTTCATCGGCAGCCGATCAAGGTATGCGCGCGAGGGAGAAACCAGTACCACGTTGTCCAGCCACGCGCCTTGTGCCTTGCGCCACGGCAACATTTTGTCGAGCCAACCCGGCACAATCCTGTTGGTGAAATGCGGATACAGCACCAGCCCTTCGCGTTGGGCGTAGGGCAGGTGCAGGTGGTAATCAATGATGCCACCGTCCCAATAGGTTCCTTCCGATGCGCCGGCAATGTGTTTGACCCCTTCGAGGATCAGCGGAATCGAGCCTGACGCAATGAGTGCATCGCCGAAATTGGCTTCGCTGAGCCGCGCATACTCGGTATGGAACGGATCGAATTTCCGGTTGCCGCCATGCGTATTGCGCGCATCGCCGGCAAACGGGGTCAGGTCGGCTTCACCACCATAAAACCAGGTGCGATCCAGAAAATGCCGCAGGTGCTGTCGTCCCACCGCGTTGGCGAGTGCGGCCAGCGCATAACCAGCGTGGGTGCGGCCACGTTGTTCGCGGGCAAGAATACCCTTGCCGCGCACCGCCAGCACATGCAGGCGGTAATGCGGGTGCGAGAGCACATCGTGGATGCGTCCAACAAACAGGTTGTTGATCAGATCGCGCGCATACGCGGTGATGTATGCCGCATTCACCCGGCGCGGGTAGTATTGCTCGCTGTAGGCGCTGGCGAACGCCGTCAGCGTTGCACGTGTCTCGTCTGCCGAAAATACGCCGCCGTGATTGCCACGACACACCGCCGCAAAACGCCATGCACCGATTGAGGCGCCGATCAAATCAGTCGGTAGCCGGCGTTTGGCAAACCCCCGGGGTAACCAATCGGCAAACAACCACTCGTCGAGTTTGGCCAGCCCGAGACCTTTGGGCCCGCCGGCTGCGCCCGGGACAATCGAAATGTCCTCCGGACGTAACCCATGTTCGCGAATATGTGCAATCGCGCGCGGGCCGGCCTGAATGGACAGCATATTCATCCGGCGAGCTTGCTGTCAACAAAATCAAAATAGCCCCGCATCACCATTTCCGGTGCCTCGATTTGCGGGTAGTGGCCGATGCCGTGCAGCAACATGATGTCGGCTTCTGGTACCAGTTGCCGGTAACGTTCCGCCATGTGCCTGCCGGACACAGGATCGTCCATACCATCGATCAATCGTATCGGTATCTGCGCGTGAAGCTGGTCACCCTTGGCGTTAATGAGCGCCCCCACCCAGCGCGTACGGTAACGACGGCGTTCACGCATATATTCAATGAGCTTTGGAAATACCAGCAGGCCATTATTTTCGTTGATCAGCGCCCACATCACATCGATTTCGGCTTTTGTTGGCGGCGTATTACGACCAAAAATATTGATCATGTTGACGGCAAAACGCGCCTTGGTGGTGCGTTTGGCGACCATCGGTCCAAATGGTGAAAGCAACAGGCGCTGCACAAACCGCGGCCGGTGTGTCTCGGGGAACAGCCCCCCGTTCAACAAACAGATGCTTCTGAGTTCGACCCTGGCCGAGCCGTCCTGCTCGCGCGCCAGCAGTTCCTGTGCAACCGTGTCACCGTAGTCATGCGCCATGATGTGATATTGCGCAATATTGAAGCGCAGCAACAACTCTTCACACAAATCGGCCTGATCAAGAATACTGTAGGCGTAGTCATGTGGCTTTGCCGACAAACCAAAGCCGAGCAAGTCGGGCGCAATTAACGAAAATCGCGCCGCCAGTTGCGACCACATTGGCGACCAATCCCATGACGCGGTCGGAAAGCCATGAATCAACAACAGTACCGGGCGGTCGTTGATGCGTGCCAGATCACGAACCGATCGTTTGAAGAAAACGCGGTGGGACCGGTGCGGAAAATACTCGCCGCCGGTCCGCCAGTCTTCAAGTGAAAAAAAAGCATTGGTCAAAATACGGTTGCCGGTGTGTTTTTCTTGGATACTATTATCGTTAAAAACCACGCGCCCAGAAAAATAACCATGTCGCAGCTCTTTTCGCCGTTTACACTTCGCCAGACACAATTCAAGAACCGTGTTTTTGTGTCCCCGATGTGCCAGTACTCGTGTGTCGACGGCATGCCAAACGACTGGCATCTGGTGCACCTGGGAGGGCGCGCGGTGGGCGGCGCGGCGCTGGTAATGACCGAGGCGGCGTCGGTGACGGCGGAAGGACGTATCTCGCCCGAAGACGCCGGGATCTGGAATGATGCGCAACGTGACGCGTGGAAACCAATCGCGGCGTTTATTCACGCCAACGGCAGTGTGCCGGCGATCCAGCTGGCACACGCCGGACGCAAGGCATCGACCTATGCACCGTGGCGCGGTAGCGGCAAGGTTGATGAGGCACACGGCGGCTGGCCGGTGGTCGGGCCGAGCGACAATGCGTTTTCCGAAAAGTATCCGGTGCCGCATGAAATGAGTGTGAACGAGATTCGTTTAATGGTCGATGCTTTTGCCGCCGCCGCAAAACGATCGCTTGATGCCGGTTTTTATGTGGCGGAAGTGCATGCCGCACATGGTTATTTGGCGCATCAGTTTTTGTCGCCGTTTTCAAATCTGCGTCGGGATCAATACGGCGGATCGCTCGAAAACAGAATGCGTTTTTGTCTCGAGGTCTCGAGCGCGGTTCGAGATGTATGGCCGGCAGACTGGCCGGTGTTTGTGCGCATCTCGGCGACCGACTGGAAAGAGGGCGGCTGGGATTTGGCGCAGTCGATTGTGTTTGCGAAAGAAGCCAAACACATCGGCATCGATCTGATCGACGTCTCGTCCGGGGGTGCGGTGGCTGACGCGAAGATGACCGTACGGCCCGGCTATCAGGTCCCGTTTGCGCGTGCCATTCGTGAGCAGGCGGGTATTGCCACCGGCGCGGTTGGGTTGATCACCGAGCCGGTGCAAGCAGAGCAAATCGTCGCCGACGGTGACGCGGACTGCGTCTTTCTGGCGCGTGCATTGTTGCGCGATCCGTATTGGCCGTTGCACGCGGCGACGTCATTGGGTGTGGCGGTAGAATGGCCGGATCAATACAAACGTGCGACGGTAAACGCGTTTGGCAAATGAACTGTGGGCAATAGAATGACCTGCCGCAATATGGCGTGATTGGTGTGCAAATAGAAACCGGAACCTCAAATGATTGACCTCTACTACTGGCCAACACCAAACGGCCATAAGATCACCATGTTTTTGGAAGAGGCAAAAATCGCCTACAAGATCATCGGCGTCAATATCGGCACTGGTGAACAATTCAAGCCGGACTTCCTGAAAATTTCGCCCAACAACCGTATGCCGGCGATTGTTGATCATGCGCCGATAGACGGCAAGTTACCAATCAGCGTATTTGAGTCCGGCGCAATCCTGTTGTACCTTGCCGGCAAAACCGGAAAGTTTATTCCGAAGGACCTGCGTGGTCAGGTCGATACGCTGCAATGGTTGATGTGGCAAATGGGTGGGCTCGGCCCGATGCTCGGCCAGAACCATCATTTTGCCAACTACGCACCTGAAAAAATTCCGTATGCGATTGATCGCTACACCAAGGAAACGTCGCGGTTGTATGGGGTATTAAACAAACAACTATCCAGTCGCGTGTTTATCACCGGTAGGCAATACACGATTGCGGATATGGCGTGTTATCCGTGGATCATTCCTGAACGACAGGGCCAGGATATGAAGGACTTTCCGCATTTGGCGCGCTGGCACGCCTTGATCAAGGCGCGTCCGGCTACGACCAGGGCCTATGCAAAAAAGGATGTTGTAAATGGCACGCCGGTGGCAGCCATGACGGATGCGCAACGCAAGATACTGTTTGGCCAGGATAAGTCGACGATCAAACCATAGGTAACAGCGGGCACCAACAATAAAAAACGCCGCATGTTTGCGGCGTTTTTTTAACAGATCGTCGTTATAGCGCCGGCTACTTCTTGTTCAATTCGGCGACATAGGCATTAAATTCTTCGACCGCCGCGTTCGCCTGATCAACCGTCGCTTTTGCCAGTTTATTCATTTCATCGCGATACGCCATGAGGCAATCGCGGTATGCATCGATCTCTTTGACAAATTGTTTTTGCTGGGTGTTGCTGGCGAGTTTTCCAAGCGCCTCGGGACCTTTGCATTGATGTTTCGGCGGCGGCGGCAGGGTCGAGGGGGCTGGGACGGTTGTTGCCGGCGCCACGGGCGCGGCGGCCTTTTTTTCTTGTGCCACAGCGGACATTGACAACATGGCTGACAATAAAACGACGTGTATTTTTTTCATAACAAATCCTTAATGGCGAAATAGTCAACTGGCCGCTTTATGGTTGACATTAAAGCCGGCGTCGGTCTCAGCCAGCCAGTTGCGGACAGATTTCAAGATGCCGTCGCGGTTTAGTCCGCAGTCGGCTAACAAAACAGCAGGGTCGCCGTGTTCGACAAAATGATCGGGCAACCCAAGGTGGAGCACCGGTAGTGTCAGATGCTGTTCAGCGAGAGATTCGGAGACTGCGCTTCCAGCGCCGCCCATGACCACGTTTTCTTCGATGGTGACGATTACATCATGCATGGTGGCGAGTTTGAAAATCAGGTCATGGTCTATCGGTTTGACGAAGCGCATGTTGGCAACGGTTGCATTCAGCTCTTCCGCCGCATCCAACGCCGGTTTGACCATCGAGCCGAATGCCAGAATCGCAATGCGCGTTTTCTTTGGGCCGACCGCAAATCCCTTTGCGTCATGCAACACCACGCCGCGGCCGACCGGCAGTGTATCGAGGCTTTTTTCAATCACCACGCCGGGCCCGGCGCCACGTGGGTAACGGACTGCCGACGGCTGATCGATTTTCATGCCGGTGGTGAGCATCTGCCGGCATTCATTTTCATCTGCGGGGGTCATTACCACCAGGTTGGGAATGCAGCGCAGGAACGACAGATCAAATGCGCCGTGGTGGGTGGGTCCGTCGGCGCCGACCAGTCCGCCGCGGTCGAGTGCAAACACGACCGGCAAATTCTGGATCGCCACATCGTGAATCAGCTGGTCATAACCGCGCTGCAGAAACGTTGAATAGATCGCCAACACCGGTCGCATGCCATCAGCCGCCAATCCGGCGGCGAATGTCACCGCGTGTTGTTCGGCGATGGCGGTATCAAAATAGCGATCGGGAAATTCTTGTGAAAACCTGACCAGGCCCGATCCTTCCCGCATCGCTGGCGTGATGCCGATCAGGCGTTTGTCGGCCCGCGCCATGTCACAGATCCAATCGCCGAAGATCTGGGTATAGGTCGGCCTTGGCTTGGCATCCGGTGCCGGTACGGCTTTGACCAATCCGATTTTTGGATCAAACTTTGGCGGCCCGTGGTAATTGATCGGATCGTCCTCGGCGAGTTTGTAGCCCTGGCCTTTTTTGGTGACCACGTGCAAAAACTGCGGACCGTCGAGTTGTTTGATGTTGTTGAGAGTATCGACCAACACATCAACATTGTGGCCGTCGATCGGGCCGGTGTAGTTAAAACCAAATTCCTCAAACATCGTCGACGGGATAATCATGCCCTTGGCGTGTTCTTCGAGCTTCTTGGCAATTTCTTTGAAGGTCGGTGTGTATTGCAGCGCCTTTTCCGCGGTCTTTTTGGTCGCCGCATAAAACTGCCCGGACATCAGCTTGGCAAAATAATTGTTGAGCGCACCGATTGATTCCGAAATCGACATGTCGTTGTCATTCAGAATCACGATGATATTTTCGCGACCCACATTGTTCATCGCCTCAAACGCCATGCCGGCTGTGATGGCGCCGTCACCGATGATTGCCACCGCGTGGCGCCGCTTGTCGCCAACCGCCCCGGAAAGCCGCGCCGCGACGGCCATGCCAAGCGCGGCCGAAATTGATGTCGATGAATGTGCGGTGCCAAAGGTGTCGTAAATCGATTCTTCCCGGCGTGGAAAACCGGCGATACCACCCTTTTGCCGCAACTTCGGCATACCAGCTTTGCGGCCGGTGAGGATTTTGTGTCCGTAAGTCTGGTGACCAACGTCCCAAACCAGGCGGTCCACCGGCGTATTAAAGACGTAATGCAGTGCAATGGTCAGTTCAACCGTGCCGAGGTTGGACGAAAAATGTCCGCCGGTGGTCGAAACCGATTCGACGATGAATTCCCGCAATTCTTTGGATAACGCGGGAAGTTCACGACGATCCAACTTGCGCAGATCGGTCGGATCGTTGATGTTGTCGAGCAGCGGATATTTGTTGTTTGTTGTCATTTTGTGAAGGCGGGCAGGCTAGTGGTCTCGGCGCACAATAAATTCCGCCAATTGGTGCAATCGGGTTGCGCGCGCGCCAAACACGGTCAAGCTGGCTTGCGCATTGTGCAATAGTTCGTTTGCAAATTTTCTGGCCGGATCAAGCCCCATCAAACTGACATAGGTCGGCTTGTTCGCATCCTCGTCTTTGCCTGCTGTTTTGCCCAATTTCTCCGTATTAGACTCGCAATCCAATATGTCGTCCACCACCTGAAATGCGAGGCCAACACACTTTGCATAATGGTCGAGTTTTGCCCCTTCGTCGATTGACATGCTGCGCCCACAAAGTGCGCCCATTGTGACCGATGCGCGGATCAATGCCCCGGTCTTGAGCATATGCATAAATTCGAGCTCGGGCAGCGAGATCGATTTGTCGACATTCTCCAAATCAATTGCCTGGCCGCCTGCCATCCCGCGCGAGCCGCAAGCCTCCGCAAATAAGCGGACTAGCGCCAGCTGCGCGTCGCCAGAGTCACAAAGTGTGTATGCGCTTACAATCTCAAAGGCCATTGCCTGTAGGGCGTCTCCAGCAAGTAGTGCTGTTGCTTCGTCAAACTCAATGTGGCACGTCGGGCGCCCCCGCCTGAGCACATCGTCATCCATACAAGGCAGGTCATCGTGGATGAGTGAGTAGGCATGAATCATCTCAACGGCGGCGGCAACAAGCTTTACCCGGTCGGGGTCGGCACCGGTCAGGTCGCCAGCCGCAAACGCCAACATTGGCCGCACACGTTTGCCGCCACCGAGCGTGGCGTAGCGCATCGCATCGTGAAGTCGCTTCGGCAGACTGGTCGGCGGCGGCAGTAATTCAGCCAGTGTATGTTCCATGCTGCCGGCGACCTGGCGCGCCCAATCATTAAAGTCGTTCATCACAACGATGGGTCGAAATCTTCCAGCGTCGCGGGTCCGCTCGCCGTCGCAGGCGCCAGAATTTGTATCCGTTGTTCGGCCTCGCCAAGAATTTTTTCGCAATATTTCAGCAACTCCGTACCGCGTTGGTAGGCGGCGATTGACTCTTCCAGCGGCAACTGCCCGGCTTCCATTTTTTCGACCAAAACATCAAGCTCGGCCATCGCGGCCTCAAAATTTTTGGGTTCTTTGTCGTTGGTTTTTGGCATGTGGGCAATAGTGCGGGTATCGCGCATCGCACGAAAGAGGACATTTTACCGGAAAGTGGTCGTTTTCCCTTGGTGGATTGTCTGGCTTCAACGTTGTGAGCACGCTATGGCGATTGCGAAAAATGGTGGATTGGGTTGCGAAACAGACCACTTTTTGGCAAAATCAACATCCCTCTTTTGTCATGTGCCGATTCAGGCAAAAAGAGCAGAGTCGGGACGGAGCAAGCAGAGTTAAAAGCTAGTTTCTCGATCGCCCTGGTGTCGTTTTTACTTTGGTTAAGACGCGGCAGTTTAAAGCTACGTGTTGATTGGAGGTAAGGACTATGTCCAAACTTTTGGGCGAGCGCGAGCTCTCAATGCCCTTTATTGCAACAACACAGCTTCCCGTGAGCTGGTACTTCGACGCGGGCATTCATCAGCAGGAGCTCGACCGCATATTCAAACGGGCGCCGGTCTACGTCGGTCACGAGTTGATGGTTCCCAACAAGAATGACTACCGCGTGTTGAATACACCGGCGTGGGCGCTGGTCAACAACGGCGAATCCGTCGAGCTTGTGTCAAATATTTGCCGCCACCGTCAGGCGGTGATGCTTGACGGCGCGGGCAAACTTTCATCGGGCAATATTGTTTGCCCGTTACACCGCTGGACGTACGACAATCGCGGGACGTTATTGGGCGCGCCGCATTTCGATGCGCAGCCGTGTTTGCATTTGCCAAAAAAGCCATTGTCACGCTGGAATGGCATGCTGTTTGAGGGGCCGAATCCGATTGTTGATGATTTGGCCAACATTAAATGGGCAAAGGATCTCGATTTTTCCGGCTTTGTGTTCGACAAGGCGGAAGTGACCGAGTACAACTTCAACTGGAAAACCTTTATCGAAGTGTATCTGGAGGATTACCACGTCGAGCCATTCCATCCCGGCCTCGGCGGCTTTGTTGATTGTGATTCGCTTGAATGGGAATACGGTGACTGGTACAGCGTGCAGGTGGTCGGTGTCAAAAACAAGTTGGCGCGCGCCGGAACCGAGACCTACAAAAAATGGCATGACGTGGTGCTCAATTATCGCAATGGTGAGCCGCCGCCGTACGGCGCAATTTGGATGACGATCTATCCAAATGTCATGATCGAGTGGTACCCGCATGTGCTGGTGGTCTCGACCATCCTGCCGCGCGGTCCGGAAAAGTGCACAAACGTTGTCGAGTTCTATTACCCCGAAGAAATTGCCCTGTTCGAACGCGAGTTTGTTGAAGCCGAACAAAAAGCCTACGCGGAAACCGCGGTTGAAGACGAAGAGATTTGCCAGCGCATGAATGACGGCCGCAAACTGCTCTGGCAGGCCGGACGTGATGAGCAGGGCCCATACCAGTCGCCATTTGAAGATGGCATGGTGCACTTTCATGAGTTTGTGCGGCGGGAAATGGGTGCGTAAATTTTTCGCATTCGCGTCGAATGCACAGGGAGCGTCAAACAGTCAAAAGAATTCCCTCCCCTGCGCAGGCAGGGGCCCAATTTTTTTTGAGGTTCAATGGCATCCAAAACTTGGGTACCGGCCTACGCCGGTAAAGGACGGCGTTGTAGAGGTAGGCGACAACCAAGGAGCAGAAATGACGGCCACTTTCGGCCAATATTGGCTGGAAAGTGCTGCCGATATTCGCGTTTCAATTTCGCATATTGTCCCACCGATAACTTGTCAATGACCTCGTCATGGATGCTGCTGGCTGGAAGACGTCGGAGCGCAGAGCAGGGGCCCCGCAAGGCGGGGATGCGACCGCGTAGGCGGCTTGATTGCGCCAGCGGAGGTGTCGCTTGAC
>JANMNT010000167.1:0-9547 GCA_031368465.1 Burkholderiales bacterium
GGGGCACTCACTTGCGCGCGCCGAGGCGGTCAATTTTGCATTCGGCGGCGCCCAGCTGATCTGGCGCACCGCCGATGGTTATATCGCCGGGTCGGATCATCGCAAGGATGGGCACGCGGTCGGTTATTAGGCGCTGTTCACGAACCCGGTTACCTACGCCGCGTCATCTTTGCGCGACTGAAAAACCGGCTCGACGCTGCCGCCGCCATTTTCTGCCGCCGGTGCCTTGCTATCGGACCCGGTCACAGGTTTTTGGTTGGTAAAGAACTTTGCACCCCAATGGCCAAGCGAATCCATGTAGGTGTAAAGAACCGGTACCACCACCAGCGTCATGATGGTCGACGTAATAATCCCGCCGATGACCGCGTGCGCCATCGGTGATTGCTGTTCCGACCCCGCCCCAAACGCAAGTGCCAGTGGCAGCATGCCGAAGATCATCGCGGTGGTGGTCATCAATATCGGCCGCAAGCGCACCTGGCCCGCGTTTAATATTGCGTCATCTCGTGACATGCCTTCGCGGATGCCATGATTGGTGAAGTCAACCAGCAAAATCGCGTTTTTGGTGACCAAGCCCATCAGCATGATGAAGCCGATGACTGAGAAAATGTTCAGCGTCGAGCCAAATATCAGCAGCGACAGGAACACACCAATTAACGAAAGCGGCAACGACGCCATAATTGCGAGCGGCTGGAGGAAGCTGCCGAATTGCGATGCCAGAATGAAGTAGATAAAGATGATGCCCAGCCCGAGTGCGGCGACCGCGTAGCCCAGCGATTCCGCCATTTCCTGCGATGAGCCGCCATATTGGAAGCGATAACCCGGGGGCAGCTGCACGGCATCGGTGATTTTCTTTACCTCAGCCGACATTTCACCGACGTTCACATTGTTCGCAACGCCCGAAAAAATACGAATCTGGCGTTGCAAGCCGCGACGGTCAATACGTCGCTCGGAAACGCTTGGTTTGAAATCGGCGACTTGCCGCAACGGCACCATGCGCGGACTGCCGTCGGTGTTGACGCCGCCGCCGCGCACATACAACTTGTCAAGGTCGCCGATGCCGGTACGTTGATCCTTTGGCAAGCGCACAATGACTTGGTGATTTTCACCATCCGGTCCTTCCCATTGGCCGACCGGCTCGCCGGCGATCAGTGCGCGTGTGGTTATGCCAATTTCGTTCATTGATACGCCGAGATCGGATGCCAATTCGCGATTCACCACCACGTCAAGCGACGGATTGGTCGGCTTATAGGTTGATTCGATATCGACCAACCCTTTGACATCGCGCATTTTGGCCATCACACCTTGTGAGATGCGATTCAGTTCATTGATGTCCGGCCCCATCACAAATACCTGGATGGGGCGGTTAAAGCCAATGTTGATTTCCAGTCCTGCAATGCGATTCAGGCGGGTACGAATGGCGTCATCAAGCTGCTTTTGGGTGCGCTTGCGTGTTTCTTTGTTGACCAGCTGTAGCTCGAACCAGGCATTATTTTTATTGACCGTTTTTGATACCCGTTTGATTTCAGGGAAATCTTTCAGCGCTGATTCGACCTGCTCGGCCTTGGTGTTGGTATAGGTCAGGGATGATCCTATCGGCGTCTGGATTTGCACACTTGTCCAGTTGTTGTCTTCTTGCGGTACAAATTCGGAGCCGATAAAGGGCACGATCAAAAAGCTGCCAAAAAATGTTGCGGCGGCAATCGCCAATGTGGTCTTGCGGCGCGCCAACGACCAACGCAGCCATCCGTCATATTTAAGGTGCAGCCAGTCCATACCGGCCTGCTGCTTATCCAACAAATACTTGAGTGGTTTCCAGTCCATCCACTTGGATTTTGGGTCATGCCAAATTGACGACAGCATCGGGTCAAGCGTAAACGAAACAAACAACGACACCAGCACGGCAACGACCACGGTGATGCCAAACTGCAAAAAGAACTTGCCGATAATGCCGCCCATGAATGCCACCGGCAAAAACACGGCGACAATGGTGAAGGTGGTTGCCATGACGGCAATGCCAATTTCGTTGGTGGCGTCAAACGCCGCCTGCATATGGGTTTTGCCCATACCCAGATGTCGCACGATGTTTTCGCGCACCACGATCGCGTCGTCAATCAGCACGCCAATCGAAAGCGACATCGCCAACAGCGTCATGAAATTGATGGTGAAGCCCATCGCATACAAAACAATAAAGGTTGCCAGAATCGAAATCGGCAGCGTCAAGCCGGTGATGACCGTTGAGCGCCAAGAATGCAGGAAGAAAAAGACGATCAATATCGTCAGCAACGCGCCTTCGAGAATTGTCGTCTTGACGTTATCAACGCCGTCTTTGATGAATTTGGAGCGGTCAAACGAAATTTCAAGGACGATGTCTGACGGCAGCTGTTTCTTCAGCGTTTCAACCTGTTTTTTGATGCCATCGGCCATATCGATGGTATTTGCGCCACGTGTCTTGCGGATCTGAATGGAGATCGCGCGGCGACCATTGGTTGTTGAGAGCGACGTCTCTTCGCGTTTTGCATCTGCGACATCGGCGACTTGACCGAGCGTGACAGCAGTCGATCCGGCGGGCCCGCGGCGGGCGATAATGATGCGGGAAAAATCGTCAACATTGCGAATTTTGCCTTGCACCTGTACCAGGCGTTCGCTGGTGTCGGATACCAGTGCGCCGGCTGAGATATTCTGATTTTCGGCGCGTATCGCGGCGATGACCTCATTCACACCAATACCAAACGCCGCCAATTTTTCCGGACGCAGGTTGACCGCCAGTTCACGACCGACGTCGCCGGACAGCTCGATGTTGCCAACGCCGGGCGCACCCTGCAGACGCTTTACCACCAGTTGATCGGCAAGATCGGAGATTTCACGCAAGCTGCGCGAATCCGAACGCATCGATAAATATATCAATGGCTGGTCATCGTCATTGCTCGCCCGCGAAACAGTCGGCTCGCCAACATCACGATTAAAACGGCGGCGTGCTTCTGCAACCTTGTCGCGTACGTCTTGCACGGCGACGCGCGGGTCGACATTGAGTTCAAACTCAACTACGACGAAGCCAAAGCCGATTTGTGAGCCGGAACGAATCGTCTTGACGCCGTTGATGGTGTTGGCCAGTTGTTCGATCGGCCGAACCACGTCTTGCTCAACCGCTTCGGCTGACGCCCCCGGATAGGGAATCGAAACAACCGCCACCGGAATAGCGATATCTGGCATTTGGTCGACCGCCAGACGCTGGTAGGAAAACAATCCCAACACCATCAGCGCGGCCATGACCATGGTCGCAAATACCGGGTTATTGATTGATACTTTCGTCATCCACATGTTACATCTCCGAGAGTCGTTTACTGGCAGCCGTTTTCAGACGTTTTTGCCTGGAGGCCGCCGTCAATAAAGGACTTTTAACTTACAATTTTCCGTTGTGGGTTGCGACTGGTGTGGCAGCCGCTGCTGCACTGCCGTCTGCTTTGACAATCGCCTTGGCACCGGGCTTCAGCCCTTCCATCTTGACCGCAACAACTTGTGTGCCGTCGGCCAAACCTTCGCGAATTTCAACCAGTCCCAGATCAACGCTGCGGGTGCCGGCGGTGACCGGTTTGCGTTCAATTTTTTCTTTTTCGATGGTGAATACGAAGCTTTGCCCGCCTTCCTCGCGCAGCGCAACCAACGGCACGGCGTTGACCGGGCCGCGTGACTGCGCCGCGAGTTTGCCACTTGCGAACATGCCGCCTTTCAGCGATTGATCGGCATTGGGGATCGACACAAAAACGGCGATTGAGCGCGAGCCGGCATCGGCCGACGGGTTGATCCGTTCAACCTTGCCGGTAAATTGACGGTCGCTGAATCCATCCACCACAAAGGAAATTTGCTGGCCGATCTTGACCCCGGGGATCTCAGAAACCGGCACCATTGCTTCCATTTCCATCCGCGTCAGATCGACGACCTGCATGACAGCCATATCCGGCGAAAGCTTCTCGCCAATATTGACCATGCGTTTTGCCACGGTGCCGGCAAACGGCGCGCGGATCGCCGCATCGTTTAGCGCGCGCTGCGAAATCGCGGCCTGCGCTTCGGCGGATCTCAAATTCGCCCGCGCCACTTCCGCCGAGCTGGCGACTGCATCCAATGCATTCTGTGAAATGAAGTTCTTTGCCAGCAATTGGCGGTTGTTCGCCTCATTCTTGCCGGCCAGATCGTATCGGGCCTTCATTTCGGCAACGACCGCTTGCTGTGCATCGAGCCGCGCACGCAAATCAGCGGTATCAAGCGAGACAAGGATCTGCCCTGCAGCGACACGCTCCCCCTCCTGAACGTGCACACGCGCCACGTCTGCCGCAACCTTCGACTTCACAATCGCCTGGGTCAACGGTTTCAAGGTGCCGGAAACCGGGATAACGTTTCCAAGTTCCCGCAGGCCGAGCACCGCCAAATCACCCCGACTGAATTCGAAGACCTTGTCTTCGTTTTTTTTCGGCGCGTCCTTTTTGGCGGCATTGGCGCGCCATGCAACCAGTGATCCGACCGCCAATACTGCTGTCAGCAGGACTGCGACCGGCTTCAACCAGCGGCGACGGGACAGGGTCGGCGAAACGATGCCATCTCTCTGGTCTGACATATTGGTGTTCTTGCGTTTGATGAATAACATTTTTGTTTGCACAGTCGAGGTTGGCGATAGGGTAATTTTGGTGTGATTGCCGCTCAATCGCCATTAGGACGCGACGGAATGCGGATTCAGATTCGCCAGTCGACCCGTTTGGCGATAAATCGCAGAACATTGCCTTGTTTTGGTACCGAATAAGAATAAAGTACCCGCCAATTACCCGCTATCCCGCAATGATGGCACTGCACGGCGGCAGGGCTTCCGGTTGCCACAGACCAGATGCCCTTTCGAGCAATTGGATCGGTGACAACATCGCCGCGTCTGACGGCAGCGTTTGCCGCAGAAAGGCGAGGCATTGCTGTAGCAGTAAAACGGCGTGGTTGGCGGAAATTGCCGGTGCGAGGGTCTGTTTCGACAGCTTGAGCCCATCTTGGTTGGTCGCTGCTGGAATATGCAGGTAGTCCGGCGTCCGGTAGCCCAACAACTGCTGCAAATATATCTGCCTCGGGGTTGAGTCCAGCAGATCAGCGCCACGCACAATATCGGTCACGCCAAGGTTGTGATCATCAACCACCACCGCCAGTTGATAAGCAAACAATTGGTCGCGCCGTCGGACGACGAAATCACCCACGTCGCGCGCAAGGCATTGTGATTGACGTCCTTGTAAACGGTCATCAAACGTGATGGCCCGATCATGCGTCAACACACGCAGTGCATGTTCGGCAAACGGGTAGACAGCCATCCGGCATGTGCCCGGGTAGACCGGACCGTCAATGCCGCCGATGCCCGAGTCGGCTATTTCGCGTCGTGAGCAGACACATGCGTACACTTTTTTGTCGCCGATCAGTTTCTGCAGTGCGTCTTGGTAGCGCTGCTTTTGCCGTGATTGCACGACAATTTCCCCATCCCAGCGGAAGCCGAACAGGTGCAGCGTCCGGATGATATCGTCTGCAAATCCTGGTTTGCAGCGGGTTTCGTCAATATCGTCGATTCGCAGATGCCAACGACCCTGGTTGGCGCGTGCATCAAGATAACTTGCCACGGCCGCGAGCAGCGAGCCAAAGTGCAACGGTCCGGTGGGTGAGGGTGCATAGCGGCCGATGTAAGACCGGTTGGTGCGCGTTGGTTGCACGGTCACGTCGCAACTTCCACCGGAAAAATCGAGGCGGCAATTTCAGGCTTTTCAAATTGCTGAATAAACCAACGTTGGGCGCGCCCGGTGTTATTTGCGCGCCAGGCGACACAAACCGCCGACTCGCGGCGAGGTGTCGCAACCGCCAGCGCGACCAGACGATTTGCGTGGATCGCCGGCTTCGCAAGGTGAGCAGGAAGAAAACCCACGCCCATCCCGGCAATATGCGCGGCAAGCTTGGCCTGCATGCTGGGGACGGTGAGTACATCCTGACCGGAAATCAGTCCAACCGTTCGCGGCGGCAACTGGCGTGATGAATCGGCGACGCTAATGGCGCGATAACGCGTGATGGTCGCCTCGGTCAGCGGCAGGGTTTCGCGGACAATCGGGTGGTCTGGCGAGGCAACAAATTGCCATGTCCATGTCCCCATTGGCAACATCGCATATCCGCCGCCGGAAGGCATGTCTGCGCCGGCGCCTACAATCAAGTCGGCACGTCCTGAAATGAGTGCATCCCATGTTCCGCCCAAAACCTCGGTAGAAAGGCGTACCCGTGTGCCGGATTTTTCGTTGTCGAAGGCTGTAATCAGCGGAAACAGCAACTCGCTGCCAATAATCGTGTCAACCGCGATTCGTAACTCGGTTTCCCACCCTTTCGCCAGCTGCTGGATGCGGCACTCGAGATCGGAGGCGGCCCTCAGCAGGATGCGACCTTCGTTGAGCAACTCGTGGCCGGCTGCAGTCAGGATTGCGCGTCTGCCGTCGCGGGCAAACAGTTTGATCTCCAGATCGCGCTCGAGCTGCTGCACGGTGTAGGTCAGGGCCGATGGCACACGATGCAGTTCGGCGGCGGCGCGTGCGAACGAGCCGTTTCGTGCAATGGCATCCAACGCCTGCAACGCATCGAGAGAAAGCTTCATATTCAAAAAAATTGAAGTTAATGGTTAAAATTATCCGCTTGTGGTCACAACATGGCAAGTCCATATTGTCTAACTCTATTATATCAAGTCATAAATAAGTCGCTGAATCGATCAACCGGAAAGTATTCAAAATGATTGAAATAAGAAAATCTGAAGATCGCGGTTTTGCCGATCATGGCTGGCTGAAAAGCTTTCACAGTTTTTCGTTTGCCGATTATTACGACCCGAAATTCATGCAATTTGGCGCGTTGCGGGTGATAAATGAAGATCGTGTTGCCGCGGGTATGGGTTTCGGCACCCATGGCCATCGCGACATGGAAATCATCAGCTACGTGCTTGACGGCGCGCTTGCGCATAAGGACAGCATGGGAAACGGCTCTTCGATCCGCCCGGGCGATGTGCAGCGCATGAGCGCAGGCACCGGTGTGCAGCACTCGGAGTTTAATCATGCAACCGATCAGGTTACCCACTTCTTGCAGATCTGGATTCAACCAAATCAACTTGGCATCAAGCCGTCATACGAAGAAAAACACTTTTCCGAAGCAGACAAGCGTGGCAGGTTGCGCGTCGTTGCGTCGCCCGATGCCCGCGATGGTTCGGTCAAGATCCACGCAGACGCCACCTTGTACGCGGGACTTTTTGATGGTGACGAACAGGCAGGTATTGCCATTGCGTCCGGCAGGCGTGTTTACGTTCACCTCGCGCGCGGACAACTGACAGTCAACGGCACGTTGTTGAGCGCCGGTGATGCACTCAAATTGTCCGGTGCAACGTCGATTGACGTGAGTCGCGGCTCCGATGCCGAGGTATTGATTTTTGACTTGGCATAGATGATTGCCGCGGCTTTGCATATCTGCCTGCCCGCGCCCAACATGAAATGACAAAAATGAAGCGACCCTATCGAACAATTGAACGGCTGATTCAGGCGCATATTGCGCCGGTCGGAACCTTTACCGTCAAACGCGCGCTGCCAGACAACAACCGCCGCTCAGTCGGACCATGGGTGTTTCTCGACCACTTTGGCCCCTTCCGTGTGAAGCCGGGTGAAGACGGTGTCGGACCGCACCCACACGCCGGCATAGAGACCGTTACCTATCTGCTTTCCGGACGCAACGAACATCTCGATTCAGCCGGACACCACGGTATTGTCGGGCCGGGAGGTGCGCAATGGATGACGTCCGGTCGTGGCGTGATTCATTCAGAGTACCCGCGGCCTGAAAATGAAGCCGAAATGACGCAACACGGTATGCAGTTATGGACCAGCCTGCCACGCGCCCAGAAAAACATGGCGCCGCGTTATCAGCGCATTGCGGCGGACGATATTCCAGTCGTTGAACAAGAGGGTGTGACCGTCCGTGTGATTGCCGGATCCCATGGTGACGTGCGCGGCCCGGCGGAAGTGTTGATGCCAACCATGCTCTGGCATGTCGTGCTTGCGCCTGGAAGCACATTCAGCGCCGCCATTGCGTCCGGCTTTGAGGTCGGCGCGTATGTCATGAGTGGAAACGTGGCGTTTTCAGACGGGCTGCAACGGGTCGGTGAAGGCGGCTTCGTGGTCTATAACAATATGGATGGTGATATCCAATTTTCAAATAAATCCGATCAACCCGCCGGCGTGATGCTGCTCGGTGGCGCACCTGCCGAGGGGCCGTTGGTATTTCACGGCCCGTTTGTCATGAATACAATCGAGCAGGTGCGTGCCGCCGAACGCGCCTACCACACCGGTCAGATGGGCCAACTGAGTTGAGTCACGCACTAATTTTTCGCACTACTATCACTAACATTCACTGGAGATTCCAATGCGTCATTCAATATTCATGCTGAGCTCTTCCCTGCTGGTTGCCGCAACCATGGCAATGGTCGTTGTTTCACCGGCGGCGACCGCACAATCAGGCCCGCCAAAAATCGAGCCTGAATTTTCCAAACAGCCGGCGGGCGAATATCAGCTGGACAAGGCGCACGCCTCGGTCACATGGCGGGTCGCGCATTTGGGGCTTTCTCTCTACACCGCACGATTCGACAAACTTGACGGCAAGCTGGCATTCACCCCTGCAACGGCGTCTGCAAGCAAGGTGGAGTTCACCATCGATGCAACGTCGATCAACACCGGGCTGGCACCGTTCAACAAAAAATTACAGGGTGCGGAGTATTTCGACGCCGACAAAAATGCAAACATCACATTCAAGTCAACCAAGATTGAGCCTGCCGGCGCCAACAAATACAAGATGTCGGGCGACTTGACCCTGCGTGGCGTCACCAAGCCGATGACGTGGGACGTGATTTTCAACGGCGGGCTGTATAACAGCTTCGCCCAAGCGCACGCTGTCGGCTTTTCGGCGAAGGGTGTGGTCAAGCGTTCTGATTGGGGCATGAAGGAGTTGATCGGTGTGGTTGGCGACAACGTTGAAGTGCTGGTGGAAGTTGAATTCCTGAACCGCACGGCATCCCAATAATTGTTTACATGATTACGCCTGATCCCTGGCCCGACTGATGGGCAATTTATTGCGTTACTCGCGTACAGCGATTTTTTTCCACTGGTTGATGGCGGCAATGATCTTTGTCGCCTTCGCCATGGGACTGTATATGGTCGACTTGCGGATCAGCCCGGACAAATTGAAGCTTTATGCCTGGCACAAGTGGATTGGCGTCAGTGTGTTCGTGCTGGCGGCGTTCCGGTTGTGGTGGCGTTTGCTTAACGCACCACCGCCTGCGCTGCCGATGCCCGCTTGGCAACGCGTGGTGTCTGAGCGAATCCACCAGCTGTTTTACCTATGCTTTTTTGCCGTACCCATCACCGGCTGGTTATTTTCATCCGCCAAGGGCTTCCCAACAGTATTTCTGGGCATCGTCCAACTGCCCGACTTGATTCAAAAGAATGATGAATGGGCGCCATGGCTCAAG
>JANMNT010000179.1:0-11837 GCA_031368465.1 Burkholderiales bacterium
CACTGATGAAAAGCGCCGCGCAAAAACGCCGATGCCGGCTATCGAACAGTCGGCTGCCAAAAACGAATTGCAAGCGGCACAAGAACGGGTCCGTCAGCTCGAGGCGGAAATGAAAACACTGATGACCCAGGCGCGCGCAGCGGCGAAGGTATTGCAGGGCGAAGTCGTACCGCCCGCGGGCACACCCAATCCGGTGTCGGCAACCAGCCTGATGGAACGTTCGGTTGAAATTGCCAAGCTGGAGGCGCAACTCAGCAAGGAGTACGACGCCTATCAGCAGCGTCCCAAACGCAAATTTATCGGCGCGCGTGTGGCGGAATACCGGTTTGCCGCCTACGTTGACAATTGGCGGCTAAAGATTGAGCAGGTTGGCAATTTAAATTACCCCGAGGAAGCCAAGGCGCGCGGCATCCACGGCAAGTTGCAACTGACGGTGGCGATCAAGGCGGACGGCGAAGTTGAATCGGTCGAAGTCAACCGGTCATCCGGCAAAAAAGTGCTCGATGAAGCAGCCAAACGCATTGTCCGGCTGGCGGCACCCTACGAACGGTTCCCAAATGAAATTAAACGCGATACCGACGTGATTCACATCACACGCACGTGGATGTTCATGAAGGGTGATGTGATTGAAACAAAATAACGCCATTTATAAATTATTTGCGTAGAACCCCACCGCCAAAGCGTCTTGGATGCGTGGCGACAGCCTGTCGCAGTACGGGCTGGATTCCAGCCTGCGCTGGAATCGACGCAATATTTACGAAGTGGGCTCACTCATAAATTCGCTAGATAAGTCGCTGTCTGACCCGACGCGAGATCGCGTCAAACGCCACCACCATCAACACAATCGCAATTAAAAGTGTCGCCAGACGTCCCCATTGAAACAGTGACACGGCCTCGCTGACCAGCAGCCCGAGTCCGCCCGCGCCAATCAAGCCCAGCACGGTCGAGTCACGAATGTTGTATTCCCAAAGGTAGAGATGGTTTGATGTGAAGCTCGGCATCAGCGCCGGCCACACACCAAACAGCAGTACCTGCACAGGTGTCGCTCCTGTCGCGCGCACCGCCTCCACGCCGCGCATGTCGAGTGTCTCGATCGCCTCGGCAAACAGCTTGCCAATTGTTCCCATCGAATGAAGCGCAATCGCCAGAATACCCGCCATCGGTCCGAGACCAATAATGCCGACGATCAACAGGCCGAATACCAACGTATGAATCGACCGGCTGATGTCCAATGTGCGCCTGGCCAGCCATGCGATGGGAAACGGCGCATGCATATTTTTTGCCGCCAAAACGCCCAGTGGCGCGCCGATGAGTGCCGCCAATAACGTGCCAAGGGTGGCGATCTTGAACGTGACCCAGATGGCCATGGCAACACCACCGAGGTATTTGCGTTCGACCGCACGTTGATCTTCAACCCGCAGCAGCTTGCCGTCATCGTTGCGGTATTCAAGCCGCTCGGCACCAAACCATACGTTCACAAATGAGGGGACCGACAGCTCGACGACTGTGGTTTTCAGGTTTTCCCACGGTTTGCGTCCGAACGAAAAATCTCCCGCCATGACGAGGCTGGCAATACAGGCGGCAATGATGACGGTGTAGAGCAGCATCAAGCCCGCCATCCAACGCGACGAAAATGCAATGCCACTATCTCTCATCATGCTGCCGCCAAGTACTATTTCGCCTTTGGCTGCAACCAACCGAGCGCCAGTGCGGCGTCTTTAATCGGTGCGTAATATTTATTGTCCTTGGTCACAAATCCCGTGTAATTGTTGGGTAGCAATGTCGGCTGGGTTTTGAGCGCTTCGCCAATTTCGGCCAGTGCCGCGGCGAGTTTGGCGGTGAACGCCTTGTCCTTCGCGAGGACAGCCGAGACGGCAAACGCGTCGTTTGGCAACGGCGCAGATGTCCAGATAATCTTGCTGTCGGCAGCCTTGATCAGGCCCTGTTCGATCATCGCGTCGCGGTTGCGGTTGTAGTCTGCGCCGGCATCAAGCTCGCCGCGCGTCACCTGCGTTTCGATGGCCTGGTGTTTGGTATTGATGACTTTTGAGAAATATTTTTCGGGGTCAATGCCGCGTTTGAAAAATTCGTGTGACGGAATCAAATAGCCGGATGTTGATCCCTTGTCGCCAAAGGCGAAGGTTTTACCTTTTAGATCGTCAATGCCATTGATGCCACTTTTTGGGTTGGTCACCATGATGGCGAAGTATTCGGGCTTGCCCTGATAAAGAATGGTCGAGACCACTTCCGCGCCGGCATTGTGATTGGCCAATACGTAGCCCCATGGGCCCATCAGCGCCATATCGGTTTCGCCTGATGCCAATGACTTGGCCAAGCCTTCCCACGTATCGACAGTGCGCAATTTGACCGCGCGTCCGAGTTTTTTTGACAGATACTCCGCCAGCGGCTTATAAGTCGCGTCGTTTTTTTCCTTATCGGGCTGGAATAGGCCAACGCCGAATTCGAGCGGCGGGGTGTTTTGGGCGGCAGCCGTCAGCGGGAGCCATGCGCCCAGGATTGCGACGCAGGCCATGAGAATGATTTTGGTCATGAGATTTTCTGGAAGTAGGTTGTCGCCATTATGACGAGATAACTTTGTGTACGCACATTGCAAGTCTGCGGATTAGGTGGGCGTTGATGACGTCAAGACATGGAGACTGTTTGTTAGTCGGCGTTGGGGCGCGATGCTTACGAATTATGTTCAAACATATTGCGATACACATGCGCGCTCAAAATCGCGCATCAGGGTCAAGGGTCGAGGGTCATCAAAAAAACTTGACGGCGGCCTTTATTTCCATAATACTAGAAATATGGAAACTAAAAAAATCATCGGCGCGTTGGCTGCCCTAGCGCAGGAATCCCGCCTCGCCATTTATCGGTTATTGGTTGAAACCGGCCCGGAAGGCCTGCCGGTCGGGGCGATTGCGGCAAAGCTTGGTTTCGCCAATGCCACCCTGTCGTTTCACCTCAAAGAACTGACCAATGCGGGGCTGACAGTTGCCGCGCCCAATGGCCGCTCAATCATCTATTCAGCCAACTTCGCCACCATGAACGGGCTCATCGAATACCTGACTGAGAATTGTTGTGCAGGTGCGAGTTGTGCCACCACGGTCAATTGCAAACCAAAAAAATCCTCAATTGCAACCCAAAAAACAGCCAAAAGGAAAACAGTATGAAACGCTTTCATGTCCACGTCGCCGTGACGGATCTGGCGCAATCGACCCGTTTTTATTCCGCCATGTTTGGTGCTGCGCCAAGTGTGCAAAAAGAGGACTATGCAAAGTGGATGCTCGACGATCCGCGTATTAACTTCGCCATTTCGTCGCGCGGCAATTCCGAAGGTGTGAATCATCTGGGGTTTCAAGCTGATGACGCCGCAGAATTGGCGGAAATCCATACGCGATTACAGAACGCCGACAGCGCGGTGGTTGTGGAACAAGGCGCAAGCTGTTGCTACGCCAAATCGGACAAATATTGGGTGACGGATCCTTCCGGTATTGCCTGGGAGAGTTTTCACACACTCGGCTCGATTCCAACGTTTAACGGCAGCACTGACGCACCAGCAGAGCCACCAACCGCCGCAATCAACGCCACTGCGTGCTGCGCGCCGGCCGCACAAGTCGCGAAGGTGACGATGCCAACTATTTCTGCCAAATCAACTAACGGAGCTTGCTGTGGCTGATCGTATTTTTAACGTCCTGTTTCTTTGTACGCACAACTCCGCGCGGTCCGTGATGGCGGAGGCGCTGTTAAACAAACTTGGCGCAGGCAAATTTCAGGCATTTAGTGCTGGTAGTCACCCCAAGTCGGTACCGAATCCGTTTGCGCTCGAAAAGGTCGCCCAGTTGGACTTTGACGCAACCACCTTCAAAAGCAAATCTTGGGATGATTTTGCGGTGCCCGGCGGCCCCGTGATGGACATCATCATCACCGTTTGTGATGACGCGGCGGGTGAGGTTTGCCCGGTATGGCTGGGCCACCCAGCAACGGCGCACTGGGGTTTTCCGGATCCATCGAACACGCCCGGAGGCGACGCTGAAAAACGCGCCGCGTTTGACCAGACATTTTTGGCAATCAAGCGTCGCATTGAGTTTTTGGTCAGCCTGCCGGTAGCGAAGCTCGAACATCTCGCACTCACCAATGCACTCAAACAAATTCACACCCAATGACATCTGCCGACCAAACAGCCGGCATGACCGATACACCTGCGCCCGCACCAATGAATTTTTTTGAGCGGTATCTGACTGCCTGGGTGGCGCTTTGTATTGTCGTCGGTATTGCGCTCGGGCAAATGATGCCCGGCCCATTCAAATTGATCGGGTCAATTGAAGTTGCGCGTGTGAATTTGCCGGTTGGTCTGCTGATCTGGGTGATGATCATTCCGATGCTGGTTCGCATCGACTTTGGCGCGCTTGGGCAGGTGCGGCAGCATGTGCGCGGCATTGGTGTGACGCTGGTGGTGAACTGGATGGTCAAGCCGTTTACGATGGCCTTTCTTGGCTGGTTGTTCATCCGCCATTTGTTTGCGCCGTTCTTGCCTGCCGATCAAATCGACAGCTATATCGCCGGCCTGATTTTGCTGGCCGCTGCGCCTTGCACGGCGATGGTGTTTGTCTGGAGCCGGCTGACCAATGGCGACCCGTACTTCACGCTCTCGCAAGTGGCGCTGAATGACTTCATCATGGTGTTTGCGTTTGCCCCGGTGGTGGCGCTTTTGCTGGGCATTTCAAGCATTACGGTGCCGTGGGCGACATTGTTGACCTCGGTGGTGCTTTACATTGTGATCCCGGTAGGCATCGCGCAGCTGTTGCGACGCATGTTGCACGCCCGCGGCCAAGCGACGTTTGACCAGGCGATGCAGCACATCCAACCTTGGTCGATTGGTGCGCTGTTGCTCACGCTGGTGCTGCTGTTTGCATTTCAGGGCGAGGCGATTCTGCACCAGCCGTTGGTGATTGTCCTGCTCGCTGTGCCGATTTTGATTCAGGTTATTTTTAATTCGTCGCTCGCCTACTGGCTGAACCGCCGACTCGGCGAAAAACACGCTGTCGCGTGTCCGTCGGCGCTGATCGGCGCATCCAATTTTTTTGAACTGGCGGTAGCGGCGGCGATTAGTCTGTTTGGCTTCGAGTCGGGCGCAGCGCACGCCACCGTGGTTGGTGTGCTGATTGAAGTGCCGATCATGCTGGCGGTGGTCAAGGTGGTCAACGCCACCAAGCCGTGGTACGAGGCAGGTGTAAATGTGAAAGTCTAATATTGGCGGGCATTTTCCGGCATTTTTGCTCGAAACTACCCGCACCTGCTTGTATTTTATTTTTTCGTCAGGCGGTTTTTAACCACGCGCCGCCTTAAACATCGCCAGCGCCTTGTCACGTTGCACCGCGTGGTCCACCACCGGTGCAGGGTAATCACGGCCAATCACAAAATTTCTTGCCTGCGCCTCAAGCGGCGGCAATGTCCACGGCGCGTGGATGTATTTGTCCGGAATGTTTTGCAATTCCGGGCAATATTTTCGAATGAATTTTCCCTGTGGATCAAAGCGCTCACTTTGGGTGGTCGGATTAAATATCCTGAAATAGGGTTGGGCATCGCAGCCGGTCGAGGCCGCCCATTGCCAGCCGCCGTTGTTTGCGCTCAGATCAAAATCATTGAGGTTATCGGCGAAATATTTTTCGCCCCAACGCCAATCGACCAACAGGTCCTTGGTCAAAAAGCTGGCGACAATCATGCGCAGGCGATTGTGCATGTAGCCGGTCTGGTTGATCTGGCGCATCGCGGCATCGATGATCGGGTAGCCGGTGCGCGCCTGACACCAGGCGCTGAATAGTTCCGCATCATTCTGCCAGTTGAGCGCGGCGTAATCCGGTTTGTAGGCGCGGGCCACCACATGCGGGTTGTGCCACAAGATCTGCACATAAAAATCCCGCCAGATCAGTTCCGCCAACCACGTCTCGGCGCCGATATTTTTTCGCTTGAGTGTCTCGACGTAAGCAATGGTGGCGAGCTCACGGATCGAAATGGTACCGAAGCGATTGTGGATACTGAGGTACGACACCCCTTTGATTGCCGGAAAATCGCGCGTGTCTTTGTAGTCCGACATTCGATCAACAAAATCGTCGCGCAAGGCTGCCGCCCCGGCCGTGCCGCAGGTCACCAGCGATTGGATGTTGGTACGTTCGAAGCCCATCGATTCAAGCGTTGGCATTTCATCGGCAGGCTTTGTTCGCTTTTGCGCGGCCAGGCGGGCTTGAAAACGCTCAACCGGGAATGGCTGCAAATGCGCTTCATCGACTCTTTTTAGCCATGCATTTTTGTATGGCGTGAATACGCTGAACGGTTTGCCGGCCAGCGTGAGCACCTCGTTTTTCTCAAAAATGACGTGGTCTTTGAATGTTTCAAAGGCGATGTCTTTCGCCTGCAGTGTGGCAGTGACTTTTGTATCGCGCGCAATCGCGCCAGGCTCGTAATCCGTATTTGTAAATACCGCGTCAACGCATAACTCAGCCGCCAATGTCGGAATCACCGCGGTGGCATGTCCATATCGCACCATCAAGTCGCCGCCCAGCTCGCGCAGCATCAACCGGAGTGCTACCACCGATTCCCAGATAAATTCGACCCGCCGATCGGCCTTGCTCGGCAGGACATCCAGAATTTCACGGTCAAAAACAAAAACGCAATGGACGTTTTTGGCGGACTTGAGGGCGTGGTAGAGGCCGGCGTTGTCGTTTGCCCGTAAATCACGGCGAAACCAGAACAGAATTGTTTGCATCGGGAAATGATAGCGTGCAAATCCACATTCACGTAAAATGCTGAGTTTGATGCAGACCATCAATCTCACCAACCACTTTTTGATCGCCATGCCCGCCATGGCCGACCCGTATTTTTCCAAAACGCTGACGTACATCTGCGAACATTCAGCGCGCGGCGCAATTGGTTTGGTAATCAACAAGCCGATCGACATCACCGTCGGACACCTGTTTGAGCAGGTCAATATTGCCTTGGACGACGACGCGCTACGTTACGACCCGGTGCATTTCGGCGGCCCGGTCAAGGTTGAATGCGGCTTTGTCCTGCACCAACCCCTCGGCGACTGGAATTCAACCCTCAAGGTGGGCGCCGATATTGGCATGACCACGTCCAAAGACATTCTCGAAGCCATTGCCGAAGGTGCCGGCCCGTCAAAGGTGCTGGTCGCGCTGGGCTATGCCGGCTGGGGCGCGGGACAACTCGAGGAAGAGATCAAACTGAATGGCTGGCTGACGGTTGAAGCCGACGCCAATCTCATTTTTGACCTGCCGCCTGAAGAAAAGCTGATGGCGGCCATGTTGAAACTGGGTGTGCGTCCCGAGATGCTGTCTGACGCTGTGGGACACGCATGACATGAGCGCCCACGCAACGATCATGGGTTTTGACTTCGGCGAAAAACGTATCGGCGTCGCAGTCGGCAACCTGACTATCGGCGTGGCGAGCGCATTGACCACCATCCACGCCGAATCAAACGTCGACCGGCTGTCTGCGGTGGGCGTACTGGTTCGTGATTGGCAGCCGACACAGTTTGTGGTTGGCGAGCCGACCTACCCGGACAACACGCCGCACCCGGTTGCACACCTAGCCAAAAAATTCGGCAATCGCCTGCATGAAAACTTTAAGTTGCCGGTGGATTACGTCAATGAATTCCTCAGCTCGACCGAGGCATCGACATTGCTCGCCGACCAGGGTATCAAAGGCCGCAGCCAGAAAGACAAGATTGACGCGATGGCGGCACAGGTGATTTTGCAGTCGTGGCTTGACCAAAAGAGGGTCGGCGATGCAGCTTGATGCGGAAAAATTAATTGACATGCTTGCCGAAAAAATCGGCACGCCGGTGGCCGATACCGTGATCATCGGTATCCATACCGGTGGCGCATGGGTGGCGGCGAGATTATCGGAAAAGCTGGGGGTCGCGCAGGTCGGCACGCTGGCCGTGACCCTGCATCGCGATGACTTCGCCAGTCGTGGTCTGCACCCGCAGAAAAAAGCCACCGACATCGGCTTTGCGGTGGAAGGCAGTCACATTCTGTTGGTCGATGATGTTTTGCAATCAGGTCGGACCGTTCGTGCCGCGTTGAACGAGTTGTTCGATTTTGGCCGGCCGGCAAGTGTGAAACTTGCCGTTTTGATCGACCGTGGCGGCCGCGAGTTGCCGATTCTTGCCGACTATGTCGCGATGACCATGCCGCTTGAGGCCACACAAAGCCTCGAGCTGACAGACGAAAACGATGTGCTCCGGTTCGAAATTCGCGAACAATAAAGGACCTGTTGATGCTGACGACCAACCCACAGTTGACGCCCGATAAAAAGCTACGACACCTGCTGACCACCGAAGGACTACCCAAGGCCATTATCGAGGGCATTCTGGACACGGCGGACCAGTTTGTTTCCGTGGGCGACCGTGATGTCAAAAAAGTACCGCTGCTGCGCGGCAAATCGGTATTCAATCTGTTTTTTGAAAACTCAACGCGCACCCGCACCACCTTCGAAATCGCCGCCAAACGATTGTCGGCGGATGTCATCAACCTCAACATCGGTGCATCATCGACCAACAAGGGTGAATCGCTGATTGATACGATCGATAACCTCGCCGCCATGGATGCCGATTTGTTTGTGGTGCGCCACGCCCAATCGGGGGCGGCACATTTGATCGCCCAACACGTCAACCGTGTGCGGCCGAATATTGCGGTGATCAACGCGGGTGACGGTCGTCACGCCCATCCGACCCAGGGTTTGCTAGACATGTACACCATCCGTCACTACAAAAAATCGTTTCACAATCTGAGCGTGGCGATTGTCGGCGACATACTGCATTCGCGGGTGGCGCGTTCCGGCATCCATGCCCTGACCACACTCGGGTGCCCCGACGTGCGGGTGATCGGCCCGAAAACATTGATCCCGACCGAATGTTCGCGCATGGGTGTGTCGGTACACCATGACATGAAACGCGGCATCGAAGGCTGTGACGTGGTGATGATGCTGCGACTGCAAAACGAACGGATGGAAGGGCCGCTGTTGCCGAGCGCACAGGAGTTCTACAAAAGTTACGGACTGACCGCGGAAAAATTGGCGCGTGCCAAACCGGATGCGATTGTCATGCATCCCGGGCCGATGAACCGTGGCGTTGAAATTGAGTCGACCATCGCCGATGGCAGACAGGCGGTGATTTTGCCGCAGGTCACGTTTGGTATCGCGGTGCGGATGGCGGTCATGTCGATGGTCAGTGGCGGCATGGTTGACCAAAGCGGAGGTGCGGCATGAAGCTTGAAATCCGCAACGGAAGGTTGATCGACCCGGCAAGCGGTCGTGATGAACGCACCAATCTGTATTTATCCGACGACAAAATTGCCGGCATCGGCAACACGTTTGATGGATTCATCGCCGACAAGATTATCGATGCGGCCGGAAAAATTGTTGCGCCTGGTCTGGTCGATCTGAGTGCACGTTTGCGTGAACCCGGTTTTGAACACAAAGCCACCCTCGAAACCGAATTGATGGCTGCATCCGCCGGTGGCGTGACCACGCTGGTTTGTCCGCCAGATACCGAACCGGTACTTGACGAACCCGGGCTGGTCGAAATGCTGAAGCGCCGAGGTTGGACGTTGAATCAGGCGCGCATCTATCCGCTCGGTGCACTCACGGCCGGATTGCGCGGCGAAAAATTGTCCGAGATGCTCGAGTTGACCGAGGCCGGCTGTATCGGCTTTTTCCAGGCAGACAAACCGATCATTGACACCACGGTGTTATATCGCGCCATGCAGTATGCCGCCACATTTGGTTTCACCATCTGGTTGCGCCCCGAAGATGCACATCTGGCAAAAGGCGGCATTGCCCACGATGGCGAAGTGGCGACACGGCTCGGCCTCGCCGGCATTCCGGCCAGTGCGGAAACACTCGCGATCAATACCATCACCACCCTTATGCGCGACACCGGGGCCAAGGTGCATTTGGCGCGACTGTCAACGGCGGCTGGTGTGGCGATGGTGCGTCGTGCCAAGGCGGAAGGACTGCCGTTGACCGGCGACGTCGGCATTCATCATTTGCTGCTGACCGATCGCGACATCGGTTATTTCGATTCACAGTATCGATTCTCACCACCGCTAAGATCACCGGCTGATCGTGACGCCCTTTCGGCCGGCGTGATCGATGGCACCATTGACGCGATCTGCTCGGACCACACGCCGACCGACGATGACGAAAAAAATGTCCCGTTCGGCGAGGCCACGCCTGGTGCCACGGCACTCGAAATGTTGTTGCCACTAACACTCAAATGGGCGGAACACGCCAAGGTGCCGCTGACCGATGCGTTGGCAAAAATCACCACCCATCCCGCAAACGTGCTGAACAAAACGCAGGGGCGGTTCGAAATCGGCAAACCGGCCGACGTATGTATTTTTGACCCGCGCGCGTTTTGGGCGGTGACGCGTGAAACGCTGGTCTCACAGGGCAAGAACACACCCTACCTGTCGCGCGAACTGCAGGGCAAGGTGACGCACACTGTCTGCGCTGGGCGCGTTGTCTATTCGACATAAACCAACAACATGAATTGTCTTTTGGGAACTTACGGATGAATACTTTGCTCGATTTTTCTGGATTACCGCGTTTTTCATCGTTCACACCCGACCTTGTCAAGCCGGCCATTGACGAGTTGATTGCCGACGCCGAAGGTTGTGTCGCCAAGGTCACATCATCAAACGAAACGCCTACATGGGCAAACGTCATCACGCCGATCGATGACGTCACGGAAAGATTGTCCCGCGCGTGGGGAATGGTCGGCCATCTGAATGCGGTGGTGAACTCGCCGGCGTTGCGCGATGCCTACAACGGCATGTTGCCGACGGTCACACAATTCTGGTCGGGACTTTCGCAGAACGAAAAACTGTTTGCCAAATACAAGCAAATACGGGCGTCTTCAGACAATTCCAGCCCAAACAGCCCGTCAACAGGCGTATCCGATTTTTTAGATCCCGCGCAACGGCGTTCACTTGACAACGAAATTCGTGATTTCCGTCTCGGCGGGGCCGAATTGCCGGATGACAAAAAAGCGCGCTTTCAAAGCGTGCAGGAAGAATTGTCGACACTGATGTCGACCTTTAATGACAACGTGCTTGATGCCACCAACGCATTTGCCTACTTCGTCACCGATATTGCCCAACTTGCCGGTCTGCCGGATGATGCAATTGAAGCGGCACGTGCCGCGGCGGCAAACGATGATAAGCCGGGCTGGAAATTCACGCTGCAGGCGCCGTCATACCTGCCGGTGATGCAATACGCAGCATTTCAGCCAATGCGTGAGGCGATGTATCGCGCGTATGTCACGCGTGCATCCGAGTTGGGCGCCGACCCAAAGTGGGACAACACGGACATCATCAAACGTCTGCTGACCCTGCGCGCCGAAGCCGCCCAACTGCTGGGTTACAACAACTACGCCGAAATTTCACTCGCGGCAAAAATGGCGGAAAGCCCCGCGGAAGTCATCGCATTTCTGAACGAAATGGCAACCAAGTCGAAACCATTTGCCGAAAACGATTGGCAGGAATTGATTGCGTTTGCCGCAGCCGAACTCAACATGGCCGACGTCAAGGCATGGGACGTTGCCTACGTTTCCGAGAAACTACGCGAAAAGCGATATGCGTTTTCCGACAATGACGTGAAGCAGTATTTTCCGGAAGCAAAGGTGATTGCCGGCTTGTTTCGTGTGGTTGAATCAATTTACGGTGTGCGGTTTGTCAAATCGTCAGCAGAATCGTGGCACAAGGATGTTTCGTTTTTTGATGTTCTTGATGGCGCCGGGCAGGTGATCGGCC
>JANMNT010000202.1:0-7747 GCA_031368465.1 Burkholderiales bacterium
GGATTTCATTGATCAGATCAAGCAGGTACCAACCCGCATTTAGAATTTGACCAATGCTGCGGGTTTGTGCGACCGAAGGCGGCGGCGTTGCCGACTCAAGCAACTGCGCAAACCCCAGAATGGCACCCAGCGGGGTGCGTAACTCATGGCTCATATTGGACAAAAAATCCGACTTTGCCAGATTAGCTTTTTCGGCTAATTTGGTCGCCTCCTCGAATTCATGGCTCTTGTTCTGCAATGCAAGATCAAGCGCAGTCCGTTCGGCCTCGACCTGTTTGCGGATGGTGTTGTCACGCATCATCGCGGTAAAGAAGCGCTCGCCGCCGATGGCAAACTCGTTGACGGCGATTTCCATCGGGAAGGCGCTGCCGTCGTGCCGCCTGCCGGTGACTTCGCGTCCCAAACCGCTGGCTTTGCCCGCGTGGCTCGCAACATAATATTCAAGGCTGCCATCGTGCAAATCGTCGCCCAGTTCCGGGACCAGCAAGCTGAACGATTGACCGATGATATCGGTTTCGGTGTAGCCAAACATCGTTAACGTCGCGGTGTTGGCGGATTCAATCACGCCGCCCTTCGCATAAAACGTCACAATGCCGTCGGCGGCGGTGGTGAGCACGGCCTGCACCCTTGCCGCGGTATCGGTGAGTGTTTGTTGCAGCTTGTATTCAGCCGTCACATCGCGAAACACCAATACCGCACCCACCACCAAATTGTCGCGGCTGCGAATCGGCGCGCAACTGTCGGCAATGTCGTGCTCACTGCCGTCCCGGCTGATCAGCACCGTGTGATTGGCCAGGCCGGTCACGCTACCGCTTTTGAGTGTATCCGCGACGGGAATGATTGCGGGCATTCGTGTGGCTTTGTTCACAATACAAAATATCTCGGCGACCGGACGGCCAATCGCTTCCTCGCCGCGCCAGCCGGTGAGATGTTCGGCGGTGCGGTTCAGCCGACGGACGAGGCCGTGCACATCCGTCGAGATTACCCCGTCGCCAATCGAATTCAGTGTGACATCAAGATTTTCTTCGCTGGCGAGCAGGCTGGTGTTGACCAGCGACAGATTTTCGTTGGTGCGCAGTTGCAGGTCGAGCGCCAACTGCGTATTGATATTCGCTTGATCGGCAAGCTGGTGCCGGATATCACGAACGAGCAACCAGACAAATGCCAGCGCCAGTAACAATACGAGACCACTCATTGACACCATCAGGACAATAAAGTCCTTCATGAACAATTTTATGTCGGCTTGCTTGGCGAAAATTGCATCTTGTTTGCCCCTGATATAGTCGCCAATCTGCAAACGGATCTTGTCCATCAAGCCTTTACCGACGCCGGTAACGACCTGGGCGTTGGCACCGGTAATATTGCCACTGCGACGCATGTCGACGAGAGCGGTCAAACGGCCGATTTTTTCGCTAACCAGCTGGTCCAGGCCCATCATGCCGGTTGTGTTGCCGGCCTGTTCAGTCAGGCTGGCGACCGCCAAACAATCCGCTCTGGTGTGATTAATCACGCGCTCATAAGGTTGCAGAAACGTCCTGTCACCGCTGATGACGTAGCCACGCACCGCCGTTTCAGCATCTAACAGATTCGACAAACACAGTTCTGCCCGATCAACCGCAGACGCGGTCACCTGCAAGTCGCCAATCAATCGATCAATACTGCGAATCGACACAAATGACGAAATAACGCCGCCCAACAGCAACGCGAGTGCGAGGCCACCAAACGCCACGAGATGACGATTGTCGCGCATCAGCGACACAACCCGTTGATCATGCAGGCACCGATGTGGCGACAAATACCATTAACAACGTCGCTTGGTGCGCGATGGTGAAACCGGGCAAAGCCGTGGCGTGGCGGCGCGGTGGAAAATCGGCGCGGCACGGCAACAGCCACGGCAAGGATGGTGTTCGTCGTTTTATTGAGGGATTGCCTTGCATGCTGGATGCTAGCACCATTGACCAACTGGGCTATGTGCGGTACCAAACAGACCGCCGGCTGGTTTTGCGCGCCGCCATGATTTTTCGATTTTGGCGAATCGGTGAGGCTATATTTTACGGCCGCTTTCAGCCGCTTTTGCTTGGAAACGCCCGTCAGTCGGCGTGTTTATCCTGCGGTGTATCCACCTGCCCGACACTTTCTGGCGTTTGATTGCCAATGTACACGTTGCCCGGATTGACCAGATCAAGCTGCCGGACCATGCTGTTGCCTGCCGTCGTATTTCAGCCGATTGTGCGGTTGATGCCAAATGGGCAAACGGCGTTTGCGTGTTGTTTGCGTGTTGTTTGTGTGATGCAGCACAGAAAAGCTGACCAACAATGCCTAGATTTGAAAGCTTGGTCAATTATGAGCATCCAATGAAGTCCGACCCGCTTAATGCACCGACGTCAACCGCTGCGCCGTCAGCGGCGCCTTTGTCGTCAGAAAACGAACAGATCAGCCAGAACATCAACGCCGTGCTGGACTTTTACACACGTGCCGACGAAAAAATAGGTTTTTGGCAACGCATGCTCGAACGCATTAGCAATGTCATCGGACAACCGTTGTTTCTCGGTTTGATATTGCTGTTTGTGGCTGTTTGGACGCTTGGCAACATTTTGATGCGCTGGTTTGGCGTGCCGGAATTTGACCCCCCGCCATTTTTTTGGCTGCAGGGCATCCTCGGTCTGGCGGCGCTGTTGACCACCACGATTGTGTTGACGCGGCAAAACCGGCTGGGCAGGTTGGAGGAACAACGGGCACACCTGGACCTCAAGGTGACCCTGCTGACCGAGCAGAAAGCGGCAAAACTGATTGATCTGCTTGAAGAGCTGAGGCGGGATTTGCCTAATGTGAAGGATCGTGATGATCCCGAAGCGGCGGTGTTGCAGCAATCGATGAATCCGGATCTGGTGCTGGCGGCGCTTGATGAGCGTGGCCCGCATGATGCGCCAACGACCGACACGACAGAAATCACCCAGCCGTCAAGCGCCAGATAATCAGAACCGCTGTGGGACATTTTATCGGCATAAGTCTTGACGCCCATGCATTGCCGTGCGCGGGCAGCGCGCGAAGTTGCTCGTGTTGCCGGTAAGTGTTTGTGTTGCAACACGTGCCGGTAAATCGTTTGGCCGCAAAATACCCCGTGTTTCTTCCGTTGTCTGTTCGATAACAAACAGACTATTGCGCCTTGTTCATCCAATGTGCCTGCAGCGTCGCTGATGGTCCGCCAAGATTCTCTTGGCCCGCCGATTCGGGCCAAAGGGACATTGATGGCAACTTTGAAGCAACGGTCCAAGCACCCGTCGACGGGCGCGCCGAAGGTCGGCGCGGCAAGCGCAGCGGTCATTGAGGATGTGCAACCCACAGCCGCTATAAAAGGTGCAAAGGTTGCAAAGGGCGCAAAATACGCGGGGAACGCTACCGACCCGAGAAGCGCAAAGGACGGGAGAAGCGTACAGGGCGCAATCGATTTGGCCATGCCAATATGGTCGCCGGTGACGTCGAGCGGCCAAATGCCGGCGTCATCCACCCAACATTTGCGCGACATTACCGAAGGCCGTGTCGAGTTGTTGCGGCAGGAAGCACTGCTAAAAACGGGTGCGCTGCAAGACGCCATCTTTAACAGCGCCAACTTCTCCAGCATAGCCACTGATGCCAAGGGCGTGATCCAGATTTTCAACGTCGGGGCCGAGCGTATGCTGGGCTACACCGCTGCTGAGGTGATGAACAAGATCACGCCAGCCGACATCTCGGACCCGCAAGAGGTGATAGCACGGGCCAAGTCACTCAGCGCCGAGCTGGACACCACGATCACGCCGGGCTTTGAAGCTCTGGTGTTCAAAGCCTCGCGCGGCATTGAAGACATCTATGAGTTGAGCTATATCCGCAAAGACGGCAGCCGCTTCCCTGCGGTTGTCTCCGTCACCGCGCTGCGCGATGCCTCGGACGCCATCATTGGTTACCTGCTGATTGGCACCGACAACACCGCCCGTAAGTTAGTCGAAGCCGAACAACGCAAGCTGGATCAGCAATTGCGTGATCAGCAGTTCTATACCCGATCATTGATTGAATCCAACGTTGACGCGCTGATGACAACCGATCCGGCCGGCATTATCACCGACGTGAACAAGCAGATGGAGGCGCTGACCGGTTGTACCCGCGATGAACTGATCGGCGCGCCATTCAAGGACTGTTTTACCGACCCGATTCGCGCAGAAGCGGGAATCAAACGGGTGCTGGTCGAAAAGAAAGTCACCGACTATGAGCTCACCGCCAGGGCACCGGATGGACGGGAAACCGTGGTGTCGTACAACGCGACAACGTTTCACGACCGCCAGCGCAACCTAAAAGGTGTATTCGCCGCCGCGCGAGACGTCACCGAGCAAAAGCGGCTGCATCAGGCATTGCAGGAAACCAACGCCGCGTTGCAAAACGCCAAGATCATCGCCGAAAAGGCAAATCTGGCGAAATCTGATTTTCTGTCGAACATGAGTCATGAATTGCGTTCGCCATTAAACGCCATTCTCGGCTTTGCCCAACTACTCGACGCCGGCGAGCCGCCGCCAAGTGTTCAACAAAAGGCCAGTGTCGGGCAGATTTTGCACGCAGGCTGGTACTTGCTCGAGTTGATTAACGAGATCCTGGATCTTTCGGTGGTTGAGTCGGGAAAATTATCGCTTTCCCCAGAACCCGTCTCGCTCGCCGATGTGATGCTCGAATGCCGCGAGATGATGCAGCCACAAGCCGATGTGCGCAAAATCAACCTTGCGTTTCAGGCCTTTCCGGTGCCGCCGTTTGTGCGCGCCGACCGCACCCGCCTAAAACAGGTGTTGGTCAATCTATTGTCCAACGCGATCAAGTACAACAACGATCAGGGCAATGTATCGGTGACGTTCTCATCGCAGCCGCTCAATGTCATTCGCGTTCATGTCCACGATACCGGGTCCGGGCTTTCGCCGCACAAAATTGCGCAACTCTTTCAGCCATTTAATCGTCTGGGACAAGAAGGCGGAATCGTCGAGGGCACCGGTATCGGCTTGGTGATGAGCAAACGATTGATTGAGTTGATGGGTGGTGAGATCGGCGTCGAAAGCCGCGTGGGTACCGGCTCGGAATTCTGGTTTGATCTGGCGGCCGACGAGGCACCACCACCGTTGCAGGTGGGCGGGGCGCCGGACGCCGTGATAGCTGACGCGGTCGGGCCGGAAATGTCGGTGCGGACCGTCCTCTATGTCGAAGACAATCCGGCCAACCTCGCCCTGGTCGAGCAAATCATCGCCAAACGATCGGATTTACGATTGCTAACGGCGATAAATGGGCGCGACGGGGTGACACTCGCGCGCAAGGCGCTGCCGGACGTCATTTTGATGGATATCAATCTGCCCGGCATGAGTGGTACCGAGGCATTACGGATACTCAAAGCCGATACGCTGACAGCCAATATTCCGATATTGGCGCTCAGCGCAAACGCAATGACGGCGGATATCAAAATTGGATTGGCGGCGGGTTTTGCCCGCTACCTGACCAAGCCGATCAAAATTGACGAACTGATTCATGCGCTGGACAAGGCCCTGCAGGTGCCATGATTTCCGACGCCGACGTCCTCAATGCAAGGGTGTTGATTGTTGACGAACTCGCGTAACTTAGTCTGAACGCGGACCAAGCATGTCATTTACGTTGACCCAGCCGTCAAACTGTTCCGCAGTGACAAATCCAAGCGACAGTGCCGCTTCGCGTAATGTGCCGCCATGCTGAAATGCATATTTGGCGATTTGTGCCGAGCGGTCGTAGCCGATATGCGGCGCCAGCGCCGTCACCAACATCAACGAATCGTCAACCAGCTGCTTCATGCGGACGCCGTTGATCTCGATGCCGAGTACACAGTGTTGGCTGAAGCTGCGCATTCCGTCGGCCAGCAGGCGAATGCTGTCGAGCACATTCAGCGCTATGAGCGGCTTGTAAACATTTAATTCGAACTGGCCCTGGCTGGCGGCAAACCCAATTGCCGTATCGTGACCCATCACCTGTGCACAGACCATGTTCAGCGCTTCGATCTGCGTGGGGTTGACCTTGCCCGGCATGATCGAGCTGCCCGGTTCGTTTTGTGGCAATCGCAATTCACCCAGCCCGGCGCGCGGCCCGCTGCCCATCAGGCGGATGTCGTTGCCGATTTTTATCAGGGCGATCGCCAACATTTTTAAGCTGGAATGCATGCCTACCAGTGCTTCATGGCCGGCCATGGCGGCAAACAGATTGTCGGCCTGTGACAGCGGCATCGCGAGTTTCGCCGACAACAAGGCGGCGACGCGCTTGCCAAAGGCGGGGTGGGTGTTCATGCCGGTGCCGATTGCGGTGCCACCGATGGCCAGCGTGTGTACCGGGCCCAACGCGTGTCGAATACTTTCTTCACACAGCGCGAGCTGCGCTTCGTATCCGCTGAACTCCTGACCCAGCGTCATCGGCGTTGCGTCCTGCAAGTGAGTGCGGCCGATCTTGACGGTGGCGCCAATTGACTGCCGTTTGGCGGCGAGTGCGTCGCGCAATTTCTGCAGGCTTGGCAACAGGCTGCGTGTTGCCAGGTCGGCCACGGCGATATGCATGGCACTTGGAAAAACATCGTTGGACGATTGGCCAAGATTGACGTCGTCATTGGCGTGGACCTTGATTGCCGGCCCCTTGGCCGCGCCGGGTGCATGGGTGGCGAGTGCATCGCGTGCACCGAGTTCACGTGTTGCGAGTGTCGCCACCACCTCATTCACGTTCATATTGCTTTGTGTGCCAGACCCGGTTTGCCAGACCGACAAGGGAAATTCGGCATCGTATTCACCGGCCGCCACAAGCGCGGCGACACCGGAGATCGCCTGCGCTTTGTCCGCGTCAAGCAATCCCAACTCGCCGTTAACGCCTGCTGCGGCCCATTTGATCCACGCCAGGGCGTGGATCAGTTCGATCGGCATGCGTTGATTGCCGATCGAAAAAAAATGCAGGCTGCGCGCGGTCTGCGCCCCCCATAACGCGCCGGCTGGAACCTCAATTTGCCCAAAGCTGTCGGTTTCGATGCGTGTTTCACTCATGATGCTGGTCTCCCGACGCGCCATTTACGTTTGGTTTCGTCAATGGATTTTGACACGGATGTTGTGCCCGTTTGTTTGCGCACATCACCCGAATCAAACGCCAACGCATCAGTGCGGCGATGGCGTGGCCGTCACCATGACGGCGCTTGGCAGCGAAGACTTGAATCGGCAGCAGCGGGATTGACGCGCTGCAAGTGACCCGTCCGACCGACAAGCCTGGGATGGAATTGCCCAAAATTCAAAATGGAAACCACAATATCGACGGGCTGTTACAGCCATTTATGCCCGGAAATGCCCGACAGATGCGGAGTGTCACATTTGAGAGCGACACGTTGAAACAAGAGTTGGGCACGATACCGCGCAACCCTAAGGCCCGGTCGTCCTTGCCCAGACGGCGAGCGGTGCGCGTTATTTCGTCGCCTGGCCGGTTGTATGCTGCGACGGGACTTTGGAAAGTGTTGAATGGTCGTTTGTCTGTCCGGGTAGCGGCATTTTTGTCGCTAGCTGTTTGGCGGTGACATCGGTCGGCACGGCCTTTTTCACGCCGGGGGCGTCGACTTTGGTTGGCGCTGTCGCGACGCCGGCCACACTGGCGGGGGCGGTTGGGACGTTCGGCACGACGCCGATCACCTGCGAGCGGGGGTCGATATCACTCAGCTCAAAGGACTTGTTTGGTGACGGGGCCCGCGGCGAAC
>JANMNT010000225.1:0-4420 GCA_031368465.1 Burkholderiales bacterium
CACTTGCCGTTTTCTGTGTCACGCTGGTCTATCTGGCCATTGGCGGCGCATTGCTGGTCCGTGTAAAGGCACTTGCCGCGCTTCACGGCGAGGCGTTTGCGGAAACCCGTCGCGAGTTGCGCAGCGACCTGATGCTGTTTGGCGACGCAAATGAACACAAATAGCCAGACCCGAAAATTGCAAAAGGATCTGCTGGTCGCGAAAGGTGCCGTTTGTCGCCAGAAGACACAAATCATGCTTGACGCGATGCGGTCTGACCTGCAGTTGGGGACCAGTCCGGCGCGCGCCGCCAGCGGCATGATCAAGCTATTCGCGGGTGCCGTCGGCCCCGCTGCAATACCGTCCCTGCTTGTCTGCCTCGTCGGCGATTTACGTCTGACCAGATGGCTTTCGAACATTCGGCAGACGTTGCGCCTCTCCCAGCTCGCGCTCGACATCTTTCAAGTGTTGTCGTCACCCAACAGCAAAAAAATTGATCCGTCTATTGTACGAGAGCGTACAGACGCGACTGCTTCGGACAACTAATCTGCATATCTTGATCATCCACCCGAAGCCAGCTTCTGAAAGCCATTTATGCAGATTTCAAACGTCCTAACCGCCACCTTTTCTGCCGCCGTTGTCTTGCTTGCAATCGGCTGTGCCAGCGTGCCGCCACCGACTGAACAGATGGCGGTGACAAAGTTGGCCATCACCAACGCCATTGAAGCGGGCAGTGCTGAATTCGCCGCAGGTGATTTGCGCAACGCGCAGGAAAAAATGACGCAGGCCGACCTGGCAATGAGCCACGAGGATTATGCAAAGGCACGCTGGTTGGCCGAGCAGGCGCAGACCGATGCACGTCTTGCTGAAAAGAAATCCCAAGCGGCGAAAGCAGAACGTGCCGCCGCCACAACCCAAGAAGACAGCCGCGTCCTGCGTGAAGAACTCAATCGCAAGACAAAATAAGTACGACCCAAGGAATCTTTATGAATCAAAAAACAAGCTATTCCCGTCTCCGGCTCGCCGCCGTGTTGTCCGCCCTGTCGTTTTTGGCGGCGTGCGGCTCAATGCCAAAGAATGACCGGCTGGATGAGGCGCGCAGCGAATATCAGAATGCGGTGGCAAACCCGCAGGTCGCTAACTTTGCGGCTGGCGAACTTAAGCAAGCCGGCACATCGCTTGACAATGCCAATCGTGCTTTTGAAAAGGGTGAGTCCGTCGCGACGATAGACCATCTCGCTTATGTAACACGACAACACGTTGGTATTGCGGTTGAAACCGCCAAGCAGAAAGCCGCCGAACAAACCGTCGCAAATGCCGGCGCGGAACGTGATCGCGTACGCCTTGCAATGCGGACCCGCGAAGCCGATATCGCGCAGCAGGGCGAAGCCGCCGCCAAGCAGAGTGCCGAATATGCACAAAGAAGTGCCGAAGCCTCGCAGCGACAATCTGCCATCGACCGTCAAAGCGCCAACGCAGCGGATTTAAGTGCGCAGGCTGCCTTCCAACAAGTACAGGCTGCTGAAGCCCGTTCACGCGAGCTCGAATCGCGACTCCAGGAGATGGAAGCCAAAAAGACACCGCGCGGCATGATCGTAACCCTTGGCGACGTCTTGTTTGACACGGATCGCGCCGCACTCAAATCGGGCGCAATGCGAAATATCCAAAAACTCAGTGATTTCTTCAAGCAGTACCCGCAACGCTCAATGGTTATTGAAGGCTTCACCGATAGTACCGGGTCAGAAAATCACAATAAGGACCTGTCAGACAAACGTGCTTTGTCTGTTCGTGGCGCATTGGTTGACATGGGCATCAGCGTCGACCGGATAGCGGTCCGCGGCTATGGCGAGGCGTTCCCTGTCGCCGGTAACGACACCGCGTCGGGTCGCCAGCTGAATCGACGTGTGGAAGTCGTGATCTCGGATGATGGAAAAGTAATTCCATCACGCCAATAGCAGCCAATCCCTCTCTCACACGCGAATAAACAAAGGAGCGACCATCATGCTTGGAACCATCTTACTCATCGTACTTTTGTTGGCTCTCGTCGGCGCTTTTCCGCGATGGTCCTACAACAAGAGCTGGGGATACGCCCCCAGCGGCGGGGTTGGCGTTGTGCTCATTGTGCTTCTCATCCTGCTTTTGATGGGGCGGATCTAGTCAACACACAGATATCTGATCCGCAGGTTATGGCTTACCTGTACCCCGAACATGCTGGCCAATTTTCACGTAGTTAAATCTAAAGGAGTCACCCATGAAATTCCCGAAACTGTTTACATCCATCGTTGGCGCAATTGTTCTTGCCGGCATGCTCGGCTGCGCCTCCACCTCCAAACAGGAGGGCACTGGTGAATATATTGACGATACCGTCATCACCACCAAGGTCAAAGCTGCCATCCTGGCAGAGCCCGGACTCAAATCGGCTGAGATCAACGTTGAAACATACAAAGGCATCGTTCAGCTGAGTGGATTTGTCAGTTCACAGTCAAACGCCAACAAAGCGGTGGAACTCTCCCGTGCCGTTCGCGGTGTGAGTTCGGTCAAAAACGATATGCGAATCAAGTAACGCGATATATTGCACGCAACAAAAACGGCGACCTCGGTCGCCGTTTCTGTTTTGATTGCCCTTTCAATTCTACGTGCGCGGCTCACCACGCGCATTAACCGTGATGGTCTGGCCGGGCGGCGAGCTCATTTGGATACGATGTTCGAGTCCGCGAAAATTATAGGAAACATCCCAATAGTCTGCGCGTGAAGCACGTGAGTTTGGTTCACATCGTTGCACATTTTGGGTCCTTGTTCCATCACGTCCGACGTCGGCGCCGATTGCGCCGCCGGCAACGGCACCGAGCACGGTTGCAACGTCATTGCCGCGCCCCCCGCCGACCTGATGCCCAAGAACGCCGCCCAGCAATGCACCGGCTATGGCCCCGCCGACATTGGCCTGGCCATTGCCCTGCGAGACCTGTTCGCGCTCCACCCAGCAACGCTGGCCACTTGGACCAATGACGGCACGTACCGACGTCACATTTGCCTCGTAGAGCCGTTCCTCACCGCGTCTGCGGTTGTCATACACCGGATACGCCTGCGGTGCGTATCGATCATCATTGACCCGCGTATTTGAGCCGACCTGGCGCGCCGACGAAATCCGGTCGTTTAATCCCATTGCCGCCAGATCATGATACCGGCCCGGCCGCAAAATGATGCACTTGCCTTTAAATTTGGCATCTTGACAGACTTCCCAGCGCTCCTGCAAAACCAACGCGGATGAAGCACGATCATTAAATCCATGATTTTGGAAATTTTGGACGCGTTGTCCGGTCCGAAACGTTCGACCCGAGAAATTTTCATTTTCGTAGAAGATGATTTCAGCGCTGGCGGCGCCAATGCTGGCCGCAACGGCGGCCATCAATATTGATTTGCGAAACAGATTCATTAGCGTCTCCTGGTCGGGTGGTACCGCACGGCGTTTAGTCCTAAATTGGCATAAACCCGCAGGCTCGTCATGACTGTCTGCCGAATCGATTTCGGGGTCTGTTCGGCGTCATACGAACACGCGAAATTTGCGCAGGAAGCAACACACAAGGTCTGGTGCAGGCCAAACCGTGCGCTGCCAGACAGACGCCTGCAGGCTGACAGTACATCCTGTGAACTACTCGCGATATTGCGGGGAATGTCTCCGCAAACGAACGGCGGCATCGCGGTTTACCGCATCGCTGCCGGCCTTGAGACCACAGCGCCACCGCCTAAACCACAACGCCGCAAGTTCGCGGACATTTCAAGTCCACCACGAGTACGACAACCACCACGGCTATTTCGGCCAATACGAAGAGGAAACACATCATGAACTGGGATCGCGTCGAAGGTAATTGGAAACAATTCAAAGGTACGGCAAAACAACAATGGGGCAAGCTAACCGACGACCAGCTCGATGTTATTGCCGGGAAACGCGATCATTTGATCGGCAGAATTCAAGAGGCCTACGGCATTTCAAAGGAAGTGACTGAAAAGCAGGTTTCCGACTGGCTCGATCGTCAAGAAGAAACCGAATAGTTTAAAGCCTCGATGCCTGCAAACGGTCCGGCGCCTTCGCTAAAGCGGGTCGTCTGCCTGGTTGATGGCAGCCGGTTGCCAACACCGAAAGTTGACCTGAATGATCGCGGATCCGACGAATCAGACACGATTCACACCATTCCGTCGAAACCCGAAGCGCCCGCCACTGAACAAGAGAAGTAAAGAAGAAGCAAGTCAATGCGGTATGCAGGCTGTTTGCAAAAAGATCCTGCCACCGTTCAATCAAAACAGGAGTTCGCATGAAATCGCTCAAAATCAAAGTACTTGTCGCCGCAGTTGCCTTAACCGTCGCCGGTGGTTGTTTCGCCGACACCATGACCAAAGATCAGTACAAGGCCGCCAAGACAAAAATCCAAACGGATTACACCGC
>JANMNT010000229.1:0-16826 GCA_031368465.1 Burkholderiales bacterium
CGCCGGTTGGATCACGCGCGCCACCCAAACCGGCAGCCTGCAGCGTTATCTGCTGTTGATTTTGATCACTGCCATTGCCGCCGGCGTGGCCGGTGTGTGGCTGGTGCCGGCACACACCGCCACCGCCCGTTTCGCCTCGGTCAATGCGCCGGCCAACATGATTGCGATTGCCCTGGCGCTGATCGGTATGGCGTCGGCGATTGCTGCGGTGGTGATGTATCGCCAACGGTTGATCGCATTAATTTTGCTCGGCGCGGCCGGCCTTGTTGTGGCAATGACCTTTGTTTATTTTTCCGCGCCGGATCTTGCGTTGACCCAATTGTTGGTCGAGGTGGTGACCATCATTCTGATGATGCTTTGCCTGAAATTTCTGCCGGCACAAAGTGCGCCCGAGAAAAACCGGTTCCGCCAATGGCGCGATGCTACCGTTGCGGCTGTTGCAGGGTTGGGTGTGACATGGCTGGTTTATCAAGTGTTGACGCGTCCGTTTAACAGTATCTCGCCGTATTTCCTGCGCACCACGGTTGGCGAGGGCGGTGGTGCCAATGCGGTCAACGTCATCATTGTCGACTTTCGCGGCTTTGATACGTTGGGCGAAATCGCCGTGCTGGGTATGGCCGGCCTGATTGTTGCAGCATTGTTGCGCAACCTGCCCCCCCGCAATGCATTGTTGCAAAGCAGCACGCCGGCAGCGCCGGATGGAACCGCCGGATTTGCCCGCCGTTCGCTGCTGCTGCAAATTGTCGCCGCGCTCATATTGCCATTGGCGGTGATGATCTCGATCTATTTCTATTTGCGCGGTCACAATTTGCCCGGTGGTGGATTTATTGCCGGACTGGTGCTGGCAATTGTATTGGTCCTGCAATACGTCGCCTTCGGCCGCACCCGCATCGAATCGCGGGTCAAAGCCGACTATGCGAAGTGGATTGGCTGGGGTTTGCTGGCTGCCGGCCTGACCGGCGCCGGCAGCTTTGTTGCGGGCTTCCCATTTTTGACCAGCACATTCAAATATTTCACCCTGCCGGTGATCGGGGCGGTACCGGTGGCGTCGGCGATGTTCTTTGATCTGGGCGTCTATTTATGCGTGATCGGGGCAACGATGTTGGTGCTGTCGAGGCTTGTGCGGGTTCATGACGCGCCCGACCAACACCAGACGGAGCCGACAGCATGAGTCTGGAACTGTTGGTGGCTCTCGGCGTCGGCGTATTGACCGCATGCGGTGTTTATCTGCTATTGCGCCCGCGCTTGTTTGACGTGGTGTTGGGCCTGACGTTGATGTCCTACGCCGTTAACCTTTTTATTTTCTTTATGGGACGATTGGCAACCGGCCGCGCACCAATCATTTTGCAGGGCGTGCCCGCCACCCTGACAAATTATGCCGATCCGCTGCCGCAGGCGTTGGTGTTGACCGCGATTGTGATTTCGTTTGGCATGACCGCCGTGCTGCTGGCAATCGCGGTTCGCGGGTATGCCGAAAACGGCCACGACCGGGTTGACGACGACGGTGATTCATCATGATGGCGTGGCTGCTAAAACACCTGCCGGTGTTGCCGATTGTGCTGCCGCTGCTTGGGGCGGCCCTGGTTTTGCTGGCGGGCGAAAAAAGGCTGTTGATACAGCGCGTGGTCACCACCGCCTGCGTCGTGTCGCTGCTGGGTTTTGCGGTGCTGGCGATCATGCTGACCGCCAGTGGTCAGATGGCTGTTTATCTGGCGGGCAACTGGCAGGCGCCATTTGGCATCGTGCTGGCAATCGACAAGCTGACGGCATTGATGTTGGTCCTGACTGCAACGATTGGTACGGCGGTGTTGATGGCGGTGCAGACCAGGGCAAAAACAATTGACGGCGGTCGCAAACGGATTGACGAGGGAACATTTTTTTATCCGCTGTTTTTGTTGCAACTGGCCGGCTTGAACGGGGCGTTTTTGACGGCCGACCTGTTTAATCTGTTTGTGTTTTTTGAAGTGTTGCTGGCCGCCAGCTACGGCATGTTGCTGCAAAGTGCCGACCGTTCCCGCACCAACGCCGCGACCCATTATGTGGTGATCAATCTGCTCGGCTCTGCGTTGTTCCTGATTGCCGTTTCGTTGTTATATGGCGTCACCGGCACCTTGAACATGTCTGATCTTTCACAAAAAATCAACGCCGTGCCGTCCACATCGCGTGGGCTGGTGATGTCGGCGGGATTTGTCCTGCTGGTGGTGTTTGCCATCAAGGCGGCACTGTTGCCACTGAATTTCTGGTTGACCGGCACCTATGGCCGTGCGCTGTTGCCGGTGGCCGCACTGTTTGCATTAATGACCAAGGTGGGGGTGGTGGCGATTGCCCGTATATTGACGCTGGTTTTCCCTGAAGGTGGATTGATCAACAGTCATATGTCGGCCGTATTGTTGATTGCAGCGCCGCTGACGATGTTGGTCGCCGCGTGCGGTGCGTTGGCCGCACGGGAGGTCAGGGTGCTGATTGGCTGGACGGTGGTGGCATCCGCCGGCATGCTGGTTACGGCAATCGCGATCGGCAGCCCCAAGGCCTTGTCGGGTGCGTTGTTTTACATGCTCGGCAGCACGGTGGCCACCGCACTTTTATTCTTGAATGCGGCGGCAATTGATGCGCCGGCCGCCCAGGTCATGCCGGGCGCGGCATGCAAAAACCGCGCATGGCCGGTTGTCGGCGTGTTGTTTTTTACCGGCGCGGCCGCCGCGGCCAGCTTGCCGCCGTTTTCCGGCTTTATCGGCAAAACCATTGTGCTGGTCAGCGCGACCCAACACGCGTGGATGACGTGGATACTATGCGCGGTATTGATCGCCGGGTTTCTGACCATCATCGCCTTTGCCCGCATGGGCAGCCGGTTGTTTTGGAAGCGCGACGCGGCGGTGGCGCCGCTGTATTTGTTGCCGGCGTCATTGTTGGCGGTTGCCTTGGTTGCCCTGACCCTGTTGGCCGCGCCGATTCAACGTTTCACCGATCAGGCGGCGATTGAAATGAAACGTCCGCAGATCATGACCGGCAATGTGCTCGGCAAGTTGCCGCTGCCGTCGGACAAAACCACCGGAGCGGCCAAATGAAACGGCTGTTCCCACAACCGCTGATCTCGGTGATGTTGTTTGTTGTCTGGCTGGCGTTAAACAATACCTTGCATCCGGCGCATGTTTTGCTGGGTGCGCTACTGGCGGTGGTCATTCCATGGTGGACATCAACGTTCGCCGGCGGGATCAAGGCACCCAGCGTCAAACAACCGTTGACGATTGTGATTCTGGGGCTGATCGTGGTGTTTGATATTGTCAAATCAAACATTGCCGTTGCCAGATTGATAATGGGCCGTCAATCCAATATCAACCCCGCCTTTGTCTGGGTGCCGTTGGACATCACCGATGCGCATGCGAAGGCGGTGCTCGCCGGCATTATCACCATGACGCCGGGCACGGTGTCGGCGGATTTTTCCGAGGACGGGAAATATTTATTGGTGCACGCGCTGAATGTCACGGATGTCGGGCAGCTGATTGCGGAAATCAAATCAAGATACGAATTGCCGTTGAAGGAGATTTTTGAATGATTGCGAATCTGGCGGTACCGCTGTCGCATCTGGGTATCTGGACAAAATATGCCGTTTTGTTTGCGCTGATTTTATATGGTGCAGCACTGCTGCTCGCGGCATGGCGGCTGTTTCGCGGTCCTGATACGGCTGATCGTATCCTCGCGCTGGATACACTCTATGTGAACGCGATGGCGCTCACCATACTGCTTGGTATTGTTTTTGCCAGCAACGTCTATTTTGAAGTCGCGCTATTGGTTGCACTGTTGGGATTTGTCGGTACCGTGGTGATGGCAAAGTACCTCGAGCGCCGGGACATTGTCGAATGATTCCACTTTGGGCCGACATATTGATTGCGCTGATGGTGGTGCTCGGCGCACTTTTTGCGCTGATTGGCGCCATCGGTTTGGTGAGGCTTGATGACTTCCTGAAACGTTTGCATGCCCCCACCAAGGCCTCAACGCTCGGCGTCGGCTGTGTATTGATCGCTTCGATCGTCTATTTCACCTTTTCAGGGCGCGGTTTGAGTGTGCATGAGTTGTTGATCACGCTGTTTGTTTTTCTGACCGCGCCGGTATCGGCACACCTGCTCATCAGGGCGGCGCTCAAGGACAGCATGCGACACGACCGGAATTTGCCGCCGCCACCGCCGCCACCAAATTTGGCGCCGCCAGCCGCGCCGGGCTGATTACAGCAACTTGGTGTCGTTGTGCGAATAGGCCGGTGAACAGGCGCACAGAATCCGCAGTGCAACCACGCCGGTATTTTGAATGCAGTGTGGAGTGCCCGGCCGGATCACAATGCTGTCACCCGGCTTGACCGGAAATTTTTCCCCACCCAACGTCATGATGCCTTCGCCCTGGGTCAGGTGATAGATTTCCTCTGACTGGTGATGCTGATGCAGCGCCGTGGTCTGCCCCGGTTCGACCACCGCTTCGGCGAGACTTTGCGCGACCACGCCGCTGGTATCCGGATGCAACAGCTCGCGGATGAGCGAGCCGTCCTTTGTCACAAAGGACGGGATGCTCTCATAACAGGTATGGGTCGTTTGTACTGGTGACATGACTGGCGGGGGTTATCCGGACCGGATCGGTTTTCCGTGCCATAATTTTTGCACGTCAACCGCTTTTTGCCCAAGGATTTTCTGCCATGGCCGTCAACTATGTCTTGCCCACCAACGCCGGGCTGCACGCCGTGCCGGGAATGCGTCTTGGGTTTGCCGAAGCGCATGTGCGAAAACCGAATCGCAAAGACATGCTGATTGCGGTGCTGGCCGAAGGCAGTGTGGCGGCGGGCGTATTCACACAAAATCGTTTTTGCGCCGCGCCCGTAACAGTCTGTCGCGAGCATTTACTGAAGAGTGCCAGCCAGCGGGCAATAATTGTGAATACCGGCTGCGCCAACGCCGGCACCGGTGAACAAGGGTTGAGCGATGCCCGCGCAACCTGCGTGGCAGTCGCAGATGCACTTGGCTGTCACGCTGATCAGGTATTACCCTTTTCCACCGGTGTGATCATGGAGCATTTGCCGATGCCGCGGATTTTGGCCGGCATCCCGACATGTGTGTCGAACCTCGCCGACGACGGCTGGTTTGATGCCGCACACGCGATCATGACCACCGATACCGTACCCAAAGCATTCTCAAAACAAATCTTGCTGTATGGCAAAACGGTCACCATCACCGGCATTTCCAAGGGGGCGGGCATGATCCAGCCGAATATGGCGACCATGCTGGGTTTTATCGCCACCGATGCCTGTGTCGCCGCCGATGTGTTGCAGGATATGGTTAAAGAAGCGGCAACGCTGTCGTTCAATTCGATCACGGTCGATGGCGACACTTCCACCAACGATTCATTTGTCTTAATCGCCACCAACAAGGCTGGACATCCGTTGATTGCCGGCGAGGGCACCGCTGAATATGGTCTGTTGCAAACCGCCATCAACGACGTTGCCATTCATCTGGCGCAGGCGATTGTGCGCGACGGCGAGGGTGCGACCAAGTTCATCACCATCAAGATTGACGGCGGCAAGAGCCGTGAAGAATGTATGAAAGTGGCAAAGGCGATCGGTCATTCACCATTGGTTAAGACAGCATTTTTTGCCTCCGACCCGAATCTTGGCCGCATTTTGGCGGCGGTCGGTTATGCCGGCATCACCGATCTCGATCAAAACAAGATCACCCTGCGACTTGGTGATGTGCTGGTCGCTGAAAAGGGCGGTCGCGCCGCCAGCTACCGTGAAGAAGACGGTTCGCGCGTGATGAAAGAATCCGAGATCACCGTCAACGTCAATCTGGGTCGCGGCAAGGAAAGTGTGGTGTTGTGGACCTGCGATTTTTCGTACGACTACGTCAAGATCAACGCCGACTATCGCAGCTGACATGATGTTTCCCAAGCTCGACAAAGTCGCCGCAAAGGCGGAAGCATTAATCGACAAGATTGATGCGCTCCTGCCGGTGCAGCCGGTCAATGACTGGACGGCCATCGCCTATCGCTGGCATAAAAGTGACGGTGGCATATTCGGTGTGGCCAAAGGCGGACTGGTACCGGTCAGGCATCCACACGTGATTCATTTGTCTGATTTGGTCGACATCGACGAACAAAAACAACGGCTGGTCGCCAACACCAAACAATTTGTCGCGGGCAAGACGGCCAACAATGTGCTCTTGACCGGTGCACGCGGCACCGGCAAGTCGTCGATTGTGAAGGCGATTCTGCAGCGCTTTGCCAAACAGGGGTTACGTTTGATTGAAGTTGATCGCGCGGATCTGATTGATCTACCGGCAATCGCCGATTTGGTCGCCGGCCGGCCGGAAAAATTTATTGTGTTCGCCGACGACCTGTCCTTCGAGGCGGATGATGCGGCGTACAAGGCGCTGAAGTCGGTGCTCGATGGCGGTGTGGCGGCGCCGACCGAGAACATGCTGGTATATGCAACCTCCAACCGCCGGCATCTCATGCCGGAAATGATGCACGAAAATCAGGAGGCCAAACACACCGACGACGGCGAAATTCACCCCGGTGAAACGACCGAGGAAAAAATTTCATTGTCCGAGCGGTTCGGCCTGTGGTTGTCGTTTTATCCGTTTGATCAAGACCAATATCTGGCGATTGCGCGACACTGGGTCAGGGTGCTGTCGGCAGACGCGCGGGTTGATGAGGTGCAGTTTCGCAAGGATGCATTGCTGTGGGCGCTCGAGCGCGGTGCGCGCAGCGGTCGTATCGCCTATCAATTCGCCCGCGATTTCGCCGGCCAATTGTCCCAACCGCCGGTGCCGGCCGGCAAAGTGCCGACAGCCCGCCGCCGTACCCGCAAGAAATCATAAGTGACGACGATTACTGACGTCGCAGTTGCGGTGTTTATCACACCCGACGGCCGTTTCTTGTTGTCATCCCGCCCCGAAGGCAAACCCTATGCCGGCTACTGGGAGTTTCCCGGCGGCAAGATCGAGCCGGGAGAGTCGGTCCGCGACGCATTGGTGCGCGAGCTCGAAGAGGAGCTCAACGTCATCATCGACGAATGTACCCCGTGGTTTTCATTCAAGATGACCTATCCCCACGCGACAGTACGACTACGCACCTGGCGCGTCACGGCGTGGCACGGCGCGGACCAACGCGGCATGCATGGCATGGAGGGACAATCGTTTTGCTGGCAAGAATTAACTGACATTTCGGTGTCACCGACCCTGCCGGGCTGCCTGCCGATTTTTCGTGCCCTGTCATTGCCGACCACCTACACGATCACGAATGCGAGTCAGCATGGTGCGAAAGCATATCTCCAGCATCTGCGCGCGTCTTGGGGCAAAAATGCCGCAAACGGCACGCCGGATGGCGTTTTTGGTTTTTCAGATGTCGCCCGCAAACACCTGATCCAGATTCGCGAAAAAAACATGCCTGCGGCGGCACTGCGCCAATTTGCCGCCGATGTCACCGCGATTGCGCGACAATACGATGCCATTGTGCTGGTCAACAGCGATATTGAACTCGCGCTGGCGGTTGACGCGGATGGTGTGCAATTGACCAGCAATCAACTTGGCCAAATGACGGCACGGCCACCACTGGCGTGGGTCGGCGCGTCCGCCCACTCGCGCGATGACGTATTGCGTGCCGCAGCGCTCAAATGTGACTTTGTGGTGGTGGGCAGTGTCAAACCGACCGCGAGCCACCCCGGCCAGGCGCCGCTCGGCTGGCCGGCATTCGAAGAGCTGGTGCGCGACTCACCGATTCCTGCGTTTGCCATCGGCGGACTGTCGCCGTCGGACTCCAATCAGGCCGTCTCGCACGGCGCGCACGGCATTGCCATGCAGCGCGCTGCCCTATAGTGCCGGGACCAAAAACAATGCACACCACCATTTTTGACACCCCCATCGTCAACACGGTTGTACGCGCACTGTCGATTGCCTTTCTTAAACTGACCGGCTGGAAGATTACTGGGGCGTTGCCGGCAGAGCACAAAAAATTTGTCATGATCGCCGCGCCACATACCAGCAACTGGGATTTGCCGTACATGTTGATGGTGGCATTCAGTTTGCGTTTACATGTCTATTGGATGGGCAAGGCGTCGATATTCAATTGGCCGTTTCGCAGCGTGATGATGTGGCTCGGTGGTATTCCGGTCGTCCGTGAACAGTCGAACAACCTGGTGGCGGTCTCGGCCGCCGCGATCATGGACGCCAATCGGCCGTTACAACTGGTGGTGCCGCCTGAGGGAACCCGCAGCAAATCACGTTATTGGAAAACCGGCTTTTATTACATCGCCCTCGGTGCCAAGGTGCCGATCATCATGGCGTACATGGACTACGAGAAAAAAATGTCAGGTCTGGGTCCGATACTGGTTCCGTCAGGCGATATTGACGCCGACATGAAAACGATAAAGGCGTTTTATGCGCCGTTTAAAGGCAAAAACGCGACGCAGTTTGATGCGGAATGACGATTGCCGGGCGCGGCTTTCGTTACCCACGGTATCAATAGCAGTTTGGATTCCGGCACCACGGTGCAAGAACCGATTGCACATTAATGCTTGTGTGACCCGCCATCCTTTTCCTGCCCCTTGGCGGCAACGTCGACCGTAAAGCGCTTTTTGTCTGCCGTTTCAAACGTGAGTTTGAGTGGCACGCTGTCACCCTTGTTGATCGCCTTGTTCACCTTAATCAGCATGATGTGAAAGCCGCCCGGTTTGAGCTCAATCAATTTGTTGGCGGGAACATCAATTGCGTCGACCGCCTTCATTTCCATCACGCCGTCCTTCATATTCATGTTGTGGATTTCGACCAAATTGGTCAATGGCGATTCAGCTTTGACGAGTTTGAGCGGTTTCGCCGATTTGATGTGCATATAGGCCGCCGATACGCTGCCGCCCGGTACGGTGGTCTTGGCCCAGACATCAAAAACGCGTAACGATGGTTCGACGGTGGTGGCCTGAGCGCCGGCCGAGAGACTCGTGAGTGCAACCGTGGTCGTGATGACGATGGTTGAAAGTACTTGATTGAGGGTTTGCATGCGGGACTCCGACGGTTTGTAATGGTATGAAGAATGTTTAGCGCAATTATCCAAGCAACGTTGCAATTTGCAAATGAGATGCTGCACGCGAGGCCCGCAACTGTGCATCGCCAATTTCGATGCGTGGTACGACGCCGAGACAGGGCGCGGCAATCATGGCGGTCAGGGTGGCAATGTTTTCATCGACGCACGCCATGTCCGGGTCAACGGTGTTCGCCACCCAGCCGGCGAGCCGCAACCCGCGCGCCGCAATCGCCTCCACCGTCAGCAATGCATGATTGATGCAGCCGAGCCGCATTCCCACCACCAGGATCACGTCAAGGCCCAGCATTGTTGGCAACACCGACATGGAAGTGGTTGATGACAGCGGCACCAGAAATCCCCCGGCCCCTTCAACCAACACGCCGTCATGCGAGGCGCGCAGTTGTTGGAATGCCGACACAACCGCCGCCGGATCAATGGCGCGATGTTCACGTGCGGCGGCGATGTGCGGGGCGATCGGCTGATCAAAACAAAACGGGTTGACCAACGACACGTCGATCGGCCGACCGTAAATTTCAAGCAGTGTGTGGACGTCTTCATTCAACACCACGCCGTTTTGTGTCACTGTGCCTGCCGCAACCGGCTTCATCGGCGCAATATTCACGCCGCTGTTGCGCAGCGCCAGCAGCAGGGCCCCGAGCACAAATGTTTTGCCGATTTCGGTATCGGTGCCGGTGATAAAAAAACTGTTCATGCGTGTCCCACCATGCGCTTGAATTCATCCAGCGAAATCGCCTGGTTGCCATCGATTGTTTTACGTTTCGAAAAAGCCGGCTTCCACGCGTGACCATAAATGACTTCGTAGGTCGCCGGCAACCGTCCGTCAACACGAAATTTCTCATAGGCCGCCGTCAGTTGTTGCCAGCGGCCCCTGCCCATCAGACCGCGCGCGCGGTCAGGCAGCACGTTGTGAGCACCAATACCCTTGAGTTCGCGCATCAATGTCATCAGCTCGGTATAGGTGATGGTCATCACCTCACAATCCATTACCGGATCGGCGAACCCGGCCTCGACCAGCATATCGCCGATGTCATGCATATCAACAAATGTGTTCACGTGCGGCTGGTCGTCGACCGCACGAAATGCCGCACGCAATTCTTTCAAGGTGTCCGGGCCGAACGTCGTGAACATAAACAAGCCTTCCGGACGCAGTACCCTGGCCATTTCACGTGCAACGCGTTGCGGGTCGCACCATTGAAGCGTCAGACTCGATACCGCCAGGTCGATTGACTCACCGGCCAATGGCAGCGCCTCGGCATCGGCGCACAACGGGTGGTGGGAGGGCGCGGCGCGAAACAATTTTTCCAGCCACGATTGACCGCCGAGTCGCTTGTGTGTGTGCGCGACCATCGCCGGTGCCAGGTCAACCGCAACCAATTGTGCGGCCGGGTCGCGCGCGGCGAGTTTTTCGGTGACGTATCCGGTGCCACAGCCGAGATCCAGCGTGCGTTTGGGTGCCAGCTTGATGTACTGCAATCGCTCGAGCAACCGGTCGGCAATTTCGCGCTGCAGGAAGGCGTATTCATCGTAGCGCCCGGCAGCCCGGTCAAACGAACGACGCACGGCCGAATGATGCGGGAACATCGGAGAATCGGGCGGCTTGGTCATGGCGACAAAAAGCGTTTCACGCGGTCGACAAATTGCGGTTGGTGCGACAAAAATGGCGCGTGTGCCGCGTGTGGAATCATTTCGTATTCGGCGTTGGCCATTGCCGACGCGAGCCAGCGGGCGGCCGGCTCCGGCGTCAACGCATCGTGGTCTCCCTGTATCACCAGCGTGCGATGGTTGATCTGCCCCAGCGTCGGGCGCAGATCCGTTTCGGCAAGTATTTCAAGGCCATGCATCAGGTTCGTCATATTTGGTGCGCCGCGCGCCAGCACCGCCTGTTGCAGCATCAGGATGGTGCGGCGCACGTTGACTTGATGCAAGGCCTGTAGTGCCAGAAAATTCTTGATGGTTGCCGAATAGTTGCCCGACAGACGTAACGCAAAATCGGACAACACGCCGGCCCGCATGCCGTGCGGCCAATCATCGGCCGCAACAAACTGCGGCGTGGTCGCGACAAGAATCAACCGCGCAATTCGGGATGGATGCCGCAATGCGAGATTGAGCGCGACCTGTCCACCGAGCGACCAGCCGAGCACATGCGTGTGTGGCGGCAGTGCGGCGGCAACGGCATCGGTCATCGCGTCGAGGGTGGTTGCTTTTGTATCGCCCGAACGACCATGACCCGGTAAATCAACCCGGTGCAGCGTGTGGTCGAGGGCGAATGTTTCAGCGACGCTGTCCCAAACCGCGCCATTCAGACCCCAGCCATGCAGCAGCGCGAGATGCGGCCCGCTGCCGCTGGTTTCGATGGCGATGCTCACCGGCCAGCACGTTCACGGTTACCCATCAACGTCACTTCAATATCGGTCAGGGCGGTGATCAAATCAAACACGTCTTCGCTGACGTGGTTGGCATTGAGCGATACACGCAGCCGCGATGTTCCCTGCGGTACCGTCGGCGGGCGGATTGCCGGCACCAAAAAATGTCGCGCGCGTAATTCCTCGGCAAATGCCATTGTGGTTGTGTTATCGCCGACAATCACCGGCTGGATCGCCGTTTGCGAGAACGGCAGTTTTGCGAATTGCAACTTCAGTGAGTCATTAAAAAAATCAATCAGCGTGCGCAAATGCCGGCGGCGCTCGTGATCTTCGGTCATGACGTCGAGCGCGGCAATACAACCCGCGGCAATCGCCGGCGGTGTTGCGGTGGCAAAAAGATAAGTGCGTGCGGCTTGCATGATCCAGTCAACAATATCTTCATGCCCGGCGACAAATGCGCCATAACCACCGGCAGCCTTGCCGAGTGTGGCCATATAAACAATACGTTCGCTGGTTTTGCCGAGCATATTGAAGTGTTCCAACACGCCCTTGCCGCGATAACCGAGCACACCAAAGCCGTGCGCGTCATCGAGTACCAGCAATGCATCGTGTTGTTCGGCCAGTTCCAACAGCTCGGGGATCAGCGCGATGTCGCCATCCATGCTGAATACCGCATCGGTAACAATCAATTTCCGCGCGGTTTTCGAGCCATTTTTGTCCCAATCGGCAAGCTGGGTGCGGAGTTTGGCAATATCGTTGTGGGCATATCGTTTGAACGTGGCGCGCGACAATTGTGCGCCGTCATTCAAACAGGCGTGATTCAACTTGTCGGCAAAAATGACGTCACCACGTCCGGCGAGTGAGGTCAAAATGCCGAGATTTGCGGCGTAGCCGGAGCTGAACAACAGTGCCTTTGGCAGGCCGACAAATGCGGCCAGCCGCGACTCGAGTTCTTCATGCAGGGCGTGATGGCCGGTGACCATATGTGACGCGCCCGCACCGAGCCCAAATTTTTTCAGCGCGCGCATGCTGGCCTCGACCACCCGCGGGTGATTTGCCAGACCGAGATAATCATTGCTGGCAAACGACAACACGCGTTGCCCGTCGATGATCATCGACGCGTCCTGCGCCGAGGCAACCACGCGGCGCGAACGCAATTGGTCCGCCTGCGCCAGTTCTGACAGCAGCGCGGAAAAATCCGATATTGCGGGGGTCGACATTGCCGGTGGGAAAATATGCGGACTAGAGCGGCTGTATCCCCAGCTTCTCAAATAATGCGCGGTCTTTCACCACATCCGGGTTGCCGGTGGTGAGTAATTTTTCGCCGTAGAAAATCGAGTTGGCGCCGGACAAAAAACACAGCGCCTGCGTTGCTTCATTCATTTCCTGGCGGCCGGCCGACAAACGCACAAAACTTTTTGGCATGGTGATACGCGCCACCGCGATGGTGCGGACAAACTCGGTCCAGTCGATGACCTTTTCACCGTGCAGTTTTTCATGCAGCGGCGTGCCTTCAACCTGCACCAGATAATTGATCGGCACCGATTCAGGTTGTGGTTCGAGCGCAGCCAACTGTGCGACCAAGCCGGCGCGCTCAAGGCGTGATTCGCCCATGCCGACAATCCCGCCGCAGCAAACATTGAGTCCGGCCTCACGCACCCGGCCGAGTGTGTCGAGGCGGTCCTGATATTCACGCGTCGAAACGATATCACCATAAAATTCCGGCGCGGTATCGAGGTTGTGGTTGTAGTAATCGAGGCCGGCGTCTTTGAGTTGTTCTGCCTGACCGTCTTTCAGCATACCGAGGGTGCAGCAGGTTTCCAGACCGAGGGCTTTGACCTCGCGCACCATTTCGAGCACGGGATCCAAATCGCGTTGCTTCGGTCCGCGCCACGCCGCGCCCATACAAAACCGCGACGCACCGTTTTGTTTGGCCAGTTTGGCGGTTGCAACCACTTCGGCGACATCCAAAATCGCCTCGTTTTCAACACCGGTGTGATAACGCGCCGCCTGCGGGCAATAACCACAGTCCTCCGAGCAGCCGCCGGTCTTGATCGACAACAAGGTCGAGAGTTGAACCCGGTTGGCATCGTGGTGCTGACGATGCACGGTTTGCGCACGGTAGACCAGCTCGTTAAACGGCAAATCAAATAACGCCTCGATTTCGGCCAGCGACCAGCTTTTTTCGTTGGCTTTCCAGCGCTTGGCAACGTTGATCGTTTGCGGGGCGGATATCGGTGGTGCATCCGCAACCGTGACAGCTTGATTCATCGGGGTTTCTCCAGCGTGAACAGATAGAATTGAACTATGAAGAATTGCCCACTCAATGTCAATTTGTCGCAATTGCTAAAACGACAATTGCGCAAACTACCGGCATGATGGGTTTGGTGCCCGCACCCTTTTCCGGTTTGTTCAGCCGGTCGCGGCTGACCGATGTGCGTCAGGATTGTGTGTTGTGTGATGCTGCGGATGCGCGCGTGATCTGTGCGCCGTGTATGGCGGGTCTGCCGCGGTCATCAACCGTATGCCCCGGCTGTGCCGCTCCGATGGCGTCGGCGGCGTCCGGCATGTGCGGCGCGTGTTTGCGTGCACCGCATGCGTTTGACGCGACCGTCGCAGCGTTTCAATATCAGTACCCGCTCGACCGGCTGGTGCAGTCGTATAAATTCAACGCGAACCTTGCCCTGGTGGATTTTTTTACCGGCGCACTTGCGGCGGCGGTAAAGGCGCAATCGGCGGCTGCACCCCCGCCCGTCACCATCGTCGCCCTGCCGCTGGCCAACGGCAGGTTGGCGACGCGTGGCTTCAACCAGTCGGCGTTGATTGCCGACCAGCTCGGACGTCGATTGGGTCTGGCAGTCGCGCACAGCGCCATGTTGCGGGTACGTGAAACGCCGCCGCAGGCGGGACTTTCCAAAGCGGCGCGGCTGAAAAATATCAAGGGTGCGTTTGATTGCGTGGATGATGTCGCCGGCAAACATATTGCTTTGGTCGATGACGTGATGACCACCGGCGCGACGCTGTCGGAAGCAGCCGGCGTACTCAAAAAAGCCGGCGCGGTGCGGGTGGACGCTTGGGTGCTGGCGCGGGCGGTGATGTCAGAGGTGCCGCAGTGATCGACGTTGTTCTACACCAGCCGGAGATCCCGCCCAATACCGGCAACGTGATCCGTTTATGCGCCAATACCGGCGCGCGTTTGCATTTGGTCTATCCGCTGGGTTTTGAATGGGATGACAAGCGGGTGCGACGGGCGGGGCTGGATTATCACGAGCTGGCCAATGTGATGCACCACGCTAATTGGCTGGCGTTTCGATCGAGCCCGACACTCGCCGGTCGGCGGCTGATTGCGGTTGAAACCGGCGGCACATTGCGGGTCGATGAGATGGCCTATCGGGCCGATGACGTGTTGGTGTTTGGCCGCGAAACCAGCGGCTTGCCGGCAGACGTAATCGCCGATATTCCGCCCGCACAACGGGTGACGCTGCCAATGCGACCTGACAACCGCAGTTTGAATCTATCAAACGCCGTTGCGGTGACGGTGTTTGAAGCGTGGCGGCAGCTCGGTTATCCGGGCGCGGTGCTGCGTTAATCTGGACGTGCAGACCGCATCCGCGGCGATGGGCCGCGGATGGGGTCAAACGGCTGCAGAATTAATTGATCGTGATGCGCCTGGCATTTGCCTGCGCCAGTTTTGGCAGGGTCAGTTGCAGCACACCGTCGACATAACGCGCATCGATATTGGCGTCGTCAATGTCTTCGGCGAGGGAAAATACGCGCGACGTCTTGCCATAAAAGCGCTCGCGATGCAGCGTTTTTTCGATTTCCGCATTCGCGGTCTCGGGTTTGACTTCAACCTCGATGGTCACTTCATTCTTGCTGACGGCCACCTGGATATCTTCTTTTTTCACACCGGCCATTGCGGCGCTGACGCGATAGGACCTTTCGTCCTCGGAAACGTCGAGGCGGATTTCAGGCACACCGGTGATGGCCGGCCGGAAAAATGCCGAAATAATTTCATCTGTGACAGCGTCTGGTCTGGTTGCTTGAATGCCTGCAAAACTTTTTTGGCCGCGGTTGTGCCAACGAATTAGGGTGTTCATGTCTTTCTCCTGATTTTGGGGTTGCCTGAATCTGTGCGGGCTTGCTAACATGGCCAACAGATCGAACATATCGGCAAGCTATATGGAAGATGTGAATCCAAATCAAATTATCAATACGTACATCTGAAAATAAACAATTCCCGGTCGGGTCAAACATCTCTTGAAAACCCGACCGTTACCCCAAACGAATCAGTTGAAGTGCCGATATGACCATTAACGACCAAGCCAGACTATTTGCCGAGATCGAATCGCACCGCGGCTACATGTTGCGGTTTGCAATTGCCAAATTGCGAGACAACAACGATGCCGAAGAGGCGGTGCAAGAGGCCATGCTGGCGGCACTGAGCGGCGCGGCGGGTTTCGCCGGTGACTCATCCCTGCGGACCTGGCTGACGTCGATACTGAAATTCAAAATCATCGATTTTCAGCGCCGGGTGATCACAGAGCGTAAACGTTTCCAAGCGGCGCCGGTGACAGCCGACGAAACCAGCGAGGACTGGTTCGAACCGTTTTTCGACGATACTGGCCACTGGCGCGACAATTTTTCGACTTGGGCGTGCCCCGAATCTGCACATGAACAGCAGGCTTTTTTCGCGGCGTTTGAACGTTGCATGGACAAATTGCCCAAAGCGACGTCGCGTGTTTTCTTCCAACGTGAGGTGATGGGCGCGGATACCGAGGAAATTTGTAAGGATGAAGACATTTCTTCGTCAAATTGTTGGGTGATCTTGCATCGGGCAAGAGTTTCGCTCCGTGAGTGTCTGGAAAAGAACTGGTTTGGATTGGAAAATGGACGAAAAGTCGGAAACATTGGAAGGCTCTGAACCACGCGATCTGTCGTGCAAACAGGCAGCGCGTTTAATGAGCGTCCGTCGTGACCGGACCCTCGATCCGGCGGAGGAAATCGACCTAAGGCAGCATTTGACGGTTTGTATGAATTGCCGCCGATTTGACGGGCAACTTGATGTGCTTTCCGAACTTGCGAAGCGATATGCGGCGGCCAAGGCAGGTGATATCGATCTTGATTCAGCAGATTTGCCAACGTAGTGCATCTGATCAAGCCAATTGCACGTAAAGATTGCTGTGACACGGCCGAATGGGCCATTTATTAGCACTTAACCTACTCAAAGGGAAAAAAATGAATAACAAATTGATTCTGTCGTCGGCAATTGCCGGTCTGGTTGCGTTGTCATCGGTAAGCGGCACGGTATTGGCACAAGAGAAAAAGGAAGCCAAAGAGAAGTGTTTTGGCATCGCCAAAAAAGCGCAAAACGACTGCGGAACGGCA
>JANMNT010000248.1:0-2922 GCA_031368465.1 Burkholderiales bacterium
GAGCATCGGCGGGTGATAAATCATGCCCGGGTCCTGCAATAGCGGGTTGAGGTCGCGCCCTTCGACGGCTGCCGGCAGCAGGCGGTCGAACGGGTTGGATGTCATCAACATAAACAGGAAAAAACCAATCGCGATCAGTCCCATCACCGCGAGCACGCGGGCGATGACTTCTTGCGGCAGATTGCGGCTGAACAATGACACGGCAAATGCCCAGCCGGTGAGCATCAGCACCCACAACAACAACGAGCCCTCGTGCGAACCCCACGACGCGGTGATTTTGTAATAGACCGGCAGTCGTGTGTTTGAGTTGGCGACCACATTCTTGACCGAAAAATCGCTGGTGACAAAACAATAAACCAGGCAGGCGAACGCAAATACAACAAACACAAACTGCCCGGCGGCCAGCGGCCGCGCCAGCGCCATCCATTGTGTGTTCTGACGAAATGCGCCGACCATCGGTACCGTGCCCAGCACGATTGCCAGGCACAGCGCAACAATAAGTGAGAAGTGACCGAGTTCGGGGACCATGGCATTATTTCCTGAGGATTTGTGTTGGGCGCATCAACAATGTTTCACTTGCCGGATGGCTGCGTCACCACCGATTTTTGTCCGGCAAACATGCTGCCTTCGATCGGCTTGCCGGCCTGCTTCAGTGCCTCGGCGGCTTCCGGCGGCATGTAGTTTTCGTCGTGTTTCGCGAGTACTTCGGAAGCGCGGAAGATGCCGTCGGCATCAATCCTGCCCTGCGCCACCACACCCTTCCCCTCCTTGAACAAATCCGGCAGGATGCCGGTGTAGGTGACCGGGATGGTCTTGGCGGTATCGGTCACACTGAATGCAACCGTCAGGCCGTCGGTCTTGCGCTGCACGCTGCCCGCCGTCACCAAACCGCCGATGCGAAAGGTGCGATCCTTTGGCGCCTTGTTGTCAGCGACTTGTGTCGGGGTAAAGAAGAACACCCGATTCTCACGCAGCGCATTCACCACCAGCGTCGCCGCCGTGGCAAGAACCGCGGCACCGATCAACACCCACAAAAAACGTTTATGCCTTGACTTCATCATGACTGCCGCCCCTCCAGCCGCTGCGCGAGCAGGTCGTCACGCACCGTCGCCTGCGCTCCGTGGATGCGCAATCGAACCAGCACGATCTCAATCACAATGCATGCAAGGAACGCGCCGAACGAACCCCAGACATAAAAACCACGGCCGTCCATCGAATAAAACTCCGTCCAATTCATTTCTGCCACCCCTTCATGTTGCGCTTGATTGATCGTTGACTTCCCTGACGTCGCGCACCCACTGCGCATTCCGTTCACGCTCAAGAATAATCGCACGCACGCGGCACAGCGCCACCGCAATGGCGTACATCCAGCACGCCAGCGCCATCACCAACATGCCCAGCAACATCGTCGCCGCCATCTTGCTGCCCTGTGTCAACGAGACCGATGCGCCCTGATGCAATGTGTTCCACCATTTCACCGAAAAATAGATGATGGGTACGTTGACCGATCCAACCAGCACCAGCAACGCGCCCGCCTTGTCAGAGCGCTTCTTGTCTTCAATGGCATTGATCAACGCAAGGTAGCCGACATACAGAAACAACAAAATCAATGTCGATGTCATGCGTGCGTCCCATGCCCAATAGGTGCCCCAGGTGGGACGCCCCCACAACGCACCGGTCCAAAGTGCCAGCGCGGTAAAAATAGCGCCGGTCGGCGCAAGCGCTTCCATCATCATCGACGACAATCTGGTTTGGTAAACAAGTGCCAGCACCGCATAAAACGCCATCACCAGATAAATGAACATCGCCATCCACGCCGCCGGCACGTGAATGAAAATAATGCGGTAGACCTCACCCTGCTGAAAATCTTCCGGCGCGACAAACAGGCCAATGTAGAGCCCCGCCACACACAATATAAACGCCAGTGTGCCAAACCACGGCACCAACCTGCCGGCAAGCGGGTAAAACGATGAAGGGGCGGAATATTTGAACAGACTCATGTTGATCCAGTCTTCAATCCAGTGAAATTTTGACGGCGTACGCAACGGCAAATGGCACACTGACCATGCCGGACAATGCCATTGCCGCAAGCAGCGACAGATTGGCGGCGGCATCAAGACCTGCCATGGTTGACTCAACAGCGCCGGCGCCAAATATCAGCACCGGGATATACAGCGGCAAAACCAACAGCGCCATCAATATCGAGCCGCCACGCACACCAAGCGTGAGTGCCGCACCAACCGCACCCAACATGGTCAACACCGGTGTTCCCAGCAGTAGACCGGCGACCACCACGGCAAGTTCACGGGAATCCAGGCCGAATTGCAAACCAAGCAGCGGCGCAACCACGGCGACCGGCAACCCTGTGGTCAGCCAATGTGCCGCCATTTTACCGGCGCACAACAACGGCAGGGGATAACGGGAAAGCACCAATTGCTCCAGCGTACCATCGAAGTAGTCCTGCTGAAACATGCGCGGCAACGTGAGGAGCACCGACAGCAATGCACACACCCAGACCACACCCGGCGCAATGCGCTCCAACAGTGCCGTCTCGGGTCCGATGGCAAGCGGGAACAAACTCACCACAATCACAAAAAACACCAGCGCCTGCGCCAACTCGCCCTTGGACCGCATGGCAAGTTTGACGTCGCGCGCAGCCGCGACCCACAGTCCGCGCTCGGGCACCAGCAACAAGTCCGGCGTCGGCAACACGGCGCTCATTGTTTTGCCACCATTGCGACCTGCGCAGCCTCGGCGACGTTATCCTGCATCGTCAGTTCACGTGCCGGGCTCTGTAGCGGCAGCGCCAGATGCGTCGCGATCACGGCGCCACCCCCGGCTGCCAGATGTTGATCGACAGTTTGCAACAACAGCGCAACCCCCTCTTGATCAAGTGCATTGGTGGGCTCGTCAAGCAGCCAC
>JANMNT010000251.1:0-25864 GCA_031368465.1 Burkholderiales bacterium
ACCGCCGCGGCGCGCGGATCTCACCAGCCCCGGTGAAACCATCTCCAAGGAAGAAAACGCCAAACGCAGCGCCCGCGTGAAAAGTGACTACGAGCCGCTCGCCCGAAGTGCATTCGCCGCATACAGAGAAGGCAGGATGATGGACTACCGGGACATGACCTGCCTGCGCACCAGGCAAATGCTGTCGCGACCTGGCGTGCAAGCCATGCTCATCAACGACAGCAACGCATGGAACAAACGGGATATTCGCCTGACCGAGCTCGATCCCCCCAGCTCGCCGCTGCTGCTCACATTCAAGGCGAGCGAAAAAATTGAGCCCAACAAAACCTGGCATCGCCCACCGCAACAACTGTTCGTGAATGTTTCACTCGAAATTGAAGATGGCAAACCCTGTGTGACAGGCTTTAACGAGTGGTCACGCGAAATTCGCTAGGTTTCTGCAAGCCGCCGGATCAATTGAAAGATTTTCACCATGCATCGCTTGCATACGGCTTTGATTTCAGCTGCTTTGATGGTGTAGGCAACATCCTCGTCGGCCGCACCAAACACGCCACCATTGTTGCGACCGGGGCGGTGACGTTGCTCGACGGTCAGACCGGTGCCAATATCAAGACGCGCCTGAAGGGCGCACAAACGTTTGACGACATTGTTGACGCCAACGGCGGCCAACGATTGTCGATCGCGTTTGTGCCGGCCCTCAGAATCAACAACTAGCCAAGCATCGAACCCACCGGCAGGCTTAGCACCGGACAACGCGCCTTGCGCAGCACGCGCTCGGATGTGCTCCCGCGCAGGCCGTCGAGAAATCCATGCGGGCCTTCGGTCGGCATCACAATCAGATCGGCATCGAGCTCCGCCGCGCGTTGCAGGATCATCTCGACGGCTTCACCGGCCACGGTCAGGCGATCCCATGTCCACCCCGTGTCCTCGGGGACCTTCACCGCCGGCATCTCTGGTGCCGTTCCCACATGCAGCAGCGTGGCCGTGCCGGGCGGCAATTGGAAGTTGTGGATCAGACGCGCAACCGCCTCGACAGCGGGCAATGGTCGCGGCTTGTTGGTAATCGGGATGAGGATTTTTTTCAACGAGATGGTGCCATCTGCACGCGAGACAAATCCTGCCACGCCGTGCGGGATAAACAAGGTCATCTGCCCGGCCTTGCGCACCATCGGTTTGCCGACCGATTTCGCCAGCCAGCCCGTGCGGCCTTCGTTTTGCCGCACCGCCAGCACGATCAAATCGGCGGGGGCCCTTTCAAGGAATTCAAGGCAGGCCTCCACCGGATGTTTGCTCGCCGCCACGACCTTGCGCACCTCGATACCCAGTTGTCCAACCGACTCCGGGCCGCTGCCCTTTGGGATCAGCTGCCATCGCGCCAGCGTGTCGCGCACCCCGGGGAAATCTTCCCATCCGCCATGCCCGTCCGCGTCAACGTGCAACATGTTGAGCTCCGCCTTGGACACCAGCGCAATTTTCAGCGCATGCACAAAGGCGACCTCACTCGCGTCGGTAAAGTCTGACGGATGAAAAATGGTGTCGATCTTGACGCCATCGGGCGTGGGGTCTTGATTCATGGTGTGCATTTCTCCGCATTAAAATTTGGCTGTTTTCGCATCGGGATTGGCGGGCTCCCTCCCGGCTGCTCAACGCCCTGAACCGTAACGGCCGAGATATTGCTGCGTGGTGGCAATGGGGTGGAACCGACCACAACTGACCTTCCAGCAAATTTGTGATCGCGACGTGCCCGCGCTTTTACGACTGCGCGGTGGCGGTTTTTAATTTACCGCCCGCAATCGCCATTGGCAACAGCAACCCGGTAAAAATGACGTGATACCAAATCGGTACATATGACCAGGACATACCGGCCTTTAGTAAACCAAGCGCCAACAGTAGAAGGCCGAGCACAAGTGGCGCGCGTTTGTTTTCGCGGGCGATGAGCGCCGCCAGAAATCCAGCCATCACCGAAATGACCGCCGCGCAGGCGATGTGTATCAAAAGAATGGTGGTATCGGCTGAAAACTGACCGCCACTTGTTATTGCGGTCGTGAAGGCGAGCTGATGCGCGCCGTACCAATCAGGCCAGATGGCGGAAAAGCCTTTTTCGGCACCGACCCATACAACCAGCCAGGCAAAAAATCCCGCAATGACGCCGAGCACGATTTTCATCATCCATTTCTCCTGTTCACGTTCGTCAAGTTAACAGAAACCGGCAAAAGGCGTATGCGCGGTGTGCTTCTGTTTTTCCGCCGCATGAAACCCGCTATCAATCATGTGAGACCCACCAGTGCATTGCCAAGCGTCATCGCCGGCCAGCAGCAGCGCGAGTTTTGCGACCGCCTGAAAACAAATGGCTCAGGGTCGGCAGATTGGCGTTGACAAAAAGTCGACCGCGGATATTGCCGTACCAAAAGACAGATCTCACCTGCCGCCGACTGTTCAACTTTCTACATTTCCGCGATCAGCCAATTTGGGCCGGCCTTCACCAACGTCACAATGTAAGCACGGCCGGTCTTGGTGGTAACAACAGCCTCCACCATATCCTTGCCGATTTCTCCGCTGATCTTGAACTGCTTCACGTCCCGCGCCCATGTGCCCATCTTTGTGTCATCACGCTCAAAGATGCGCCGGAAGTTCTGCAGTGCATTACTAGTGAGGCACACGCGTGCAGATTGGCGGTTCTTGGCGAGCATCGCCGCTTGAAACGTTTTCCAGGTCCGCTCCGGGGTCGCCAGCGCAGGGTTGGGTTTTTGCGGCAGGTCCTTGTAAATATCGACAAACCCCTGACAGTGCTCGTCTAACGCATCGGGTGACATTTCCTCCAACGCTTTTATATGCGCCTGCACTTGTGGATCGCGCATCGCCTCTGCCTGTTTCGCCTCAACTTCCTTTGCAAACTCGATGAACTCAGCCGGTTGTTTTTGCAGCCAGGCGGCGTACGCTTTATCAAGCATTTGAAATTTCTTCGGGCTGCGCTTTTGGCAGACCAAAATGGTCGATGGCGAGTAGGCGATGACTAGGATTTCGCCGCGAATTCCTGAAGCGCGTGCGCCGGCCGCGCCGAACATTGTCAACACCATCAACGCGAACGTGGCGATGGCAAATCCGCTTTCCCGACGTTTTAATAATCCGACCATCCAGACTACCGCCGCACCCTTGGTTGGACGCATTCAACCACACGTGGTGTCAGGACAAACCGCATCTCTGATTGAATTTGGTTGCACATTTACATCAGGGCGGCAAAGCGACTGATCGCACGCTCGCCCAATGGTGTGGCACGGCGCGTGACGGCATCGACTTGCACGATCACCGTGCTGCCGGTCGCAACACATTGCCCATGTTGAAAAATCGCCTGTTCAAGCGTAACCGACGAGCGGCCGATTTTGGCGACGCGTGTGCCGATATCCACCACCCCCGGCCAGTGCACCTCACCCAGAAAATCCAATTGCAAATTGGCGATCACAAACGAACAGCCGGGATCATGAACCGGGTCGTCCTTGGCATAAAAAAACTCAACACGCCCTGTTTCCAACATGGTCGCGAAGACCGCGTTGTTAACGTGCCCCTGCCGGTCGGTATCGGCATAACGAAGCTTATCCTGCGCGTGCAACGGGAAATCTGAGAGCGATGGTGTTGGCGTGGTCATGGTGGTAATCAACGGTGACAATCTGTTTCGATGGCGAGTTGAAAATGAATATACCTGATCGCTGTTTTTGCGCATTGCTGATTGCGATGGCAAACAACCGTGGCCTGACAGGTGTTTGCCGGTTGCCGTGCTGTTGCCTTTTGTTGCCCCCAGCTGAATCCAAAGCGTCTCACGACTGCATCAAATTCAAACAGCAATAAAATTCTGCCGCCTTCGTCAACCTACCCACCGGGAATCAACATGAACAACGTTCAACGTTTCACCGCCGCGCTACTTTGCCTGGTCGCACTCGCGCCGCTTGCACAAGCGCAAACAGACGCAGAAAAACGCCAGGAAGATCTCACCCAGTTCCGGCGCGACTTTTTTGACAAAGATCGGTCCTACACACCTGCTGCAAGGCGTGAAGCGGAACAAAAGCTGATTGATGTCGAGAAGAACCTGGCCTCGATCGGGCAGATCGAGTTTGAACTATCCCTTGCACGTGTCGCTGCGCTGGCCGACAACGGCCACAGTGGCGGCTCGCCGTCGGCGCGCTCGCCTCGCTATGGGCGCGTGGACATGCGGCTCACACCGTTTGGCGAAGAATTTTATGTGTTGCGCGTCAAGGCGGAGAACGCCGATCTGCTTGGCGCCCGTCTTGTCTCGATCGACGGCATGCCGATCGCTGCATTGCGGCCAATCTATCGTTCGCTCGAAGGGGGCACGCCCGCCCGGCGTGATCGTGCTGCACCATATTTCTTGGAGAGCCCTCCTCTGTTGCGCGCATTGGGCGTGGGGAAAGCTGGGAGCGTGGATAAAGTGGATAACGCCCCGGCCCCACCCGTCTACGCTTTTGTCACGGTAGCCGGTAAATCGGTCGAACGGTCCTTCACGGTTTCACCTGCAGGGGCGGATCGCGTCGGTGGTAACGCCACGCGCTGGATGTTTCCCGTGTTGGCCCCGCTCGAAGACCGTGCGTGGAAAACCCTCATCGAAACAGAACGTGCTCCATGGGCGTTGCAGGAGCCGGTTAACCGGCTGCGCGTAAAGCACGACGCCACACTCAATGCGGTGGTGATCGACATGCGACAATCAATCAACAGTGCAGAAATGCGGCTGAGAGACTACTTCCAAGCGGTGGAAAAACTCATCGACGAAACCAAGCCACAAAACCTCGTGCTCGACCTTCGATTCAATGGTGGCGGCGACCTCACCCAGACGCGCGACTTTGCCGAACGCCTGCCGAAGCTGGTGAAAGGACGCATCTTTGCGCTCACCAGCCCGTGGACATTCTCAGCGGCGATCTCGACGCTGGGTTATCTGAAGCAATCTGCACCGGACCGCGTCACGATTGTGGGCGAGGCAGTCGGTGATCGGCTGGAATTTTTTGCGGAAGGCAGGAGCACGACGCTGAAGCACTCAGGGGAAAGATTTTCTTATTCCACGGAGCGTCACGATTACCGCGGCGGGTGCGCAAAATTTGATGACTGCCACCGTAACGTTGTCTCACGCCCCATCTCAGTGGCATCGCTTGACCCGGACATCGCCGCGCCGTGGACCATCGAAGCGTATCGCGCTGCACGCGACCCGGCGATGGAGGCAGTGGCGAAAGCACTTCGGTAGAAGAGCCTATTTGAATCAATGGTGTTTGACACCATTGATTCTGAAGCGGTCAGACCGCATCATCATCCGCCTTTGCCGCCATCCGCTGCGCCGCTTCCTGCGAGGTCACGACGAGATGAACCTCGAATGTAACCAGGTCAGACCATTTCGCCATCCACTGTTCGAGGAGCGCGACGTCAGCACACGCCATTACTTGGTAGCAGGTCGTCATCGGTTCGTCGACCCAGCTTGCGACGTAGGACAGCCCGTCAGGTGCAAGCCGACCGTGTTCACGGAACCGGCGATACACTGGCGCGGCGTCGCCGTTTCGAAAGCGCTCGATAATCATGTATTGCGCCAAATTGCTTCTCCTTGAAAGTGAAACATCTTTCCTTGATGCCGTATACAATTATCGTCCCATCTCAAACACGTTGTTAACCGGGTGGGCGTTGTCGGGGGAGCGCGGGGGAGTAATAGCGCGCCGTTATGCCGACAGCGATACCGCACACTTACACCAACCAGGGGGTCACGCAATGCTTAAAAAACTCGTTCTCGGATTGATGGTTATCGGTTTCGTCGGTACCGCTTCAGCGGCTGACGTATTCACCGGCACATGGAAATTGAATGTCAGCAAATCAAAGTACTCACCAGGCCCGGCGCCCAAGGCAGTCACCGTTGTAATCGCTGAAAAAGGTACGGATCTTGCAATCGCCTCAAGTGGCACCGACGGCGCGGGCAAGCCCTTCGCCACAAAGTACACCTTTCCGATGAAGGGCGGCCCGATTGTCTTCACGGAAGGCGCGCCGGCAGCTGGCATCACGGTGGCCATCAAGCGACCGAACGCGAATACGATCGACAGCACCTCCACGCAGAATGGCAAGACACTCGCAACGACCAACAATGTTATGGCAGCCGATGGCAAAAGCTTCACCCGCACGGTAAAGGGCACCGATGCTGAAGGTAAGCCCGTCAACAATGCCGAGGTCTGGGAGAAGTAGTATCGCGAAGTTGAATTTGTGAACAACGGGGCTGGCACGAAAGTGTCGGCCCTTTTGTTTGGTGCGTCACGGCCATTGTGGTTTACGTGGTACGTCTGTGATCATTAGAAAATCCACATCCAAGGGACCCGCCCCATGATTCTCGTCGGCCAATATGACAGTCCCGTCACCCGGCGCGTCGCCATCGCGCTGCATCACTACGGCATGCCCTTCACCCGCGACACCCGCTCGATCTTTGGCGATGCGGCGGCGGTCGGCAAGATCAGCCCCCTGACCCGCATCCCGGCGCTGGTGCTTGATGATGGCGAAGTGCTGATCGACAGCGCCGCCATTCTTGATCACCTCGATGAGCAGGCGGGGGACGCAGCGTTGATGCCCGCCGCCGGCTCCGCGCGCCGACACGTCCTGCAGATGACGGCGCTGGCGCAAGGCACCCTCGAAAAGGCCGGGGCGGTGGTCTATGAGCGGCACTTCCATTGCACCGAACATCGCAGCGATGACTGGCTTGCCCGCTGCCTTGGCCAGGCCCGCGCCGGCCTCGACGAACTCACCCGCCGCCTCGCCACACCCTATGCGTGCGGACTGACGCTCACCCATGCTGATGTCATGATCACCACGTTGATCTGGTACATGCAGGACCGGATGGATGAAGTGCTGTCACAGACCGACCACGCGTCGCTGATTAGTTTGGCCGAACACTGCGAAACCCTGCCCGCCTTCTGCGCCGCCGCCCTCAGTGATTTCGAGAAAATGCCTCGCGGCTGACGCTCACACAGCCAGTAAATTAAAGGGCTCAGCGACGATTATTCTGCGCGCGTTCGGAAAAATAGGTCGCGGACCCTTTTGAATTTCTTATCAAACCTCTATGTTTGGCGGGCGTTTCCGCGTAAAACAGGCTGAAGATCCTCGTGGATGATCGAGTTTACGAAAGTAATAGTGAGCTGTCTCCGATTATTACGATCATTAGACTGCGCGGCAAATAAGCACAGCATTGGTGCCGCCGAATGCAAACGAGTTCGACATCACGGCGCGGAGTTCGACGCCAGTCCTCGCGGTGCCGGGCACGTAATCGAGATCGCATTCCGGATCAGGGATGTTCAGGTTGATCGTGGGCGGAATAATTTGCCGTTCCATGGCGAGCACACTCGCGACCAACTCGAGCGCACCGGCCGCACCGAGCAGATGACCGTGCATCGACTTGGTGGAACTCACCGCAATGCGATTGGCCTGGGTACCGAATACTTGCTTGATCGCAGCGGTCTCCACAACATCGTTGGCCGGCGTGGCGGTGCCGTGTGCGTTGATGTAGCCGATTTCTTCGCCCCACATCGCTGCGGATTCGAGCGCCCGCCGCATCGCTTCCGCCTGGCCGGCTACCGTCGGCCGTGTGATGTGCGTGGCATCGGTGCAAAGACCATAACCCGCCATCTCAGCGTAAATGTGCGCGCCGCGCGCTTCGGCATGCTGCCACTCTTCAAGAATGACGATGGCCGCACCTTCGCCCAGCACCAGGCCGGTACGGTCCCGGGCGAAGGGTTTGCACGAAGCGGCCGGGTCATGCGCATCTTCGCTGGCCAGTGTCTTCAACGCACGCCACGCCATCAGCGTCCCGTAGTTGAGCGGTGCCTCGCTACCGCCGGCAATCATGATGTCGACCTCGCCGCCGGCAATGCGCCGCGCAGCCTCGCCGATGGCCACCGCGGACGACGAGCAGGCGGTGGAATAGGTCAGGTTCGGTCCACAAAATCCGTACTCGATTCCGATCCATGATGCGGCGGCGTTGGTCATCGCCATCAGCACGCTGTAGGGTTTGACGCGATCAGAGTGTTCTCCATAGAGGCTGAAATAGCCATCGTCGGTCGTCTGGGCGCCACCCATACCGGTGCCGATGAAAACGCCGGCGCGTTGCCGGTCAATTTTGTCCGGCGCAAGATTGGCGTCTCGCATCGCCTGTGCCGATGCGGCCAATGCGAAGTGGCTGACGCGATCCAGCATGCGCAATTGCGCCACCGGAAATAAATCCGCCGGATCGAATGACGCCGCTGCGCCGATATGCGTCATCGGGTGGGCGATCGTGGCGGCGCCGGTGGAACGCGGCAGCCGCCCAATCCCTGAACGCCCGGCCGCAAGGCTTGCAAAAAATGTCGCCGGGTCGTTCCCCAGTGGGGAAATCACGCCGAGACCGGTGACCGCGACACGCTTCAAGCGGCGACCTTCCCTTCGGCTTGGAGACCGTGCTGGTCTGCAATCAGCTGGTCGATATAGGCGACCAGATCACCAACTGTTTTCATTTGCGCCTGCGGTGCCGCGGGCGCCATCGGGACGGTGATCTTGAATTTGTCTTCGACATCAAACATCACCTCGATAAGCGCCAGCGAATCGACCGCCAGCGCCTCCAGCGTGGTCGCCGACATCACGGTGTCCGCAGAGAGACCGAGGTTTTTCTTCAGGATGGTTTGTACGGATTCGAGTGTGGTCATGACGGTTGCTCCAGAGGATGGTGATCAGGACAGGAAAGGTGGTGATCGCTGGGAAAAAAGCGTTTATGGTCCGAGCCCGCCGGCCAGGCCCCGCGAATGAACACTGCGCAACGGCTGGATCTTGCCGCTCCAGCGCGCGCCATGTGTCAGCAGTCCGGGGGCGCATCGCAGCGTGATCGCGGCTACCCGCGCGCCGAGCGCGCGCATAAATAAGTGCGCGAACAACGCCGCCACCTGCAGCCGCCGGGAAAAATTGCGGCGCCACGTCGCCTCGTACGCTGCATGAATCGTGGCGAGCAGCGCCGGCGACGGCTGCCGGACGCGGCTTGCGATGAGTTGTTCACAAAGCAAATGCGCGGACTGAATGGCCATGCTGATGCCTTCGGCCACAATCGGATGTGCTTCCGCCGCAGCGTTGCCGACCGCAAAAATACCGCTGTGGCCGAATGTGCGGATGCCGGTCCGCAATGGCCCGGCGGACAACCAGGCGCCTTCGACGGTTGCCGGCGCCAGCGCCTCGGCGACACCCCGGCAGGAGGCCTCGATGTGCGCCAGCACCGCCGCGCCTGCTTTGAGATGCGGCCACCGCTTCCGGCACCGTTCAAGCGTGTCGCGGCGGATGCAGCACGACAGGCTGACGCGCCCGTTATCGGTATGCACCATGCCGCCATAACCACCGGGAAACGCGAGCAGCGGCATCAGATCGTTTGCCAGCGTGCCATCGCGGAAATGCGCCTTGAAGCCGAACAGATCGCCCGCGCGTGGCGGTTGGCGCAAAACCTGCGTCGGCAACACACCGGTTTCCCATGAGCCGTGTGCGCCGATGATCACGCGGGAGCGTAGTTCGCGCGTCTGACCGCCGCCTTTTTCAGTGACCCGGCAAATGTATCGATCACGGTCTTTGCCAAACCCTGAAAGCGTCCAGGGTTGTAGCACTTCGGCCCCGACAATCGCCGCGCGCTGCAACAACAGCGTATCCAGATATTCGCGCCCCACCGCCCGGCCGCCGTCTTCGGCGCGAGCCGAGGTTCGCTCCAGGGGTGACGCGATCACCGTTGATCCCGCAAAAATGCCGACCCGCCTGACGACCGGGCCGGCAATCGCCTGCAACGCCTCGGCCACGCCCAGCTCCCTGAGCAGTGGCCAAGTCGTTTCCGAAATAAATTCGCCGCAGACTTTGCGCCGTGGAAAGGGCGTTTTCTCGACAATGGCCACCGACCATCCGGCTTGGGCGAGCAGTACCGCCGCGGCGGCACCGGAAGGGCCGCCACCGACGATCACAGCATCGTGTTCTGCTCTCATGCTTGATCACCTTCGCGAATGGCGAGGAAGCCGTGACTAAACAAGCCGGCACGATACTCGCGCAACCGCCATGCGTGCTGATCCGGCCAGCGTGCCGACAACTCCTGCCCGGTAAATCCGGCATGCACACTGAGAACCGCGTCCACCCGTGTGACCGGGCCGGCGCCCAGCAGACCGACCAGGTGACTTGCCGCCAACGGCAGTAAAGAGCGCCTCGGCTCACAGCAGAAAAAAACCCGGCTTCTCGCCGCGATCATCGTCAGCAGGCGATCAAGTGCCGCCGGCGAAAAATGGTGCATGAACAGGTTGGCAAGGATGACGTCCCAATGCGCGATATCGAGCCTGGCAAGCCACTCGAACACATCTGCCGCCACGACGTCCACTGCCCAACCCGCATCGCGAATGCCACTGAGCGTGGCAGGTTCAACCAGATCGAGCCGGTCCAGCAGCGTGACTTTTACCCCCGGCCAATTTGCGGCACGCCGCTGTGCGAGCCGCAGCATCATCGAGCCGTCACCGGCGCCCAGTTCGAGAATGTTGCGTGGCGGCGCGTTGCGTGTCGCAACGTCGAGCGCGCGCACGGCAATGGCAAGCGTCCCCATTGCCCGGTGAAGACGCCGCAAATCATCGCGTGAATGCTGCGCGGTCGGGTCGCCCGCGGCAAGGTCGTCAAGCAACTCTGCTTCGACGCGGCGCGGCAGGCTGGCTGAAAGGCTCATGCGATGGTGGGCGGCATGTTATGTCACCTTGAGCAACGCGCCATGACAACTGAACCCCGCACCAAACGAAGACATCCACCACCAACCGGCTGGCGCATTGTCATCCAGCGCCGCTTGCAGCACGAAGTAGACGAATGCGCTGCTCATGTTGCCGTACTCGAGCAGCATGCTGGCGCTATAGCGCAGGTCGGACTTGTTCAATTCCAGCTTGTCCTGCAGCGCGATCAGCACATCGCGCCCTCCCGCGTGCATGATCCACGCTGCGATATCGACCGGTGCCAGATCGGCCTCGGCCAGAACAGTGCTGAGAACGCGTGCCGCATGATCGGCCGCAAGACGCGGCACCCGCCGCGTGAGGACATTGCGCAGCATGCCGTGCTCGGTCTTGAACAAAAGTGCATCGCGCTCGGCGGGATTGGTCAATGAACCGTAAGCTTTCCATTCGACGCTGCGACGTTGCGCGTTCGGCGATCGCGATAACACGGCCGCGCCGGCGCCATCGCCAAACAGGCAGGCGCTGATCAGCACGCCGGGGTCATTGTCCAGGTACATTGCGGCACTGCTGACTTCGACGCATATCGACAGCACGTGTTCGCATTGCCCCGCTGCGAGCAGCCCGTCAGCCAGCCGCCAGTTGGGCAAGGCCGCCGCGCAGCCCTGTCCGACCAGATCGAAAGCCAGGATGTCGGCACGAAGGCCCAGGCGTTCCATCACATGACTGGTCAGGCCGGGACACAGGTAACCGGTACAGGTGCTGATCACCAGCGCATCGATGGCGCTTGCGTCCTGTCCCGCGTTATCGAGCGCCGCTTTGCCGGCGGCGGTGGCGAGCGCAGGGGCGTGCGCCAGGAAGCGTGCATGCAACGTATCCGGGTCGATCTGGAACACCTCATTCAACGATGCCAGCGCCAACGATCGGGTTTCGATGCCGTTGTCGCGCGTCAGCACCGTTTCGGCGATCATATGCGAGCGCCTATCGAGCTTCATGAACCACGCAGAATGCTTGAACGCTTCCCAGCATTCGTTTTTGCTATACCGATTTGACGGGTTAGCCGTGCCCAGACCATTGACGAACATCCAGACTCCTATTGCGTCAGCGGCGTGCGGGGATAAAAGGAGATTAAGTCGGCCAATGCCGCAGTAAAGTTTTGTGCACGCCGAACAACCTCATTGGACTCAAAAACGGGCCGGGCATCGGTACGTTAGCGCACAGTCTGCCCGCTGATCTATCGCTGGTCTCACGATCTCACCTGAATCGGCATGTCCTCGGCGGTCGTCACATCAGCCCCAAGCAGCGTGGCCGTATCTTGGGCTGATCACTGCAATCGGGACAATATTGTCTTTGGCATTTCCATGGCAGCGTCGAATCGTTTTTCATCGCATCCATTGCCGCATTTTTTAATACTGACTCAGCCGGTACGACAGCCCTAGGGAACCTCTGATCAAGTATCCGAATTGCGCTTACAACGACGACGCCGCGAACGTGTCGCAGGCGGCCAAGGTGCCGCCATCCAAGCCAGTCTTGAACCAGCGCACACGTTGAGCCGACGTGCCGTGCGTGAATGAATCGGGAACCACTTCGCCGCGCGACTGGCGCTGCAAGGCATCGTCGCCGATGGCGGTTGCCGCGGCCAATGCGGCCTCGACGTCGCCGGTATCTAAGAAGGGCTTTTTCCGGTTGGCTTGGAAGGCCCACAGGCCGGCCAGGCAATCGGCCTGTAACTCCAGTCGCACCGATAGCTTGTTGTTCTGCGACTGGCTCAGCCGCGAACGCACTGCATCGGTCTTTTGCATGATGCCCAACTGGTTCTGTACATGATGGCCAATCTCGTGCGCGATCACATAGGCGCGCGCGAAATCGCCGGACGCATGAAAGCGCTGACTCAATTCACGGAAAAAACTCATGTCGAGATAAACCTTTTGATCACCCGGGCAATAAAACGGACCCATCGCGGCCTGACCCTTGCCGCACGACGTCGATGTCGCGCCCGTGTAGAGAACCAGCTTGGGCTTTTGATACGTGTTGCCCATTTGCTGAAACACCTCACCCCACGTGTCTTCAGTCTTGGCCAGCACGCGCGCCATCTCGCGCTTTAACGCCGCTTCCGGATCGGTGGCCGGATCAATCGGCGTCGTGTTAGCCGGTGCAGATTGCCGCACTTCCTGTACCGTTTCCACCAAGCCCAGAATGACGCGCGGATCAACGCCAAAAAAATAGCTGGCGATCAACGCCACCACCGTGGCACCCACGCCGATGGTTCCAACGCCGATGCCACTGCCGCGCCGGTCTTCCACATTCTCGCTTTCGCGTTCGTTATCTAGACGCATGGGATTTCTCGTGTATCCACCAGTGAATGAATTGCAGCCACTGTAGCCGATGCCAATCCCGCCGCCCGTGCGGGAGGCAACACAGAGGCAAAAAGGTGCCCTGCGAATTGTTGGTTAGCGCACCGACGACAACGTCGGGACACACGAAGATGCGAAATAGTGGATAGCAAGCAGCCCTGATCGCAAGCACCACAACCCGGATCGACGATCACTCTATGCGAGGCTGACACGATGGCGAAATGCGACGCATGCGGTAACGACTACGACAAGTCATTCCAAATTACGATGCAGGGCAAACAATTCACCTTCGACAGCTTCGAATGCGCGATCCACACACTCGCGCCAATCTGCTCGCATTGCGCGGTTCGGATTATCGGCCACGGGCTGGAGAGCAACGGTCGGATATTTTGCTGCGATCACTGCGCCACCAAAGCGGGTGTGACCGAATTGCGTGATCGCAACTGACGTTGGCGTCCGCAGCATCACACAGACGTCGCAACACTTTCAACAACAACCAACACAAGGAATATTCCGTGCAAATGCTAAAAGAACTGATGAGCCACGACGTTCACGTCATCGGCCCCAACAGCACCATCCGCGAAGCGGCGCAACAAATGCTTAAAGGCAATTTCGGCATGCTGCCGGTGGGCGAGAACGACCGCATGATCGGCGCAATTTCGGATCGTGACATCGTGCTGCGCGCGGTGGCCGAGGGTCTGGATTCGAGCACCAAGGTGCGCGACATCATGACCGACGGCGTGGTGTGGGCCTTTGAGACCGATTCTGTTTCCGATGCCGCCCAGCGCATGAGCGAACACCAGGTGCGCCGCCTGCCAATCGTCAACGCCGAGAAGCGCCTGGTCGGTATCGTGGCGTTGGGTGACTTTGCGGTTGAAAGCGCCGATCTGCAATTGGCAGGCGAGGCGCTTGCGGAAATTTCAAAACCGGCTTGACAAAGTCGGCAGTCGCGGAATTTGCAGAAGACAAGTTTGGCGCAAACAACTTCACGACATCCGATTCCCGACCCGCGCCCCGTGCGATCTCCGACCAACAATTTAGAAAAGGAAACTTCCATGAGCAACAACATGCCGGATTTTTCGGATGTAGAAAGCGGTTCCAGTTCGACCGCGACGAAGATTTATGAAGTGATCTCCGGCGATAGCCTTTCAAAGATCGCCAAGCGTGAGTATGGCAACGCCAATGAATGGAAACGCATCTACGAGGCCAACCGAGATCTCCTCAAAGACCCGGACAAGATTTATCCCGGCCAGAAACTTAAGATCCCGCCGTTTTGATTCGCTACGCAATAACGGCGCTAGCGCGGGCACATTACTCAACTCAAACAATGGAAAACATCGCCATGAATAAAAGATATTTTGCGGCGCTCGCCGCGCTGATCGTCACGCTGGCTGCCTGCGGCAAAAAGGACGAGGCGGCGAAAACCCAACCGGCTCCCGCGCCGCCACCCGTTTCGGTGCCCGCTCCACCACTGGTGATGGAGGGCGTCACGGTCGCAACGATTACATTGGGCAACGCGATCGGCGCTGACAAAAAGATTACAAGGGCCACGGACAACTTCGACAAGAAAGATACGATTTACGCTTCGGTGGATACCAGCGGGATCGGCACCGTCAAGCTCAAGGCAAGTTGGACATATCGCAAGGCCGGTAACGAGAGCCTCGTGAAAGAGGATATCCAGACGATCGCGCCGGTAGGTGCTGCCACCAGCGAATTCCACATTAGTAAGCCAGGCGGTTGGCCCGCAGGCGATTACCAAGTGGCGATATTTGTAGACAATAAGCCCGCACGGAGCCGAACGTTCACCGTGAAGTAGCGGCCTGAATGATGAGCTTTCCCGATGATTCGGGAGAGTTCAGTCCGTCCCCGGTTCTTCTTTTAATTGGATTTTGAGACGGGTTCCAGCAGGAACGCCCGTATCTCGAGCACAACCTGATCCTTTAACTTTGGATCGTCACAGAAGGCATGGCGGGTGTTGCGTAATACAACAACTTTTCCCTTTGGCATCTCTTTGCGGAATTGTGCGATGTTTTTCCACTGCCGGGGTTGAACGACGCTTTCAACAAAACGTTGTGCCTTCTTTTTTGTCGCGTCGTCCATCCCGGGTTTAATAGCCCAATGTTCCTCGGCGATGGCGTAGTAGCTTAGCGCGGGTGCCGTTATTTTCGAATAATCGGGGCGGAAATCATCCTGAGATTTGATCATTGCCGCTTCGATTTTTGTCAGCGGCGGTTCACTGTCCTGCGTAAACAGCGGATCCGTTTTTTCCATTACGCTTATGTCCCGGCGATCATAGGCGGCGTCCAAATACACGAGTTTGATGGGGCGTTTCGGATACAGCGTCGCGAATCTCGTCAGTTCGTCGCCTCCGGCCGAAAAACCGATCAGGATGACGCGATCGACCTTCATTGCATCGAGAAAACCACGCACATCCTCCACGAGATTATCGGTCTCGTAGCCGGTTTCGATTTTTTCGGACTCGCCGTGACCACGACGCGTCAATCCCAACACACGAAATTTGTCGGTAAATTTCGGCGCGAAATCGCGAAAGTTATTGGCTCTGCCCGGAAAGCCGTGGAGAAACAATATCGTTTCTCCATTGCCACCCCAATCCAGGTAGTGCAGCCTTACGCCGTTAACGCTGACGAAGTTGCTCTTGGGCGCAGCTTGCTTTGCTGGCGATGATTTTGTTGGTTCGACGGCGGGTTGGTTTTGTTTCTCCTGGGCAATGGCAGGACCAGAGGCAAACCAAACAATGAGGGGGATTAGCAACAGCCGCGTCGTACGCATCACAAGCCTCCACGTATTCAAGACTTCAAGCCACCAGTATTAATGAATTGACGGGGCAGGGTAAAGGGTTAAAGAGGTAAAGGGCCAGGCACGAATTTTTTCGCCTTGCGTTTGCGCATCAATATATCGACCCTAACCCCTTTGATTCCGCCTTTGATTCCGCCTTTGATTCCGTCTTTGATTCTGCCCCATTCGTCCTGACCCCTTTAATTCCCTTAAATTCCCGCCGTCCTCCGCACGCCGTCATTCACAATTGACATATCATTGCGTTGTTCACCCATGAATCACCATTTTGGAGCTGCCTATGTTTGCCGACCACCTTCTTACCCCTTGTGGGTGTTAATCGAGAAGATCGGCTGATGGATTAGTCTGTGTCGGATTGTGCGTCGCGCCCGCGTCAGTGCTCGCGTCGCACAGGTATGGCCAGCACGGCTAACTTGCTGCACGGTCTTCTCATTGCAAACCAATTGCGAAAGAAGATCATGACAAATCGAATCACCCCTACTACGCTCACCACGGCGCGCTTGCGACTGCTCGGCGCGGATGTTCAATTGTTGCGCGCTGACTTGGCGGGCGCGGATGCACTTGGTGCCGCACTGGGTGCTACGGTGGCCGACACGTGGCCGCCTGAGTACTACGACACGCCGGCGGTGCAATGGATGCTCAAGGCCGTCGAAGCGCTTGATGTCGATAGCCCTTGGCGGAGCTACTACATTGTGTTGAATGCGGCGATACCCACACTTGTCGGCACGGCAGGATTCAAGTCAGCGCCAAACGAACGTGGCATCGTTGAGATTGGCTACAGTGTCGTTGCGTCATTCCAACGCCGAGGCATAGCCAGCGAAGCCATCGACGCGCTCATCACGCATGCGTATGCGCACGGTGCAAAAGCAGTTGTGGCGGAGACGTATCCCGCGCTGGTTGCTTCACTCGGTGTGATGCGGCGTTGCGGAATGGTGCACGCCGGGCAAGGTAGTGAAGCCGGCACAGTGCGATACGTTCACCAGCGCAGCTGACAAAAAGAGAAAAGCGTTAAGCGACGGGCATCTTCAGGCAAGAATGCTTGGAGATGCCCGCGGATGTTATTGTTTGCAGAAAACAATCGTGGTCTGTCCGCGATTATTCCGGGAACCAAATGCTCGCGAGCAGGGAACCTGATGTACGCTGACATGGGTTTGCGGGTGGACACAGAGGCGCACAAAACGGTACGCGCTTGTGGCGAACGCTGCCAAACAAAAGCGCTAGCCATATTCCGATTTCCCATTGCAGCAAACACCGGAGGTCCATCGCATGTCCTCACTACCGTGGTTTTGTCGCCATACCCTTGCCGTAGTGTTGATGTGGGTCGTCGCTGTTCTTTGGGCCAAAAGTGTCTTTGCACAATCCGCCGCCGGGCCGCAATTCGCGTTCCCAGTCGCACCCGTCACGTTTTCCAACGGCGCTATCATGCTCGCCGGCGGCGTGATGGTGCCACCCGGCAAGGGGCCCTTCCCTGCCGTTGTCATGCTCCACGGCGCCTTGCCCGCGGTGTTCGACGAGCCGGCCTTTCGCATTCACGCCAACGCCTTTGTGCGCGCAGGCTTTGTGGTGCTTTTGTACGACAAGCGTGGCGCCGGGAAATCCGGTGGCGAACACAACCAAGCAGACTTGGATGACCTGGCGGCGGACGCTGTGGCGGGCGTACAGCTCTTGCGCCGCCGTGCCGACATCGACCCGCGCAAGATTGGCGTCATGGGCCGCAGCGAAGGCGGCTGGGTGGGGACGCTCGCCGCCGGCCGCGATCCGGACATCGCGTTTGTCATCATGAGCTCAGGCTCAGCGGTGGCGCCGCATGGGCAGACCCTGTTCAGCACACGCAACGCGTTGCGCGCACGTGGCGCCACGCCGGAAGAGGTCGAGGGCGCACTGGCAGCCAAGGCGGCGCAGTGGACGTATTACCGGGATGTGGCCAATGACCCGGCATGGGCGATCAGCGAAAAGGGCAAGGCCGCACGCCTGACGGTTGAGGCCCGCCTGAAATCCTTCGCACGCTTTGCGCCGGAGATCCCGCAGTTTGTCGCCGACCCGCAAACGCGCTCCGCCGCATTTTTCCGCGCCTTCACCCGCAAGATTTTTTTCGAGCCGGCGCCGGCCTTCGCCGCGCTCAACGTGCCGTTGCTGGAAGTCATCGGCGACAAGGACGATGTGGTGGACCCGCTCAGCACGATTGCCGAACTGGAACGGCTGCGTGGGCGCGGGCTCAACGTCACGATCCACGTCTTGCCCGATGTGGACCACACGCTGCTTGTCAGAAACGCGGCCGCGCCGCGTTACCCGGAAGGTTATCCGGAGCGTGCGGTGCGGTGGGCGCGGGAGGTGGTGGCTGGGGTTGGCAATTAACGGCAATTACGTCAAAGCAGCCTTCAGGGACAGACCGCCATTCTTTTGCCATGAAGAACTAATCGTGGTCTGTCCCCAATAATTCAAATGGTGCGCGCCGCATCCAAACTGGATTGATAACGCGTCTGACCGCAATGCACGCATTAATGGCGAGGCGTGTTTTTCGACGGAGGCAGGATGAAAACAATTCAATCGCGCGCACGCCAAACCTTGCTGGTGTTCGTGGCGGTCACCATGACCAGTGTCGGGTCATGCGCCTTGGCCGCACAGGGTGAAGTCAGTGGGCAGACCCTGACGTCGAACGCTTTTCCGGTCGGCAGCATCACGGTCGATGCCAAATTCAAGTACATCGGCAAGAGCGAATTTGTTCTCTATGACGTCGCGGATTGCGAGATACACCTGTTCGCGCAGATTGAGAACAATGTGGTGCAACGCTACTACTGGATTCAGTTTGAAGGCTACCTACCGCACAAATGGTTCAGCAGCTACAACTACGGCGACGATCCACAGCGCGTGATACTGGGCGGGCACGCCTTTCACGAGCGTAGCTGGTTCACCAATGTTGACGAGCGTCGCAAGAGTATGAAGCCGGGTTCGGACTCTGCTGCTGTGCTCAAGTTGTTCGACGCCAAGGGCTACCGCGTGGGGCCGAGTGTGGTACAGCTGCGCATGGTGCGGCTGGACGAATCGAAGCGGAAAGAGTTGATGATTATTTATTCGGAGAACCTTGCACTGCATGGATTGACCGCAGCGGATTTCGCGGTGGGCGGCAAAGCTGCAGAGACCAAGGTAGCGCACCTCGAGGGCTTGCGGCAGCGCGCGGTGAGCGGGTTGAAGATGGAGATGAAGTAAACATAAACAGTGCCAGACCAAACTCAACATTCACGGACAGACCAACATTCTTTACATGGAAGAATTAATCGTGGTCTGCCTCCTGTTATTGCGCACAAAACAAATCGACCCTGACCCGTTTGATTGCTCTTTCGCTCGGGCGCATGTCCACCGCATTCCGCTCAAACCAATTCAATTTATGTGGGCCATCGCACGGACGAAAATCGATGCGACACACAGCATCAATACATAAGATGTGCAGTCTTGCAGTGATCTATCGTCCCGTAAACCCTTTAAGTAAGGAGTTCATGATGAAAGTTCAAGCCTACATAACTTTTGGCGGTCGCTGCGAAGAAGCGTTGGCGTTCTACAAAAATCCATCGGTGCAGACACCACCAGCCTGATGCGATGGAAAGAAGACCCCGACAAGAACATGGACCGCACCCACACGACTTAAATCGTCAAGTGGGTTAACTAAATCAACCAACAACTAGGAACACTACTCATGATGCTGCCAAACAATACGCTGGTGCTTGTCGCCGACGGTCGAAAAATGCTGTTTTTACGCAACCACGGCGATGAAACAAAAATTAATCTTCAGCTTGAAGCCCACCAAGAGCAAAAAAATCCGCCAACGCACGATCAAGGAACGGATAACCCTGGCCGCGGCTTCGCCAGCACCGGCACGCGCCGAAGTGCGATGGCGCAAACCGATTTCCACCAGATAGAAGAAGATCGTTTCGCGGCCGTCGCTGCACAACTATTGCAAACGCGTGCGCTTAATCACGATTTCAACGCGCTGGTCGTTATCGCGCCGCCGCGAACGCTCGGTGAACTTCGCAGCCACTACCACAAAGAAGTGGAAAGTCGAATCATCCAAGAGCTACACAAAGATCTCACTGGATTTCCAATCGATGAAATTGAAGCTGCGCTGGTTAAAGCTGACGCATTGACGCCAGCGAATTGACCGCCGTTGCCCTACTCAGCTCGACGTTAAAACAATAGAAAATAATCGGGGACAGTCTGTCCCCGATTATTGGGAGGGATGCGGCCACGCACTTATTTGTGGAGCGCGTATTTGCGCAAAAAAGCCTAAAGGGGCCAGGGTCGATATATTGGCGTTGCAATAAATTCGACCGTGACCCTTTGATTCTGGCGACCCCAAGCACAACACGCTAAGGATTCCCGTAGTTGCTAGGGTTTACCGAAAAAAATCGACCCTGGCCCCTTTTATTTCCTTTTATTTCTTTCGCGGCAATCGCACACTTTTTGCGTCGCCGACAAGTGCACCTGCTGCCGCCGCACGAAGCAGACGTTGAAATTTGGGGCACTCCGCATGGCTAGGCGCGGGACAGACGGCAGCATGTTTTAGTCCATTGCTCATCGCCTTCAACCGCACGATCATCGTGTCGAGCTCCGCAGCCTTGGCCGAAAGCATCTTTCGATCGACGCTTGGCTGACCATCCGGCGAGAACATCGCCCCGATTTCATTGAGCGAGAAGCCCGCAGCCTGGCCCAGTGCGATCAACGCCAGTTGATCCAGTACGCCCGGCGCGAACCGTCGGCGTAAGCCTTGCCGCCCGACTGAGGAGATAAGTCCCTTCGCCTCGTAAAACCGTAGCGCTGAGGCGGGCACGCCTGATTTTTTCGCCACTTCTGCGATATCCATAAATAACCCTTGACCTCAAGTTGACTTGAACTTTCATACTGCGCTTAAGAACTCTAGCCGTCAACCAAATAGGATCGTGATGCCCCCACTCGTACAAGACTTCACCCACGTCGCACTCATCGGTGTTGGTGCAACCGTCGTGATGGATGTTTGGCTTCTCATGCTGAAGCGGCTGAACGTGCCAACGCTGAACTTCGCGTTTATCGGTCGGTGGGTGGCCCACACACGACGTGGCAAATGGACACATGCCGCGATCGCCAAGGCCGAACCGATGAAAGGTGAACTCGCCATTGGTTGGCTGATGCACTACGCCGTCGGCATCGGGTTTGCGTTTTTGCTCGTAGCGCTCTACGGCCTAAGTTGGGTAAAAGCCCCTGACCTCCAACCAGCGCTCGTGGTGGGAATCGGCAGTGTGGTCGTTCCCCTATTTCTTATGCAGCCCGCAATGGGCGCGGGTTTCGCATCGAGCAGAACACCGACGCCATTGAAGAACTGCCTCAGAAGCGTGGCAAACCACGCCGCCTTCGGCGCGGGCCTCTATGTATCGGCAGCGTGCATTGTTTGGTTATGGCCGTAATTCGTTCGTACCAGTTCGCAACACAACCCTTATCAACCGGAGCCGTCGAAATGAAGAAAATTGCCGTCATCTACCATAGCGCACATGGCCACACCGAACACATCGCCAAGCAAGTGGTGGAAGGTGTTAGGAGCGTCGCGAATAACAAGGCGTACCTGCTCAAGTCAGAAGATTTGGCCAAGTCGCCAGAGGATCTCATCGCATTCGACGGCCTCATCCTCGGATCACCCACCTACCTCGGTGGTGTCTCCGGCACGTTCAAAACTTTTATGGATTCGACCGGTCGCATGTGGAACAAACAGCAGCTCAAAGGCAAGCTCGCATCGGGATTCACGGTGTCATCGCTGCCCGCAGGCGACAAGCAGTCGACACTACAATCAATGATCGTATTCGCAATGCAACACGGCATGATCTGGGTCGGGAATCCCGTCATGCCGGAACAGCATCGCGGCATCCCCTCCGACGAGGCCGCGAATCGACTCGGCTCTTGGTCGGGCTTGATGGCGCAGGCAGGCCACGCAGCCGCGGCAGATTCGTTCGTGCCAGGCGATATCAAGTCGGCAAAACTATTTGGCAAGAATTTTGCGGACACACTTCAGCGAATCGGCGTTGAAGTTGCAGAACAACAAGAGGCCACGTTGTGATACCGCGCAAGTTTGCACCCGTCCTCTTCGCGTTCATTCTGTCGGGACTGATGTCGTTCGTCGTCTCCGGGATATCGACTGCCCGGGTAACTGGATTTGCCGCGGGCTTCGCCGGGCTCTGGATGAGCGCATGGCTGATGGCATTGCTGGTTGCGTTCCCTCTCGTCTTGTTTGTCGCACCGCTGGCGCGTCGCGCTGTGGAGAAGCTGACCTACTAGGCAGCGATGAATGTAATTAAAGGCTCAGGGTCTATGTCGTTGCACGACACTCAAAATAATCGACCCTTGCCCCATTTATTTTGCGCAAGCGTCGTAGCCGCTGATCCGTTCTCCCAATACGATATCGCGGCGCACGCGCCACTTGGTCTTGCCGTTGGCATCCAGCTCGCGGCTTGGCATCGAGATGCCATTACCACCGCGATTGCCCATCAGCTGACGCTGCTTTTCGCTGGTCAGTCGCGGATCGTCGAGAAACATCGCGTCATCGATGTAGTACGTGCAGCGTCCCGGTTCGATGACGTGCATGTGAATGTGTTGGGGCAAGTCTGTACCGGGGTAGCCTGCCGGTCGAATGGTGTCGAAACCGTACTCACCTTGCGCGTTGGTCTTGGTCCATGCACGAAGCGTACCGTGGCGATGCGACGCACGTCTACGCAGGGTGTCATCGGTCGGATAACGGCCGCGACTACTCGTTTGGTACGCGTAAACGATCACCCCTGCGACCGGTTGGCCAGCGCGCGATCGAACCACACCCGTCAACACCATCGCCTCACCCGGCTCATTCACGCGACCAATACGCGCCGTCGATGTGATGGTGGTTGGCATTCCTTCGAATACCGACTCACAGCCCTCACAAGGCAATCCCATGATGCGCTCACTTCCGGCTGCCGCAACAGACGCCAAGCTAGCAAATAGCGCGGCAAAAAGTAGTCTTTGCGTTTTGATCATCTGTTTTCCCATAAGCGATGGTTAATATTAGGGGACAGACCACGATTATTCAAAGTAACTGGCGGCTAGCAAAAAACAATCGTAGTCCGTCCCCAATTAGCGCACGCTAGAGTTTGCCGAAGTAATCGTGGTCTGTCCCCGATCAGTTGAGAAATGCGAGCCTGGCCCCTTTAATTCCTTGGATCGCATGATTTTTGGATGGCAGAAATTGGAAAACCCAGAGGGGCCAAATTGGCCCTGATTATTTATGTACGCCTAATTAGACTTCTTAAGGTCACACCACTCATCAAATTTTTTACACCCGCGTCCAGCAGGTGAGCAGAGCTAAACCTTGTCGTTTAGTCGGTCAGCAAGCAATTCTGCGTACGCGCACTGCCTATCCTCGCTGGCCCGACCGCCACTCTTTTGCGCTTCGAGCTTTAGAGAATTGCTGTAGTGTTTTTCTGCCTCGACATATTGGCCCATGTAATCGAGGATTCGCCCAAGGTTCCACGTGTTGATTGGGTCCATGGGCGCAAGCTCAACCGCAAGCCTCGCGTGCTTCAGCGCGACTGGGTCATCTTTCAGCATTGCATACGCGCCAGACAAGTTGCCCTGCACACGATGATCTGGCGGATAGCTTTCTTCGAGAACCTTCAGCACGCGGATGGCTGCTGACATCTGACCGTCGTTAAATAGATCTGCCGAGTATGAGATCCAAATCCCCACAGTGTCGCGACCCTTGTAGATCGAGATGGACTGTCTTAGCGCAGCGATCATTGCCTCATATCGCCGGGCGTTCATCAACACCCAGAGCCGCCCCTGATGAATCGACAAGTCTTGCGGTGCGATCTCTAATCCGGCGTTGAGATTCTTCAACGCCTCGTCCACTGCTTTATCGGTATAGCCGCTGCCAAGCGTCCCACCACCGAGCTCATTGCTAGAGATCGCCACGCGTTCCCCTTCACGAAGAGCGATATTCGCAAGGCACTTGTAGCCTTCTGCTTTGCGGTTCGACTCGGTTGCGCGGACAGCGTCATTGCAAAGTTTGCGCGCCTCGCCAGTTTTGCCGGCGTTTAGTAGTGCTTGCCAGTTGAGCTTAGTGTCGGCGTGGACGGAAGTGCAAATGAGCAGGCATAGCACTACAACTGCGGTGGAAGGTGTCTTGAGCATACGTGGGGGTGCGCTTTGGCAGTAGGTAGCTAATCAAATTTAATTAGGCCATGGCTGTGGCATTTACACAATCTCGACATCAAACTCGTTTATTGGCGGCGTATTCCCGGCATAAATTCTTGGAAATGCTCGCGGATGCTAGGGTTTATGAAAATAATTGTGATTTGTCCGAAACCATTAATGAGAATAATCAACCCTGGTTCTTTTGATATACCCGAAGGGCACTTGCTTAAGCATGTCATTCCGGCGAACAACCACAAGGATTGCGCCGGGGAGACAAACTCTAGATTGGCGCTATGAATCACAAATTCTGATTGGGGGGGCCCAATTTAGTCCTAAAGTACGTGCCATTCGAGCCTGCCCCCTTTGATTGCCTGGAAAAATACTTTCAGTCGTCTGTGATTTATTTCAGCCACCGCGCGAATAACGCATCATGCAAGCCAAACTCACCCACGACGCCATGCCTTCGACTCCCACCTCCATGCCACTCGCTGACGAATTCGTCGCGCGCCTGGCCCAACACCAGCGGATTCTGTTTAAGGTCGCCTATATGTATTGCCGCGACCGCGACGACCGGCAGGACCTCGTGCAGGAGATGTTGATCCAGGCGTGGCGTGGCTATGCACGGTTCGATGAGCGGGTGCAGTTTTCGACGTGGATGTATCGCATCGCCGTCAACGTGGCCATCTCGCATTACCGCAGCGAGCGTCGGCGCATACGCGATACCGTGCCGCTGGAGGAATACGGACTCGACATCGCCGCCGCCGATGCGCTCTTTGATACCGATGGCGACAACATGCGTGCGCTGCGGCAGATGATCGACGCGCTCGATCCACTGAACCGCGCGCTAATTCTACTTTTCCTCGAGGGCTTCAGCAGCGAGGAAATCGCCGAGGTCGTCGGCATCAGCGCCAGTAACGTCAGCACCCGTATCAATCGCCTGAAAACAAAACTGCAAGCTGAATTCCAATAACAGCACGAACAGCATCCCCATATAGAAGGAAAGCCAATATGAACCTGACACTCGATGACCTAAAAACCGAATGGATGGCGCGCGATCGCCAGCTCGAAACGCAACTGCGCATGAACACATTGATGCTTCGCGAAACGCTGCTGGACAAACACAGCGCAACGCTCGGCAGCGCCACCACCGGAAACGTGTTCCAAATCCTGTTCACCTTGCCGTTCCTCGCGTTCTTCGGTTGGTTCATCGCCCGTCATCTCGAGCAGCCCGCCTTTCTGCTGCCGGCTGTGTTGCTGCAGGTCTGGACCGTGGCGATGTTGGCATTGAGCATCCACCAACGCAGCCAGGTTCGAAGCCTCGACTACGGCCGCCCGGTACTGGAACTGCAACGCCAGATCGCGCTGATCAAAATCTCGCGGCTCAACACATTCAAGTGGGCGTTCCTCACCGGCCAGCTGCTGTGGTGGATTCCATTTGTGCTGGTGCTATTCAAAGGCCTGCTTGGGGTGAACCTTTACACGGCATCTGCATTCATGCCGACATTCATCGCATGGAATATTGCCTTTGGCGTCGCCTTCATTCCGTTTGCGCTGTGGGCGTCGAAGCAACTCGCCGGTCGTTTAAGTGGATCGCCCGGGTTCCAGAAATTCACAGATGGGATCGCGGGGAGCGATGTGGTGGTGGCGAGGGCGTTTTTGCGGAAGCTGGAATCTTTTGGGCGGGAGTCTGAGGATTGAGTCGGCCGTCAGGGCGGGGGGGCGAAATCAATTTGAAGAAGTCCATGCGCTGCGAGGAAAGTTAAAGTGGCCAGGGCCGGCCCCTATTACTTCAGGGTCGGCTCA
>JANMNT010000320.1:0-4269 GCA_031368465.1 Burkholderiales bacterium
ACTTCTTGAATCGAGCGGGATTGTTTGGTCAAACCATCGGCACGGTCTATACGAAAAGCACCGCGCTTTATGGTGACTGGAGCCAGACGTTGGCTCCCCGATGGACCCTTGGGGCCGGGCTGCGATTCACCGACGAAACCAAACGCGCCGTCGCGGATAACCGGGCACTTCTGGGTATAGGGTTCACAGGCCCCTTCGTTAACGTCGCGAAGTTCGACAAATCGATTACCTTCCGCAATTACTCGCCAAAGCTCTCACTCGAATTCAAGGCGAGCGACGAAACCAAACTGTACGCTTCGGCCGCGCGCGGCTTCAAGTCGGGCGGCTACAACATCCGCGCCAATACGGTGTCTTTCCCGGCATCCGCCAATCCCTTTAAGGACGAAATCGTCGATACCTATGAAGTCGGCAGCAAGTCTATCTTCGCCGGCGGCAAGCTGCTGGTCAACAGCGCGTTGTTTTATACCAAGTACAAAAACGTGCAGCTGTCGATCTTTACATCTTTCACCAACGCCGCTGGCGTATCGAGCTTCTTCGGCGACTTTACCAACGCGGGCAAGGCGCACGCCGCTGGCCTTGAAGTTGAATTCGCGTGGAAGCCGGCGATTGACTGGACAATCAACGGCCACGTTGCAGCGCTGAACACGCGTTACGACGAGTACATCACGCGCGGGGTCAACGTTGCCGACGGCCAGAGCTTCACCAACGCGCCGCGCTTCCAGGGCGGTATCAACATCGAGCATCAGATGAAGCCTGCGATCGGTGAAAGCCTGCGGATACGCGTGGGTTACAAGCACCAGTCGCATGTGTACCCGACGACCGACCTGAGCCCGGTGATCGCGCAGGATGGTTATGGCCTGCTCGGCGCCGGACTGTTCTGGAAATACGACAAGAACTGGTCGTTCAGCCTCTTGGGCTCAAACCTTCTCGACAAGGAATACCGTACCAACGGCTACAACATCGGGGCCTTTGGCATTCTTACTGGCTTCTATGGACCGCCGCGCCAGTACCGGGCCGGTGTCGCTTATAACTTTTGATCGGGGTGCCGGAAACCGGCGGCCCGCAAGGAGCCGCCGGTCTTCTTCAAAGTCTGCCGGCCACCGCGCACGCACAGGCTGCGGAAGCCGGCCGCACAGTATTCGACCATGCGCGGTTCAATCGAGGCGAGATCATCAGATTTGCAGCGTCCACCACTGACGCGGTCCAGACGTCCGGTACGCGAAAGTGCCAGGGTGAGCGAGCCGGTCAGAAAATGAAAGCACCAAAACTGTTCTTCCTCGGGTGCCTCTGGCAGCGCACGTTTGACCAGCGCAATAAGCCGGTGCACCAGCGGATCAAAATACGACATGATGGAGAGTGCCACGTGGGACGCATCGTTGTTGACCAGCGCAATCAATCGAAAATAATTTTTCCAGCCGATGTCGCCGTTTCGCGCTCGCTCGAGCAGCGGAATGATAAACGCGGCGACCGCACCTTCAACCGTGGCGTGATCGCCATGTTCAGCTTCGTAGCGGTCAAACGCCGCCATGCGCTCGGAAAAAACCTGTTCGGCGCGGCGCGACAGCACTGCGTCAAACAAACCCTGTTTGCTGGTGAAGTAATAGTGGGCCAAGGCGGTGTCGACGTTGGCAAGTGTCGCCACCTCGCGAATGGTGACGCCGTCAAACCCACGCTTGGAAAAGAGATCCTCCGCCGCGTCCAGGATGCGATCGGCGGCAACGGCGCTGCCGTTTTGTTTGCGCGGCCGTCCGACCAGCGCGCGCGGCGACCGATCCGGCTTGCTGGATGCCGTACCTTTGGACCTGTCAACGCTATCAGTTTTTTTCATGAATTGTTTGCATTTGTCTGCCATGCCGTTGCGTGCGCAATTGACTGCCAGCGCCGCAGGTTGGTGTTGTTGCCGACTGTCGTCACACTTAATTGTAAGTCCTTTGGGGCAACGTGATGAATTTTGTCGATGTCTTTTATCAAAGCGATGATGGTTTGCGTCTTTATTCGCGCGACTACGCAGGGCCCAATGCCGGCGCGCCGGTCGTCCTTTGTCTGCCCGGTCTGACGCGCAACAGCAAGGATTTCGCCGGTCTCGCCGAGAGCTTGCGTGCGACGCACCGGGTGTTATGTCCAGATCAACGCGGCCGCGGTCGCGCTGAGCGGGACCCCGACCCGACCCATTACCGGCCGGACCGTTATGCACGCGACATGATCACGTTGCTCGATCATTTGGGCATCGCGGAAACGGTGTTGATCGGCACCTCGCTCGGCGGCATGATGGCCATGATCATGATGGCAACCGATCCGGCGCGTGTCACCGCGGTCGTTCTGAATGATGTCGGTCCGGTGGTGGAGGCGCACGGTATTCAGCGGATTGCCGGCTATGTGGGCAAAACCGCGGCGGCAAAAACGTGGGAAGAAGCGGCAACACAAATCGAACAAATAAATGGCGTTGCGTTTCCGAATTATGGGCGCGATGACTGGCTTGCCATGGCACGCAATGTCTGCACGGAGCGTGACGGCATGATTGTCCTCGACTACGATCCGGCGATTGCCTTGGGTGTCGCCGCCGGCACCGCCGCCAGCAATCTCTGGCCGCTGTTCGACGCCATGCCGCCGAAGCCGATGTTGGTCATCCGCGGCGAAATTTCCGACATCTTGTCTGCAGCCACGCAGCAGGAAATGGTGCGACGGCTACCGATGGTGACGGCAGTCACCATCCCCGGGCGCGGTCACGCACCGACGCTTGATGAGCCTGAATCGCGCCTCGCGATTCAGCAATTTCTGGCAGGCTTGCAAAAATAACCGGCCGCATGCGGGCAGGCCGATTCGAACCGACTCAGGCCAGCGTTACCGTTTCGAGATAGTCGGGCACCTCGCACGGCCACTGCAGCGTCTCGCTGATATGCAGTCGCATTGCGTCGGCGGCCGCCGGCTCGCCGTGGGTGACAAACGTCATGGTTGGCGGATGTTGAAACCCTTTTAACCAATCGAGAATCTCCGCGTAGTCGGCGTGTGATGAGAGTCCGTCGAGGTTCGCCACTTCTGCGCGGATCGGCACATAACGTCCGAATATCTTGATTTCTTTTTCACCCGCAACCATTCTGGCACCACGCGTGCCGCCCGCCTGGAAGCCGGCAAACAGGATGGTGTTTTTGGCCTCGGTGGCAAAGCGTTCGATATGGTGCAACACCCGCCCCCCGGTGGCCATGCCGCTGGCGGAAACAATCACCATCGGCCCGTGGAGGGTGTTGAGATGGCGCGAGTCCTCGGGCGTGTTGACGATTTTCACAGACCGAAAAAGCGCCTGATAGTCGTCTTTCGAAAGATGATGTTCGTCCTGATGGTGCGCAAACAAGCGTGTTGCATCGACCGACATCGGGCTGTTCAGATAAATGGGCACGTTGGCAATGCGCCGGGACTTTTGCAATTGGTGCAGGTGGTAGATGATCGATTGCGCCCGGCCAACTGCAAACGCCGGGATGACGACCACGCCATTGCGTCGCAGGGTGCGATCGACCACGGCACAAAGTGCGTCTGCCGGATTTACTTTTTCATGCAGCCGGTCGCCGTAGGTCGATTCAACAACCAGATAGTCCGCCCCGGTCAATACGACCGGCGGTCGCATAACCGCGTCATTCGACCTGCCTAGGTCACCGGAAAACACCAGTTTTCTGCCATTGATGTCAAATGTCAGCGACGATGAACCAAGAATATGGCCGTTGCGCTCGAGCCGCACCGAAATGTCCTTGGCGACCGGCTGTGATTCTGCAAAGTCGATCGGGCAGAGCAGCGTCAAGGCAAATTTTGCATCCTCGACGGTATAAAGTGGCAGCGCCGGTTTGTGCTTCGAAAACGTATGCCGGTTGGCGTAGTTTGCCTCTTCCTCTTGCAGATGTCCGGAATCCGGCAGCAATATCCGGCACAACTCGGCGGTGCCACGGCTGCAATAGACCTTGCCGCGAAATCCATTCTTGACCAACAACGGAAGGTAGCCGCTGTGATCAATATGCGCGTGGGTGAGCACAACGGCGTCAATTTCACGTGCACTAAACGGAGGCGGCGCCCAGTTGCGCAGGCGCAGTTGTTTGAATCCCTGAAACAGACCGCAATCGACCAGCACCTTTTTGTCGCGAAAGGTGATCAGATATTTCGACCCGGTGACTGTTCCGGTGCCGCCAAAAAAAGCGAGTGTTGGCGCATCAGGTGCAACGGGGCCATTTTACTGTCCGGGTGACAAGAAGGCCTACCTGGATACGGACGCCAACAACGGCCCGG
>JANMNT010000362.1:0-2962 GCA_031368465.1 Burkholderiales bacterium
TGTCACTTGTTAACTGGCGACTCAGGATCCATCAACAACGCCACCAAGTCTTTGATCTGTGTTTCGGTCAAAATTTTATTGTGGCCAAAACGCGGCATATTCGAACACGCCGAATAGGCCTGCGAGTTATAGATTTTGCCGTACGCGTATTTCGCAATTTCTGGTGTGTAGCCGCGAATCTTGCCGAACTTCTCCAGCGTCGAGCCGATGGTGCCGTAGGACAATTCCTTTGGGTCGAGCTTGTGGCAGGCGTAACAATTTGCCCCGCTTGGATTCGCCGGATTGTCGGTGAATTGCATGCCCACACCCGATTGTGCGATGCGCTCGCCGGCTTTCCAATCGCCCAAATACTTGCCATCGGCGGGAAACGGGATCGATTTGAAGTTTTCTTCTTCGATTTGTTTGGCAAGCGCCTTTGGAATAGGTGTCAGGGTGTACTTGGTACACGCTTCCATTGCCTTGTCCTGTTTCAAGCGATCCAGCTTGGCCTGACCGCGCTCCTTAAAAGCATTGGTCATGACTTCGGTGGCACGGTCCGGTGCCGCGTTCTTGGTTTGCGCCTGTGCAGACAATGCAACGGCCGAGGCGGTAATCAATCCGACAACTGCGCTGAGATGATTTTTTTTCATGTTGGCCTTCCTAGCGCTTGATCGCTGGCGCGTTAAAAACGCCACCATTGGCATTGCGCGCAAGATACGTTGTTAATGCCACCGAACCTTCCGAGGTGAAATCGAGCTCGGGGAATCGTTGTTGGCGGAAACAATCAAACAAACGCCATTGGAACGAACGCAACTCACCCTGACTGACGCGATACGCAGGCCAGCTGGTGTAGGCGCGCTGTGCGGGCTCGGCCTTGGTCAGGTTTGGCAAATCCTGCAGACGGATACGAATGTTGTCTTGCGCGTGGCAGGTCGCACACGAAAAGTCATGCGGTCCACCGCGATGAAAAAACATTTTTTTGCCGATGGCAAACGCTTCTTTTTCTTTCGGGTGTTTCTGCGAAACGTTCATCTTCACGCCGCGCGAATTAGCCGTGACGTAGGCGACCAGCGCCTCCATGTTTGACTTGTTGTCGGGCGAGCCGAACGGTGCGCGTTTGGCTTGATCATAGGTGAATCCCTGCAACATCACCATGCAACTGACCAGCCTTGATTCAAGATCCTGCACCTTGTCGGTGTCCTCGAAGTATTTGGGCAATTGTGCATAAGCACCCTTGACCACACCCTCACCCAGCCCGAGGTCGCACGCTTGCAAGGACGCCATCTTCGGTCCGCGCTTTTGTTTCCAAAGGTCTTCGCCGCGCGCTTCCCACAAATCTGCCGGGTTGCCGTCGGCGAGTGCTTCGCGGTATTTTTCGATTTCACGCACGGTGGCGTCGGAGCTCTTGGCGGGGGCGGCGGCAGTTGCGCTTGGCACCTTGGTAGCGGCCTTTGCGGCGGGTTTGGCTGGCTGTTGGGCCATTGCATCGGGCATTGTGGCCAAACCAATTGCCATCGCAATGCAGGCGATCGACCAAACTGCCGGCAGATTCTTCACTTGATTCATCGGGCTTCCTCCGGATTATTTTTTATCCCACCCACACGCACACTCAGCGCACGGCAGATGGCTGTTACGAGATACTGCGACAGCACTACGGCTTCAAATACACATAACCTTCCCTAGCCTGCAATTTCGCCACCTCGGCAACACCACTCGGCACCAACCGCGCTTCCTCAATCACCCGCTTCGGGTCGATCATGCGTCGTTCCAGCGTGATTTTGCAAACACGGAAATCGACACCGCGCTTGACCAGTTCCTGCACATTTGCCGCGTACTCGTTGCCCGCCTTGTCCTTGGCACCGTCGAGCAAAAAGTCGATACCATTTGCGTGGGTCACCACGCTGATTTTAGCCGTCGGGTCGGCTGACAAATGATTGCGAATATTGCGCAGCGCAGCAGTGGCTTGATCGTTGCCTTCGCTGACGTGGTAGATCACCTTGACAGGCGTATCGGCTGCCGCGGTGGTCTTTGATTGGCCACCAACCACCAGCGCGCATCCAGAAAACACCGCTGCGCCGGTTACCAACAACGCAGCCAACACTGCGCGTCGGGTGGTGATCACGAAATCACCGCTTCATCGGATCTTTTGTCGCCCTTGTTGTCGGTCCAGGTGACAACCACTTTTTCACCGGCCTTGCCGCCGGCAAAGCGAAACGACAGGAACGGATTTTTTGACACAGCCGGGCCCCATTGCGCGGTCAACACCGTCTTGCCGTTGTGCGTGGCAGTGACATTGGTGATGTGCCATGCAGGCACCAACTTCCCGGCGGCGTCGCGACGCTGTCCGGTTTCCATCTCATGCGCCATCAGCACACGTACATCAACTGCATTACCCATCATCTGGGCGCGAATTCTCATCGGATCTGCCATGGTTTTCTCCTTACTTCAAATTCCTGAAACGATTTATCTGACCTGCCCCATTGATTGCCTTGCAGACGCATCACGCGTTGCATTAGCCGCCGCAACCACCCAGGGTGACTTTGATTTCTTTGGTGGCGAAATAAAACTTGCCGTCCGCCTTGACCACCGCATGGACATTCGACGTCTGCCCCATCTTCACGCGGGTCGATACCACGGCTTCGGTACCGTCTGGAATCGTGAACATGGCCGCGAGCGAATTTGGATTTTTCTCGACCAGAATCGCGATCATTTCGGTTTTGGGAATCTTGCTCTGCACACCGACCGGCACCACCGCGCCGTTTTCGGCGATGTCAGGCGCATTCACAAATGAAATGTCTTTTGATTCAGCCGCAGCGGCACCACCCAATGCCTTGACCGTGTCATTAAGATTTTTTGTCTCAAACGCGTTTTTGTTCCACTCCTGGGCAAAAGCGTCGCCCGGTTTGATCAGCCCGGCGGAAACCAACAATGCCATGACGGTGGTACCACCGCTGGCCTTCAACACATGACGTCTGTTCATAAA
>JANMNT010000368.1:0-4387 GCA_031368465.1 Burkholderiales bacterium
GTCAAGACACAGTGGTACTGCGGCTGGATAATCGAAGGCTTCACCGCGCTTGAGAACATGCTTGCCAGCCGCATGGTGCAGTCGCCTTTTTGTATCGGTGATGCGCCAACCCTCGCCGATATTTGTTTGATCCCGCAGGTGACCAACGCAAACCGGTTTGCGTGTGCGCTCGACAAATTTCCGATCATCATGGACATTTACCATCGCGCCATGACACTGCCAGCCTTCGACCGCGCGCAGCCAACCAAACAATCCGCGACCTGATGCACAACCAGTTGGCCGGATGGTTGCGTTGGTTGGTCTGCGTCACGCTGCTTGCGTGCGCCGGCGGCTGCAGCAAATCATCTTCGCTGCCGGCGCTAAAGGCTGACGCCGTCGTGCTTGCGTTTGGCGATTCACTTACGTTTGGCACCGGTGCGTCGCCCGAGACTTCCTATCCCTCGCAACTGGCGCTGCAGATCGGGCGCAAGGTTGTGGGTGACGGTGTGCCGGGCGAAGTCAGCGCGGACGGGTTGCGGCGATTACCCGCGTCGCTTGACGAGGTGCAACCGGCTCTATTGGTGCTATGCCACGGAGGCAACGACTTTCTGCAAAAAAAACCAGACAGCGAAGCTGCCGCAAACATCAGGGCAATGATCAGGCTGGCGCAATCGCGCAATATCAGCGTGGTATTGATTGCCACACCCAAGCCCGGCCTGTTTCCTTCGCCGCCGGATTTTTATGCCGAGATTGCCAAAGAGTTACGCGTTCCGGTCGACATCAAAATCTTGCAGGAAATATTGACCGACAACAGCAAGAAGAGTGACTTGGTGCACCCGAATGCGACCGGCTACAAAATGATTGCCGCGCGTATCGCCGACCTGCTGCGCAGCGCCGGGGCCATTTAGCTGCTGGTCGCCACAACTCCTTCGTGTGCTCAATGGCTGGTGTTGGACGGCGTGTTAAACAGGCGCATTGAAACATTGCCCGTCGCACCATCGGCTGATTCTGCGGCTTGCGCCTCCCAGTGTGCCGCCAAACGACGGCACAGTCGGCGGAAGTCGCCGTCCAGTGTCTTTAGCGCGCCGAGCCACTCGAGATTCTCGGCGATGCGCACAAGATAGATGCGGCAGCCGGATTGCATCGAACAACTCATCATACAAAGGGTTGCGCCCAATACCGCCTGCGGGTCGCTGCCATCGGCCTCTTTGCCGCCGCGAATATCCAGATATTCCATGTCGATTCACTCCGTTTATGCGCAACACAGCGCGCGTCCAAATAAGAATAATTCTCATTTAGAAAAACGTCAAGCGATTTCGCGACTCGTTTATCGGCGGGCGTTTCCAGACATTTCTTGCTCAAAACGTCCGTGGATAAATGACTTTATTACTTTGCCGCCGGTTTGTATGCTGCGAACGCTCTGGCCAGATCCTGATATTCCTCACACTTCAAGCCGCAGATTTTTTCGAGCCGGGCAAGATGCTCTTTGGCCTTGTCGGGTTGATTCACTTTCAAATACGCCACACCGATGTATTCGTGCGCACCGCGGTGGTTGGGTGAAAGCTTCAGCGCAATGTTGTAATGCTTGAACGACTCATCCATCTTCTTGGTCCAGCGATAGGCGTAACCCAGATAGTTATGCGCGTCGGCATTGTCGGCATCGGCGGCGACAACTTTTTTGAATTGATCAATCGCCTCAGTCCACTTCTTGGCGTCGATTGCCTTTTTTCCGGCGACAAAATTTTTGTCGGTGGCGTTCTCGGTCGGCGTGGTGTCAAAGCCCGCTGCCAATGAACCGCCGGCAATGCCGGAGGCAAACATGGCGACCAATGCGGCGCACAACAAAATGGGGGACTTGCGCGACATAATGCTCTCCTGGCGACTAATCTATCCTGACAATCAGGCGGGTAACGTGCTGATGCTACGCCACTTTCGCCGGCATGAACAACCACATTGGCAACCAACAAAAAAATTTCAATCGATCAAGGACAATCATTCATGAAAGCCGTGTTGTGCAAAGCCTACGGGCTGCCCGATTCGTTGGTTGTTGAAGATGTCGCGCCGCTTGAGGCCGGCGCGGGCGAAGTGGTGGTGAGTGTCAAAGCGTGTGGGGTGAATTTTCCCGACACACTCATTATTCAAGGCAAATATCAATTCAAACCGCCGATGCCGTTTTCGCCGGGTGGTGAAGTTGCCGGCGTCGTCAAATCAATCGGTGACGGCGTCACCAACGTGCGTGTCGGTGACGCGGTGATTGCATTCACCGGCTGGGGCGGGTTTGCCGAAGAAGCAAAATGCGCCGCCGCACAGGTCATGTCGATGCCACCAGGCACGCCGTTTCCCCTCGCAGCGGGATTCGTATTGACCTACGGTACGTCATACCATGCACTCAAAGACCGCGCGGCGATCCAGCCCGGCGAAACGTTGCTGGTGCTCGGTGCCGCCGGCGGTGTTGGCCTGGCCGCGTGCGAAATCGGCAAAGCCATGGGTGCACGCGTCATCGCCGCGGCATCGACCGGCGAAAAGCTGGCGATTTGCAAACAACACGGTGCGGACGAGGTGATCAATTACAGTGCCGGCAATTTGCGCGAGCAGATCGACGCGCTGGTTGGTAAACGTGGCGTTGACGTGGTGTACGACCCGGTCGGTGGCGACTATGCGGAGCCGGCGTTACGATCGATGGCGTGGCGCGGCCGGTATCTGGTGGTCGGCTTTGCCGCGGGCGATATCCCGAAGATTCCGTTGAATCTGACGCTGCTCAAAGGCTCGTCCATCGTCGGCGTGTTCTGGGGTTCGTTCGTCAAAAATGAACCCGCTGCCAGCGCGCAAAATATGCAGGCGCTGATGGGGCTGCTTGCGCAGGGCAAACTCAAACCATTAATTTCGGCGACCTATCCGTTGTCCCGCGCGGCCGATGCGTTGAATGCCGTGATGAACCGCAAAGCGGTCGGCAAAATTGTGCTGGTAACCTGACGGCGCACGATTTGAAATGCATTGCTTAAGGTTTTGCCCGCACCGCAATCGGCACATTGCACAGCTCGACATGCCCCGCCGGTACTTTGAACCAGTCACCACCGCGATTGCGCAGCGCCGCCACCGCCGTCGTGAATAACGGTGTGTCGGTGCGAATCACTTCCAGGTTGGTCCGATCAGCAGCCGTTACATCGGCGGCGAGCCGGATCGATTTGATCGGCACAAATTCACTTGGCTTTTCATAAAACCCGAGCGCTTTTGTTCCGCGCGGCAGGCTCGATAACAACGGCATGCCTTGCAACACGCGGCCAACCAGCGTGATGTTTTTGTCCAAATGACGCGGCGCATGGCCTGTCACCACATAAAGTGATGCACCGCTCCCTGAGTCGAGCGCATTACCACGACCCACCCCGAGCGCGCCGTAACAATGTGCCAGCCAGACCTGCGATGTTTTGGGATCGCGGCCCGCATAAAAGCCGCTGGCAAAGCCAACCTGCGGCGCGTAACCATCAACATCCGGCAGGCGGTCAAAGGCAAATGTGCTGAATTCTTTTTTGCTTAACGTGCGGGTAAATTCCGGTGGCAACTTTGCCTTGCCGTTTTTCATCACGCGTGGATCTTTTTCATCCGCGTCACCCCACTGAACGACATAGTTGTCATGCGAACGAATGATCGACAAGCCATCAAAATAGCCTTCCCGAATCAGTGTTCGAATATTCGCCACATGATTCGGCGCGACATGCGGCGCCAACTCAAGCACGACGCGACCGCCCGCCAAATCAAGATAAATGACATTCTCCGGATCGGGTGTCCGCCAATCCGCCGCCGCCGCCGTTGCAATGATTTCGCTGTAACTTTTGTAGGGCGCTGCAGCGTTGGTTTTCTTGACGTCGGCGGCGCCTGCGGCAAATGCGCAAAGTGCCAGCCCAAACACCAACACCTCACGGCAAAACTTTCCAAGGTCGAGCCTGCGCGCGATTGATTGATTCCAATGATGAATCGGCTTGTTTTCCATGTTTTTCCTTTTATTTCAATTTGCTAGCACTGATATTCAATGCGGAAATTGAGGTGCTGTCATAAATCGATGTTGCGGCAATTTTCGCACTCTTGCAACAGTCGTGTCATTTTTGTCTGATTTCACACGCGCCAAACCCAATCCCCATTAAACATTCGCGCAGATGTACCGAGCAGGCATGATATTGCGCTTCAACAAAAAAAACATGCCGCATCAACACCAAAACGTTCTGCTCTCAATCCTGCAAACAGACGACCCAAATACAACATCAGGAGCCACAATATGCAATCGTCCTTTCGAACCTCAGTTCCCGCCCCTCGTCAATCAACCCTGTGCCTCTCGATCGCCGCTGCAATCGCGGGGCTATCGATCAATGTCGCAACCGCACAGGATAAGCCGGCAGAAAAGGCCGAAGCCGGC